>JAJXTD010000154.1 GCA_021784035.1 Actinomycetes bacterium | reverse complement strand
GGGGGTGACGTCGATGACGGCGAGGTCGGTGATGATGCGGTCGACGACGGACCGCCCGGTCAGCGGGAGGGAGCACTCCTGGACGATCTTGTGGGTGCCGTCCTTGGCGACGTGCTCCATCATGACGATGACGCGCTTGGCGCCGTGGACGAGGTCCATCGCGCCGCCCATGCCCTTGACCATCTTGCCGGGGATCATCCAGTTCGCGATGTCGCCGGTGACGGAGACCTGCATGGCGCCGAGGATCGCGGCGTCGATGTGCCCACCGCGGATCATCCCGAAGCTGGTCGCGGAGTCGAAGAAGCTCGCTCCGGGCAGGATCGTGACGGTCTCCTTGCCGGCGTTGATCAGGTCGGCGTCGACCTTGTCGTCGGTGGGGTAGGGGCCGGTGCCGAGGATCCCGTTCTCGGACTGCAGGACGACGGTGACGTCGGCCGGGAGGTACTGCGGCACCAGGGTCGGGAGGCCGATGCCGAGGTTGACGTACTCGCCGTCGCGCAGCTCGAGGGCGACGCGGGCCGCCAGCTCGTCACGGGTGAGCGCCATCGCTCAGGCCTCCTTGGTCACGGTGCGGCGCTCGATGCGCTTGTCGGCTGCCTGCTCCTCGGTGAGCGCGACGACGCGCTGCACGAACACGCCGGGGGTGTGGACGTTCTGCGGGTCGATCTCGCCGGGCTCCACGAGGTGCTCGACCTCGGCGATCGTGATGCGCCCGGCGGTCGCGACCAGCGGGTTGAAGTTGCGGGTGGACTTGTCGAACACCAGGTTGCCGTGCCGGTCGCCGACCGACGCGCGGACCAGGGCGAAGTCGGTGGTGATGCCGCGCTCGAGGACGTAGTCGCGCCCGTCGAACTCGCGGGTCTCCTTCGCCGGCGACGCGACCGCGACGCCGCCGTCGGCGGTGTAGCGCCACGGCATCCCGCCGTCGGCGACCTGGGTGCCGACCCCGGCCGGGGTGTAGAACGCCGGGATCCCCGCTCCACCGGCGCGCAGCCGCTCGGCCAGCGTGCCCTGCGGGATCAGCTCCACCTCGAGCTCGCCGTGGAGGAACTGGCGCTCGAACTCCTTGTTCTCCCCGACGTAGGACGACGTCATCCGCGCGATCCGCTTGGCGAACAGCAGGATCCCCAGACCCCACTCGTCGACGCCGCAGTTGTTCGACACGACCGACAGGTCCTTCGCGCCGTTCTCCAGCAGCGCGGCGATGAGCACGCTCGGTACGCCGCACAGCCCGAAGCCACCCACCGCCAGCGTGGCGCCGTCGCCGACGTCGGCCACCGCCTCCGCCGCCGAGCCCACGACCTTGTCCAGCGCCATCGCGTCCGTCCTCCCACGTCTCGGGTGCGGTCGGACTCTACCCATGCGCGCGGAGCCGTCGCGCCCGCAGCCGGGCGGCGCGACACGGCGGACGGGGTTTCAGGAGGAGCAGACGGCCTTGTCGGCGGTCTTCACCGTCGTCCCGATCGAGCTCGGGTCGGGGACGACGACCGGCTTGAGCGTGCCGGTCCAGTCCGAGCCCACGACGAGGGTCAGCGTGCTGCCGGTACCGCCGACGGTCGGCGTCGACACGGACGTGGCGTAGGCCAGCGTCCGGGCCGACTCCGTGTAGGCGGCGGGGTAGGAGATCGACGAGAGCACCGGCGAGCTGGGGGCGTTGCCGGTGCCGACGACGACGAAGCCCTCGGCTGTGAGCAGTGCGGCGGCCCTCCTCGCCGCGCCGGCCGTACCCGTGCCGTTGAGCACCCGCACGCGGATCTTGTCCGGGGCAACGGTGAGTGGCTTCTCGCCGGAGGGCCTGGTGGCGGCGGCGGGCCCGTAGGGCACGTCGGCCTTGATGGCGGCCCAGATCTTGTCGGCCTGCCGCTCGTTCCACGAGACCGTGGCGCCGTCGGACCGCGGGGTCCACGGCACGGTGACGAACGTGATGTTCTTCGGCGGGATCGAGGCGAGGCTCACCGCGAGCTGCTGCTCGAAGTCGAACCGGCCCATCTGCGGGTCGGTCGTGAGCGAGTCGGTCACGGCACTGAGCACGGAGTAGAGCTTCGTCGGGTCGAGCAGCAGCCCCTTGTCCGTCGCCGCCCGGATGATCGAGCTGAGGAAGTCCTGCTGACGGCCGATGCGGCTGATGTCCGAGCCGTCACCGATCCCGTGGCGCACCCGGGCGAAGGCCAGCGCCTGGTCACCGGTGAGCAGGTGCGGGCCGGCCGAGAGGTCGAGGTGGCTCTTGGGGTCGTTGACCGCCGTGGTGAGGCAGACCTGGACGCCGCCGAGCGCGTCGACGACGGCCTTGAAGCCGTTGAAGTCGACGACGATGTAGTGATCGATGAAGACGCCGGTGAGCTTCTCGACGGCCTTGATCGCGCACCCCGCCCCGCCCTCGGCGAACGCGGTGTTGATCCGCCCGGTCACGGTGCCCGAACCCGTGCACGACGGCCGGGTGACCCACGAGTCGCGCGGGATGCTCACCGCGAGGGCGTGCTGCCGGTCGCCGGAGATGTGGAACAGGATCGTGGTGTCGCTGTGGCCCGTGCCGCTCGCGGTGTCCGCGGCGATGCCGTAGCCGCTGCCCTGTCCGGTGCGGGTGTCCGTGCCCATCACGAGGATGTTCATCGGCTCGTACTCCGCGGGCTGCGACGGCGAGGCCTTCGTGGGGCGCGTGCCGAGCTGCGACGTGACGTCGACGGTCGTGATGTTCCCGGAGAGGCGGTTGAGGGAGAACCAGCCGGCCGCGCTCACGGTCGTCGCGAGCACCGTCATCACGCTGGCCACGGCGACCGCGCGCCGCAGCACGCTGTGCCGGCGTCGGTCGCTCCCGGCAGGGGGTTCTGAGGCGCTCACCGCCCCATTTTACGGGCTTCCGAGGGCCTCTCCGGCCACGGCTGCTGTGCACCTGCTGAGCGTTTCCCGGGTCACGGCCGAGGGACGAACCGGGGCAGAACCGTCATGGTCCCCACGTCCTGGACGTTGCCCCCTCTCTGATCAGCGCAGGACGGCGGTGCAGCGCTCGCGCGCCGCGACGGCGTCGACGTCGGACGCCGGGTCGGCCAGCAGGACCACGGAGCCGCCGAGCGCCAGCGGCACTGCGAGCATCGCCAGGACGGCGTCCCCACGCGCCGTCGTGACGTCGCACAGGAGACGGCCGCCCACGGCGAGCCCAACCGACGCCGCGACCGCGACGGCGTCGTCGAGCGCGTCGGTCTGCGTCCACGCGCGGTCACCGGCCACGATCCACGGGGAGTCGCCCGGGACCTCGGCGTACGGCGTGAAGCTGTCGCCGTGCGCGCGCACCTCGACGGCCGCGTCGAGCAGACCGGCGGGCAGCGGTGCGGCGAACGGCATGCCGAAGGGGTGCAACGAGGTGGCGAGGGCGAGTGGTGCCCGCGGGGCGTCCAGTCGGTCGAGACCCGTCACGCTGACGTCGGACAACGGGTCCGCGGGGTCGCCGTCGAGCCACGCCACGCAACCGGTCGCGGCGCACGCCCCGAGCCACACGGCGGTCTGCCAGTGCACCGGGAGCAGCAGCGCGACGCGCGAGCCGGGCCTGACGTCGGCGTCGTCCCGGAGCAGGTTCGCGGCCTTCGCGACGTTGTTCTCGAACGTGCGGGCCGAGAGCTCCGTGCGCTCGCCGCCCGGCCCGAGGTAGGTGATGAGCGGCTGCGCCGGGTCGCGGGACAGGATCGCGCGCAGCCCCTGGTCGACGGTGGTCGGTGTCACGGGCCGACAGTACGACGCCCGAGCGGGGCCGACGGGTGTGGGACAGTGACCCCGTGCTCGAAGCAGTCCTCCTCGTCGGCGGCCAGGGAACGCGGCTACGTCCGCTCACCGTGACCACGCCGAAGCCCATGCTCCCCGTCGCCGGTGTCCCGTGCACCGAGCACCAGATCGCGCGGGCCCGCGAGGCCGGTGTCACGCGCGTCATCCTGGGCACCTCGTACAAGCCCGAGGTGTTCGCCGAGTACTTCGGCGACGGCTCGCGCTTCGGCGTCGAGCTCGTCTACGCGACGGAGGACGTGCCGATGGGCACCGGCGGGGCGATCCGCCATGTCGCGCCGTACCTCAAGAGCCGTCCCGGCGACCCCGTCCTCATCTTCAACGGTGACCTGCTCACCGGGCACGACATCGCCGGGCAGGTGAAGCGCTGGCGCGACGACTCCGCGGACGTGTCGCTCTACCTCACGCGCGTCGACGACCCGCGGGCCTACGGCCTCGTGCCGACGGACGCGAACGGCCGCGTGCTGCAGTTCCTCGAGAAGCCGGCCACGCCCGAGGAGTGCGTGACCGACCAGATCAACGCCGGCTGCTACGTCTTCCGGCGGTCGCTCATCGACACGATCCCGGTGGGGCGCCCGGTGTCCGTGGAGCGCGAGACGTTCCCGGACCTGCTGCGGTCCGGCGCGGTCGTCACCGGCTTCGTGGACGACGGCTACTGGCTCGACCTCGGCACCCCGCTCGCGTTCGTCCAGGGGTCGAAGGACCTCGTGACCGGCCGGGCGCCGAGCCCCGCGCTGCCCGGCCCGACCGGCGAGTACCTCGTGCGGCCCGGCGCCGAGGTGGAGCCCGACGCCATCCTGCGCGGCGGGACGTTCGTCGGTGCCGGTGCGACGGTCGGCTCCGGCGCGATCGTGGACGGCTCCTCGCTGTTCGACGGGGCGATGATCGCCGCCGGCGCGTTCGTCAAGGACTCGGTCATCGGCCGCGGCGCGATCATCGGCACCGGTGCCCATCTCGACGGCGTGGTCGTCGGCGACCGCGCGATGATCGGCCCGGGCAACGAGCTCGTCCGCGGCGCGCGGGTCTGGCCCGGCGTCGCGCTCGGCGAGACCGCCGTGCGCTTCTCCTCCGACCGCTGAACTCGGCGTCGATGAGCGACGGCGTCGTCCGCGAGTGGCGGCCCTCGTGGCCGGTCAACCTCGGCGCCACGCTCGGCGGCCTCCAGCGCGGCCGGTCGGACCCGGCGTACCGGCGTACCCCCGACCGCGCCCTCTGGCGCACCATGCGCACCCCGGACGGTCCCGCGACGCAGCGCCTGTCGGTCGTCGACGGAGTGGTGTCGTCGACGGCGTGGGGCCCCGGCGCGGGGTGGGCGACCGAGCGGCTGCCCCGGACCCTCGGGGTCGCCGACGACGTCTCGACGTTCGACGCGTCGCTGCACCCGCTCGTCGCCGAGCAGTGGCGTCGCGTCGGCGCGGGGATGCGCACGCCCGCGGTCGGCGTGGTCCTCGAGGTCCTCGTGGCCGCGGTGCTCGAGCAACGGGTGACCGGTCTCGAGGCCCGGCGGGCGTGGCGCTGGCTGCTCACGTCGTACGGCGACCCCGCACCGGGCCCGGCACCGGAGGGCATGCGCGTCTTCCCCGCGCCCGACGTCGTGGCGGCCGTCCCCTCGTGGGAGTGGCATCGCGCGGGCGTCGACGGCTCGCGCTCGGCCACCGTGCTGCGGGCCGTGTCGTACGCCGGCCGGCTCGAGCAGTGCGTCGACCTGCCGCACGACGTGGCGCGAGCCCGGATGCAGGCGGTCCCCGGCATCGGCGTCTGGACGTCCGCCGAGGTCGCCGCCCGCTCGCTCGGCGACGCCGACGCGGTGAGCTACGGCGACTTCCACCTCGCCGCCAACGTCGTCCACGCCCTCACCGGCGAGACCGACGGCACCGACGAGCGGCTCGCCGAGCTGCTCGAGCCGTGGACCGGTCATCGCGGACGGGTCGCCCGCCTCGTCGAGCTCACCGGCATCTCGCGCCCGGCACGGGGACCGCGATACAGCCCGTTGGACTTCCGCGCGCGCTGACTGCTGGGGACGGCGGTCCATCGCGGCGAAGCTCTCGACCGTGGCGGGTTGACGATGGCCTAACGCATGACGTCGGACCTCAGGTGGCCCAGGACCGCGGCGTAGCGAGGCAGCTGGTCGTTGATGTCAAGGACGTCGCGACGCGGCTCGTCGAAGGCGAACAGGCGGAACACCAGCGCCCGGGTCAGCAGCGACCGCCACTGCACTGAGCTGACGGTCGTCGGCCGACTGAGCTGGACGAGCGCCGGGTCGGTGGACCACCACAGCAGCGCGTCTACGACCACCACAGCGTCGGCGTACGCGGCAGGGCGCCAGTAGGGGGAGATGTCGATGATGGCGGGCGGCGTCGGGTCGGCAAGCAGCACGTTGCCTGACAGATCACCGTGCACCATCTGCCGTGGCAGACCCTCGTCGTCGACGAGCCCTCCCATGCCTGCTATCAGCTCGCGCGAGCGCGGGCCCACGCTGTCCGGGTCGGCCTCATGCCATGCGATGCGGTCGGCGCGCGCCCACCGGTCGTCGCGTCGGTCGAGGAAGGGTGGTCGAGGCTCATCAGCCAGGGCGGTGTGGAAGGCACGCGACGCGGCGAGTACCGGGAGCCACGAGCTCGCGCTGGGGTCGTCCTCGGGGACGGGCTCGCCGCCGACGTGTGCCGTAGCGGACCAGCCGTCGACGACGAGCCTGCCGTCACGGGCAGGCACCGGAGGAGGGAGCCTGAACCCGGTCGCGGAGATGCGGTGGCACAGCTGCGCTTGCCAGGCCACGAGGACCTCGTCCGGCTGGGGCTTCAGCACGATGGGGCCGACCCGGACACTGGTGCCCTGGCCGCCGTCCAGTCGTTCGACTTCGCCGACGAGTCCCCACGCGGCGCGCACTGACGGGGGGACTTGCCTCACGAAGTCAGCTCCCTGTGCAACGAGCGGACCGGGGACGCGCGGTTCTCCTGCCGTTCCGCCTCAACCGTGACGATGCGCACCTCAGCGATGGTGCCAGACGCAGCACACGGCGCAGTGACGTCCCACATGGCGGTGCGTCGAACGAGCAGCTGGCATGGAGTGGCGAGTACCCGTGCCGCTCCTCGGATGTGCCCGGAAATCAACACCTCCTGCTGTCGTGGGTGCGCCCGGGGGCCGGGCGCGTGCCCGGTCGACCGGCTTCCCGGAACGAGGGTTACGGCGCCGGCGTTCGCGTGTGCGCGTCGTCGAACTGCCCGGCGACGGGTGGGCCGCCAGGCACGGTGTGATGGATCGTGCGCCCTGCTGTCAGGGCCGGGTTCGTGGTGGGGTGAACGTCCAGCAGCCGGTGGTGTGCGGGTCGACCCCGTCGGTGCTGGTGATGGTCCAGCCGCCCTCGTGCACCGCGTGGTGATGCCGGATGCACAGGAGCACGGTGTTCGAGATGTCCGTGTCCCCGCCGTTCTCCCACTCGCGGACGTGGTGGGCGTGGGTGCGGGTGATGTCGACGTGGCAGCCGGGGAACGCGCAGTGCCGGTCCCGGACCTCCAGCGCCCGGCGGAGCCGCGCGGGGACGGTGCGCTGGGTCCGGCCGAGGTAGAGCACGCCGCGGGCCCGGTCGCGGAGCCGGTCGAGCAGCGCCGCCCGCCACCCGCCCGTGGCGTCGCTCGAGGTGCAGCCGTCCGGCTGGGTAGTGATGACCGGGTGCAGGTCGGCGTCGCACAGGATCCGCCGGACCGACTCGCTCGGCAGCAGCACCGGCTGCTCCCGACCCGGGATGGGCAGCTCCCCACCGAGGCCGGCGGCGAGGTGGTCGAGGTCGACG
>JAJXTD010000153.1 GCA_021784035.1 Actinomycetes bacterium | reverse complement strand
CGAGCCCGAACTCCGCGTTGTCCTCGAACAGCGAGTTGGCCCAGGCCGGGCCGCGCCCGTCGCGGTC
This sequence comes from Actinomycetes bacterium, assembly GCA_021784035.1. Taxonomy (GTDB): domain Bacteria; phylum Actinomycetota; class Actinomycetes; order S36-B12; family CAIYMF01; genus Longivirga. The sequence continues at coordinate 7,497 of JAJXTD010000153.1, read as the reverse complement.
CTTGGCCCACGGCGTCGTCGGCAGGTTGCCGCCGTAGATCGAGGAGCAGCCGGTGGCGTTGGCCACGACCATGCGGTCGCCCATGAGCTGCGTGACGAGCTTGAGATACGGCGTCTCTCCGCAGCCGGCGCACGCTCCGGAGAACTCGAACAGCGGCTGGAGCAGCTGCGACCCCTTGACGGTGTCGGTGCGCACGAGCGACCGGTCGACCTCGGGGAGCTCGATGAAGTACTCGAACGACGGCCGCTCGAGGTCGCGGTGCACGAGGGCCGGCTCGAGGTCGATGGCCTTGTGGTCGGGGTTCGCCTTGTCGCGCACGGGGCAGACGGCGACGCAGATGCCGCAGCCCGTGCAGTCGTCCGGAGCGACCTGCACCGTGAGCATCGTGCCGGCGGGGAGCTCGTGCCCGCCGTAGGGCTTGGACTTGAAGCCCTCGGGCGGCGCGACCGCGGTCTCGGGGTCGAACACCTTCATCCGGATCGCGGCGTGCGGGCAGACGATCGCGCACTTGCCGCAGTCGATGCACAGCGCCGGGTCCCAGATCGGGATCTCGTCGGCGAGGGCGCGCTTCTCCAGCGCGGCGGTGCCCGTGGCGAACGTGCCGTCGACGCTCATCGCGCTGACCGGCAGGCTGTCGCCACGCCCGCCGATGAGCGTCTCGACGACGCTCTCGACGCGGGCGACGGCCACCGTGCGCGCGTTCGTCGCGTGCTCGGGCACGGTGACCCGCGCGAGGCTGGCCAGGGCGAGGTCGATCGCCCGGTGGTTGCGCTCCACGATGTGCGACCCGCGCTTGCCGTAGGACTTCTCGATGCTGTCCTTGATCAGCCGGAACGCCTCCTCCGACGGGAGGACCTCGGCCAGGGCGAAGAAGCACGGCTGCATGACCGTGTTGATGCGCGGGCCGAGGCCGGCCGCCTTCGCGATCGACGCGGCGTCGATGACCCAGAGGTCGAGCCCCTTGTCGATCACGTGGTGCTGCACGACGTCGGGCAGGTGGTCCCAGACCTCGTCGGGGCCGTACGGGCTGTTGAGCAGCACGGTCGCCCCGGGCCGGGCGTGGGCGAGCACGTCCACGCGCGAGAGCAGGCCGAACTGGTGGCACGCGACGAAGTCGGCCTCGTCGATGAGGTACGAGGAGCGGATCGGGTCGGGGCCGAACCGCAGGTGCGACACGGTCATCGAGCCGGACTTCTTCGAGTCGTAGACGAAGTAGCCCTGCGCGTGCAGGTCGGTGTGCTCGCCGATGAGCTTGATCGAGGTCTTGTTCGCACCGACCGTGCCGTCGCTGCCGAGCCCGAAGAACATCGCCTGGACCGCGCGGGTGGGGACGACGAACGTCGGGTCCACGTCGAGGGACAGGTGGGTGACGTCGTCGACGATGCCGACGGTGAAGCGCGGACGCGGGTCCGGCAGGGCCAGCTCGTCGAAGACCGCCTTGGCGTCGGCCGGCGTGAACTCCTTGGAGCCGAGGCCGTAGCGGCCGCCCGTGACAAGCGTGCCCGACTCGCCGGAGAACGCCGACATGACGTCGAGGTGTAGCGGCTCGGCCGGTGCGCCGGGCTCCTTCGTGCGGTCGAGGACGGCGATGCGCGTGACCGTGGCCGGGAGGGCGGCGCGCAGGGCCGCCGCGGGGAACGGCCGGTAGAGGCGGATGATCGCGAGGCCGACCCGCTCGCCCTCGCCGACGAGCACGTCGACCGTCTCGCGGATCGTCCCGGTCGCCGAACCCATCGCGACGATGACGCGGTCGGCCTCCGGGTGCCCGACGTAGTCGACCAGGTGGTACTCGCGCCCGGTGCGCGCGCCGAGCTCGGCCATGACCTCGGCGACGGTCCCGGGAACGGCCTCGTAGTGCTGGTTCGCGGCCTCCCGGGCCTGGAAGAACACGTCCGGGTTCTGCGCGCTGCCGCGGATCACGGGCGCCTCGGGCGTGAGGCCGTAGGCCCGGTGCGCGAGGACGTCGGACTCGCGCACGACCGCCCGGAGGTCGTCGTCGGACAGCAGGCGGATCGTCGACTCCTCGTGCGAGGTGCGGAACCCGTCGAAGAAGTGGAGGAACGGCACGCGGGACCGCAGGGTCGACGCGTGCGCCACGAGCGAGAAGTCGTGGGCCTCCTGGACGTCGGACGCGCAGAGCATCGCCCAGCCGGTCGACCGCACGGCCATGACGTCGGAGTGGTCGCCGAAGATCGACAGCGCGTGCGTGGCGACGGCGCGCGCGGCGACGTGGAGGACGGTGGGGGTGAGCTCGCCACCGACCTTGAACATCGTCGGGATCATGAGGAGCAGGCCCTGGGACGCGGTGAAGGACGTCGCCAGCGCGCCCTTCTGCACCGCGCCGTGGAGCGCGGCGGCCGCGCCGCCCTCGGACTGCATCTCGATGACCTCGGGGACCGAGCCCCAGAGGTTGGTCCGCCCTGCGGCGCTCCAGGCGTCGGCGAGCTCGCCCATGACCGACGCGGGGGTGATCGGGTAGATGGCACAGACGTCCGAGAGCTTGTGCGCGACGAGGGTGGCGGCCTCGTTCCCGTCGAGGACGGCGACGGGAGGGCCGCCGGGTACATCGTCGTCGGTGAGTGCTTCCGGTACGTGCGCCTGACCGAGGATCGCCATGGCCCTCATTCTGCGCCGGTGCGCCGGGGAAATCGCCCCGCGCGCCGCATCGTGGGCACTGTCACACGCGCGGCGTGCATGGCCTGGCGCCGGCGACCCGGGCCGGTCGCGGCGCAGCCGGGCTCCGACGCCGCTCCCGACATGCCAGCACCTAGGGTGCTGGCATGTCGTTGCTCGACCACACCCCGCCGACGTCCGCCGCCGACGCGGAGCGCATCGCCCGGGACGTCTTCGGCGTCGTCGCCGCCGCCTGCGAGCTGCCGAGCGAGCGCGACCGGAACTTCCGCCTCGACGCCGAGGACGGCACCACCTGGGTCCTCAAGGTCTCCAACGCCCTCGAGCAGCGCGAGGTCCTCGAGGCGCAGGCGCAGGCCGCCGCGCTGGCCGCCGCCGCCGGTGTGCCGGTCCAGGCCCCGCGATCCGCCCGCTCCGGGGAGGAGATCCCGCTCGTCGACGGTCATCTCGTGCGGCTCATGCACCACCTCCCGGGCGTCCTGCTCGCCGACGTCGAGGCGCCGTCGCAGCGGCTGCGTCGCGACCTCGGCACCGTGCTCGGCCGGCTCGCGCGCTCGCTCGAGGGGTTCGACCACCCGCACGCGCGGCGCGACTTCCACTGGGACGTGGTCCGGCTGCCCGCCGTCGCCGCGGAGACCCGGGCCGCCGTGACGGACCCGCACCGGGTCGCGCTGCTCGACCGGGTGCTCGACCGGTTCGCGACCCACGTCGAGCCGCGCCTCGGCGCCTTGCGCCGCGCGGTGATCCACGGGGACGCCAACGACCACAACGTGCTCGTCGACCCGGGCACGCGGGAGCGTCCGGCCGAGCGGTTCACCCGCGTGTGCGGGCTCATCGACTTCGGCGACCTCGTGCACTCGGTGGTGGTCGCGGAGATCGCCGTGGCCGCGGCGTACCACCCGCTGCGCTCCGCGGACCCGGTCGAGGCGCTCGTCGACATCGCCGCCGGGTTCCACGCCGAGTACCCGCTCACCGAGGCCGACATCGAGGTGCTGTGGGACCTCCTGCTCGCCCGGCTCGCACTCAGCGGCGTGCACGCCGCGGCGCAGTCCGCCCAGCGCCCGGACGACCCCTACCTGACCGTCAGCGAGGCACCCGCCTGGCAGGCGCTCGAGCTGCTGCTCTCGATCGACCCGCGTCGCGCGCTGTACCGCCTGCGCGACGTGTGCGGCTTCGAGCCGCACCCGGACGCGGCCGCCGTGCGCGCGCACCTCGCCTCGTCGCCTGCCGCCCCGCTGTTCGGGCGGCCGTGGACCGACCTCCGGATCTTCCCGCTCGACCTGTCGGTGGGCAGCGACCTGTTCGCCGCCCAGGACGTCGGTGCCGGTCCGGAGCGGTTCGACGTGCTCATCCGCCGGGACGTCGACGGCGACCCCGACGCGATCGGCGTCGGGGGGTACGGCGAGGCGCGGCTCCTCTACACCGCGCCCGAGTTCGGCGCGGACCTGGACCCGGCGGCCGAGCGCCGCACCGTGCACCTGGGCACCGACCTGTGGGCCCGCGCCGGCACCCCGCTGCACGCACCGCGGCCCGGACGGGTGCACCGGGTGAATGACAACACCGCGCGACTCGACTACGGCCCCATGGTGATCCTCGAGCACGCGACGGACGGCGGCGTCCCGTTCTACTCGCTCTACGGGCACCTCTCACCGGAGACGCTCACCCACCTGCGCGCGGGCGACGCGGTCGAGGCCGGCGACGTCATCGGCTGGATCGGCGCGCCGCCGCGCAACGGGGACTGGGCGCCGCACGTGCACGTGCAGGTGATCCTCGACCTGCTCGGCCTCGACGTGGACTATCCGGGTGTCGCGGTCCCGTCGCAGCGGACGACGTGGCTGGGCCTCTCGCCGGACCCGGCGCTGCTGCTCGGTCTCCCCGAGTCGCTGGCCGCACCGCGGGTGCGCAGCGTGGGCGAGACGCTCGCCGACCGGCACCGCCTGCTCGGGCCCAACCTCAGCGTCTCCTACGACGACCCGCTGCGGATCACCCGCGGCATCGGCGCGTACCTGTACGACGACGAGGCGCGGACGTACCTCGACTCGGTCAACAACGTCGCGCACGTCGGTCACGCGCACCCGCACGTGGTGCGTGCCGGCGCGCGGCAGATGGCGGTGCTCAACACCAACACGCGCTACCTCCACGAGGAGGTGCTGCGCTACGCCGAGCGGCTCACCGCCACGCTGCCCGAGCCGCTGTCGGTCTGCTTCTTCGTCAACTCCGGCAGCGAGGCGAACGACCTCGCCCTGCGGCTGATCCGCGCGCACACCGGCGCCCAGGACGTCATCTGCGTGGAGCACGGCTATCACGGCCACACCCAGGCTCTCATCGACGTGAGCCCCTACAAGCACGCCGGCCCGGGTGGCCGCGGGGCGCCACCGTGGGTCCATGTCGCGGCCATGCCCGACCCGTACCGCGGTGCCCACCGGGGGTACGACCCGTCGATCGGCCTCGCCTACGCCGACGACGTCGCGCGCTGCGTCCGCGCGACCGACGGCCGCGGGCTCGCCGGCCTGATCGTGGAGTCGATGATCGGCTGCGGCGGCCAGGTCGTCCTGCCCGACGGCTACCTCACGGCGTCGGCCGAGCACGTGCGCGCCGCGGGTGGACTGGTCATCGCCGACGAGGTGCAGGTGGGCTTCGGCCGGGTGGGCCCCGCGTTCTGGGGCTTCGCGACTCAGGGCCTCGTGCCCGACGTCGTCACGATCGGCAAGCCCGCCGGGGACGGACACCCGCTCGCCGCCGTGGTCACCACGGCGGAGATCGCGGCGTCGTTCGCGAACGGCATGGAGTACTTCAACACGTTCGGCGGCAACCCCGTCTCGGCGGCGATCGGCAACGCCGTGCTCGACGTCATCGAGGGCGAGGGGCTCGCGCTCCGCGCGCAGCACGTCGGCCGACGCATCCTCGCGGGGGTGATCGAGCTCGCGACGGAGCACGAGCTGATCGGTGACGCGCGCGGCCTCGGCCTCTATCTCGGGGTCGAGCTCGTCCGCGACCGCGACACGCTCGAGCCGGCGGACACGGAGGCGGCCTACGTGATCGAGCGGATGCGGCACCTCGGCGTCCTCGTGAGCATCGACGGGCCGTTCCACAACGTGCTCAAGATCAAGCCGCCGCTGGTGTGGACCGACGCCGAGGCCGACCGCCTGGTCTCGACCCTCGACCGCGTCCTGCGCGAGCCCGCCCTCGCGCGGTGACCGGTGCGCCGGCGAGGTCGGCGTGGTCGGCCGCGAGGGGCCGTCGACCCTGACGGGCCGACGGGCTCAGCGGGGGAGGCCGAGGTGGATGTGGTCCTGGTGCGTGCGGTCGGTGAAGTACTCCGGCCCGCTCGGGCGCACCGGGCCGCCGACGTTGTAGGCCCCGTGCGCCACCGCGTAGCGCAGCGCCGTCGCCGCGAGCGCGTGGTTCGCGGGCAGGACGAACGGCCGCCCGTCGAGCGCCCACACGTCGACCGCGCGGCCGCGGCTGTGGTCGCTCGTCCGTGAGGTCCCGAAGACGACGTGCGGGTGGCCCGAGCGGATCACGCTGACGTCGACCACGTGCTCCTGGGCCAAGGACACGAGCAGGCCCAGGACCGAGTCGTGGACGACGCCGGACGCGACGTCGGCCCGGGCGGCGTACGGCAGCCGGATCCTGCCGTCGGACAGCACCGCCCGCGCCGTGCGGGACAGCGCCGACGCGGCCGGCCCGGGCCGGGCCGGGAGCACCTCGACCACGCGCCACCGCGGGCGCGCCGCGACGAGGCGGACGTCGACCGTCGTGCCGCCCGCGACCACGGTGCCGTCCGGCAGCTCGCGCCACTGGTCGACGACGACGAGGACGCTCGCCGAGGACGTCAGGATCCCGCCGTACTGCGCGTCCCGCACTATGGCGACGGCCGATCGCGCCGTCCCGAGCAGCGGGACCAGTGCGTCCGCGAGCCGGGGTGCGTGCCCGGCCGCGGCCGCTCGCGCACGTGCGTGTGCGATGTCGCCCGCCCCGTCCGACCAGGTGCCGACGGCCTCGACGAGCGACGTCGCCCGCGACTTCACCGCAGGCTCGACCTCGCCGGTCCGCGGCGTCCACGGGCGCGCAGCCGGCAACGCCGCCGTGCTGCCGGCCGGCGCGGCGGTGGTCGGGGCCGGGACGGGAGTCGTGGGGGTTACCCCCGTCCCGGCAGCCGCCGGGGTCGAGGCGGACGGGGGCACAGATGTCCGGCTCGAGCATGCGGCGACCAGCCCGCTGGACATGGCTACCAGGAGCACCTGTCGGCGGGTCAGGTCCACACTACGACGACGCGGGCCGAACCCGGTTGGTTCCCGGCCGTCGGTCACTCCGAGTTCATCGCAGAAGGGCGTGGAACCGGCAGATCGGCACGCAGCGTCACGGTTTCGATCTTCGTCGCCGCGTGCTCGCTAGGGTCCACCCGTGGAGATCCGTCCCGCCCGGGAGACCGACTGGGTCGCGATCTGGCCCTTCTTCGCGGCGATCGTCGAGGCCGGCGAGACCTACGCCTACCCGTGGCCGATCACCTCCGACGAGGCGCGCCGGCTCTGGATGGAGCGTCCGCCGTCGGCCACGTTCGTCGCGACCGACGGCACGGCGTTCGACAGCCGCACGCACGGCCGTGTCGGTCTCCACGTCATGCACCGTCGTCTCGACCCTTCGTGACGCGGGAGCCGGCGCCGGGTCGAGGAGTACACGCGCGTCCGGTCGGCAGAAGTCGGGAACCGTGTAGCCGACCACGTGCTGCGAGCGCGTCGTGCGTGTCGGTGACGGGTGGTGCGCCCTGGCCCTCGCGGGGGTCAGGGCCGGGTTCGTGGTGGGGTGAAGGTCCAGCAGCCGGTGGTGTGCGGGTCGATGCCGTCGGTCCGGGTGATGGTCCAG
>JAJXTD010000013.1 GCA_021784035.1 Actinomycetes bacterium | reverse complement strand
CGCGCGGACTTGTCCTTGAACTGGGTCATCCGCGAGGCCTCGCCGAAGCCGGTGAGGCACTGCATCACCCAGCACAGCTGCGCGTGCTCGGGCACGTGGCTCTGCACGAACAGCGTCGAGCTCGACGCGTCGACGCCGGCGGCGAGGATCTGCGCGTAGGCGAGTGCGATGTTCCGGCGGAGCTCGACCGGGTCCTGCTCGACCGTGATCGCGTGGAGGTCGACGACCATGTAGTAGGCGTCGTTCCCGTCCTGGAGCGACACCCAGTTCCGCACGGCGCCGAGGTAGTTGCCCAGCTGGAACGAGCCGGCGGTGGGCTGGATGCCGGACAGGACGCGGAGGGTGCCAGTCATGCCGGGGATTCTCCCACTACGGGGTCGGCACCCGGCGAACCGGTTACGGGGGCGCGGGAGACCCGGATCCGCGCGGCGCGGCGACCGTCGAGCTCGGTGACCGTGAGGACGTGGTTGGCGACCTCGACCGACGTCCCGACCTCGGGCAGCTCGCCCAGCTCGGCGACGACGTAGCCGGCGACGGTCTCGTACGGGCCCTCCGGCAGCGCGAAACCGGTCTTCTCGGCGAAGTCCTCGAGGTTGAGCAGCCCGTCGACCTCGAGGTCCGCCCCGGGTGAGCGCTGCACCCGCTCCTCGACGTCGTACTCGTCGCGGATGTCGCCCACCAGCTCCTCGACGAGGTCCTCGAGCGTGACGATGCCCGCGGTACCGCCGTACTCGTCGACGACGATCGCGAGGTGCGCGCCCGCGGACCGCATCTCGAACATGGCGGGGAGCACCGCCTTGCTGCCCGGGAGCATGAGCACCTCGCGGACGAGGTCCTCGAGCCGGATCCCACGGTCGGCGACGTCCGGCGCGAGGATGTCGCGGATGTGCACGAAGCCGATGACGTCGTCCTGCGAGCCCCGGAACACCGGGTAGCGCGAGTGCGGCAGCTCGATGACGATCCGGGCCGCCTTGTAGGCCGGCAGCGTGGCATCGAGGAACTCGACCTCGGTGCGCGGCACCATCACCTCGCGCACCTCGCGCTCGCCGGCCTCGAAGACGTCGTCGATGAGCTCACGCTCCTGCGGGGTCAGGCTCGACTGCGAGGCCAGGATCCCGCGGAGCTCGTCCTCGCTCATGCGCTCCTTGTTGGCGTTGGGGTCCCCGCCGACGGCGCGCACGAGCAGGTCGGTGGACCGCGACAGCAGCCAGATGAACGGACGGGTGATCGACCCGAGGACGTCGATCACCCCCGCCGTGGCGACCGCGATGCCCTCCGCGCGCTGCAGCGCGATCCGCTTGGGCGTGAGCTCGCCGAGGACGAGCGAGAGGTAGACGAGCAGCAGGGTGACGAGCACGAAGGCGGTCGCGTCGGCGGCGGCCTGCGACAACCCGACGCCGACGAGCAGCGGGGCGACCTGCGGCGACATCTGCGACGCGCCGAAGCCGGCCGACAGGAAGCCCGCGGTGGTCACGGCGAGCTGGACCGCGGCGAGGAACCGGTTCGGGTCGGCCACGAGGTCGGCGAGGCGCCGGCCGCGCTTGCCGCGCTCGGTGGCCAGGCGCTGGACCTGGCTCTCGCGCAGCGAGACGAGGGCGATCTCGGCAGCGGCGAAGAACCCGCCCACCAGCGTGAAGAGCAGGACCACGCCGAGGTTGACGAGGAACTGGCTCACCGGGGTGCCTCGGGTTGGTCGACCATGACCGCGATCCTAGGGAACGACGGTCGACGGCGCCGGGGAGACGGCGCGCGCCGACCGCCGTGGGCGCGGCTCAGCCCTTCGTGGCACCCATGGTGAGACCGCCCACGAACTGCTTCTGCAGGACGAAGAACACGATCAGCGTCGGGATCGCCGCCATCATCGCGCCGGCGGCCAGCAGGTTCAGGTCGGTGAAGTACTCGCCCTTGAGGTTGTTCAGTGCTGCCGTGATGGGGCGTTTGGACCCCGTGCTCATGAGGACCAGCGCCCACAGGAAGTCGTTGTAGATCCACGTGGTCATCAGCACGCCGAGCGCGGCGAGCGCCGGGCGGCACAGCGGCAGGATGATCTTGCGGTACTGCGTCCACACTCCGGCGCCGTCGACGAGGGCCGCCTCGGTGAGCTCGGTGGGCAGCGCCTTCATGAAGTTGCTGAGCACGAAGGTGGCGAAGCCCATCTGGAAGGCGACGTGGATCGCGGCGACACCCCAGTAGGAGTCGTACCAGACGCCCTTCTCGTTGAGCAGGTGCGGCAGCGGCAGCGCCAGGTAGATGCGGTAGAGCGGCACCAGGATGATCTGCGGGGGCAGCAGGTTGCCCGCCGTGAAGACGAGCAGCAGCGCCAGGTTGAACTTGAACGTGTAACGGCTCACCGCGAACGCGATCAGCGACGCGAGGAACAGCGTGATGATCACCGCGGGGATCGTGATGATCGCCGAGTTGATGAAGAAGTGCAGGAAGTCCGACTGCTGCCAGGCCTTGGTGTAGTTGTCGAAGTTGAGGTGCTTGGGCCACCCCATGAGCGACTCGGTGCTCTGGGTGTCCTCGTAGGGCCGCAGCGAGATGTAGAACGTCCAGACGATCGGGAGGAGCCACAGGACCGACAGCACGGCGAGCGTGGTCTGGGCCAGGACGTGCTTCTTCTTCTTGCGCTTACGGATCGCGACGCGCTCCTGGTCGACGGCCGCGTCGTGGGGGTGCGCCATCCCCACGGACATCGCCTCGGCGCTCACGCGTTCTCCTTGCGGAAGGCGTTGATCAGGTAGTACATGATCGGTCCGATCGAGATGAGCAGCAGGATCACCGCGATCGCGGAGCCGTACCCGATGCGGCTGGCCTCCCCGACGATGTTGTCGTAGACGAGCACCGACAACAGCTCGAGGCCGTTGCGGCCGCCGTTGATGATGAACACGAGGTCGAACGCGCGCAGCGCCTCGATGATCGTGATGACGAGGACCACGACGTTGACCGGGCGCATCGCCGGGAAGATGACCTTGCGGAACGCCTGCCACTCGCTGGCACCGTCGAGGGCTGCGGCCTCGCGCAGCGAGACGTCGACGCCCTTGAGGCCGGCCAGGTAGATCATCATGATGTAGCCCACATGGCGCCAGGACGAGGCGACGAGGGCGGCCCAGATGTTGAGGTTGCTGTTGCCCAGCCAGTCGATCTGGTCACTCGGCGCGGTCTTGCCCAGGACGTTGTTGATCAGGCCGAGCTCCGGGGCGTACATGAACTGCCAGATGATGCCGATGACGGCGAGCGACAGCACGACCGGCATGAAGAAGGCCGTCTGGTAGAACAGGCTGCCGCGCAGCCCCTTGTCGAGCAGGTAGGCGAGCAGCATGCCGAGCGGCGTCGCGATGAGCAGCAGCACGACGAGCCACAGGATGTTGTTGCGGACCGCCGACCAGAAGGCCGGGTAGATCGTGAAGATCTGCTCGTAGTTGCGCAGGCCCACGAACTTGATCCGGCTGATGCCGCCGATGCCGTTCCACGAGGTGAACGACAGGATGATCGACAGCATCGTCGGGACCCAGACCAGCGCGATGACGATGAACGTCGGGACGCCGATCAGGAAGCCCAGGACGATCTTGTCGCTGCGCGAGAACACCGACCGGCGGCGGCGACGGGTCTTGCCCGTCGCCGCCGCCGTCGCGGCAGTGGTGGTTGCCATGTCCCGAGTATCGTTCGTCAGCTCGTGAAGATCGCTTGCTTCTGCTGTTCCACGCTCTCGAGGATCGCGTCGATGTCCGTCGGCTTGGCGATGAACTTCTGCAGCGACGGGATCATGACCGTCGAGGCGAAGTCCGGTCGGGTGTCGCGGTCGAGGAACTGCGTGATGTGCTTCGCAGCCCCGACGAGCTCCGCCGCCTTCTTCTGCAGCGCGTTGTACTTGCTGGTGTCGGTTCCGTTGTTGGTCCCGACGTTGTTCGGATCGGACGCGAGGTAGATGTTCTGCGCGTCGGGGCTGCCGAGGTACTCGAGGAGCGCCTTGCCCCCGTCGACGTTCTGGGTCGACTTCGAGAGCATGAAGCCGTCGATCGGAGCCTCGACCGTGTCGATGCCGTACGACGCCTCGATCTGCGGGAACGGGAAGAAGTCGAGGTCGTCACGGTCCGGGCCCTCGGGGAACTGCTGGCCGACGAACATGCCGAGCAGGTACATGCCCGCCTTCTTGTTGAGCAGGGCGCCGGCGGCGTCCTGCCAGGTGCGGCCCAGGGCGTTGGACTGGTGGTAGGGCAGCAGGTCGGTCCAGGTCGTGAAGACCTGCTTGACCTTGGGGTCGGTCCAGGACTCCTTGCCCGCCATGAGGGAGACGTGGAAGTCGTAGCCGTTGGTGCGCACGTTGAGGTAGTCGAACGTGCCCATCGCGGGCCAGCCGTCCTTGTCCGCGAAGGCGATCGGGATGAGACCCGCCTTCTTCATCGTGTCGCCGGCAGCCTTGAGCTCGTCGATCGTGGTGATCTTCGAGGGGTCGAGGCCGAGCTCCTTGAACACGCTCTTCCGGTAGAAGAGGGCCCAGGGGTAGTAGTAGAAGGGCACGAAGTACTGCTTGCCGTCGTTGCCGGTCGACGCACCCTTGAACGACTCGTTGTACTGGCTGCCGATCTTCGCCCACACGTCGCTGATGTCCGTGGAGAGGCCCTGGTCGGCGAAGAACCGCATGCGGTAGCCGGAGAACCAGGTGAACGCCTGGTCGGGGGAGCCCTGCAGATACGTGTTGATCTGCTCCTGGAACGTGTTGTGGTCGACGGTGTTGACCACGACCTGCGTCTTGGTCTTGGCCGTGAACGCGTCGAACACCTTCTGGTACGCCGCCTTCGGCACCGCGTCGGACGCGTTGGAGCCGAACGTGACGGAACCGCCGCCGGCGGCCGACCCGCCACTGGCCGCGGCCGACGTACCGGAGTCGCTCGACGACCCGCAGGCCGCGAGCAGCGGAGACGCCGCGACCGCACCTGCGCCCAGGGCGAGGCCCTGGAGCACGCGCCGACGGCTCACCGACGAAGACTGGTCCTCAACCGAGGCACCCTGGGTCATGCCACCTCCCGAAGCAACGGGATCCCACAGATCCCAACAGGTCCGCACCTTAGGGGCCCGGATCGACTGAGGGAAGATGTTTCCTCGACATTTCTCCCGGCGAGTCCGGACCGTGACCTGAGCAGCATCGTTCCACCATATTTCGTCATATTTGCCGCATAGCGTGTCAATCACCGCGAACATCAGTCCCCAGATCGCCAGGAACGGCTCTGTTCGAGAATGTTGACTTTGTGCCGCCGCGGGTCCACCCTGCGTGCGTGGCATGGGACTCCGGGCGTCTCCACTTCGGCGGTGACTACAACCCCGACCAGTGGCCGCGCGACGTGTGGGCCGAGGACCGGCGGCTCATGCACGACGCCGGTGTCACCCTGGCCACGGTCGGGGTGTTCTCCTGGGCGCACCTGCAGCCCGCGCCGGACCGGTACGAGTTCGGCTGGCTCGACGAGGTGCTCGACGGCCTCGCCGGCGCCGGCATCGGGGTCGATCTCGCGACGGCGACCGCGTCACCCCCGCCCTGGCTGACCACGGCGCACCCCGAGGCGCTGCCCGTCGACCGCGAGGGCCACCGCCGCTGGCCGGGCGCCCGGCAGGCCTACTGCCCGTCGTCGGCGGCCTGGCGCGACGGCGCGCTCGCGCTCGTCGAGCGCCTCGGCACCCGCTACGCCGGCCACCCGGCCCTGCGGATGTGGCACGTGGGCAACGAGTACGGGTGCCACACGTCGCGGTGCTACTGCGACACCTGCGCCGCCGGCTTCCGGGACTGGCTCGTCCGTCGCCACGGCGACGTCGACGGCGTCAACCGCGCCTGGGGCACGGCGTTCTGGAGCCAGCGCTACTCCGCCCTCGACGAGATCCTGCCGCCACGCCTCACGCCCGACGGCGCCTGGGCCAACCCGACGCAGCAGCTGGACTACCGCCGTTTCGCGTCCGACCTGCTGCTCGAGGAGTTCGTGGCCGAGCGCGACGTCCTGCACCGGCTCTCGCCGGGCGTCCCCGTCACGACGAACTTCATGGTGATGACCCGGTTCAACCAGCTCGACTACTGGGCCTGGGCGCGCGAGCTCGACGTCGTCTCGACCGACTACTACCCCGACTTCGCCGACCCCCTCACGCACGTCGAGGCGGCGTTCTGCGCCGACATGACGCGCGGGCTCGCCGACGGCGGGCCGTGGCTGCTCATGGAGACCTCGCCGAGCGCGGTGAACTGGCAGCCGCGCAACCCGGCCAAGCGACCCGGGCAGCTGCGCCGCGACGCGCTGCAGCAGGTCGCGCACGGCGCCGACGGCTTCAACGTCTTCCAGGTTCGCGCGTCCGTCGCCGGGGCCGAGAAGTTCCACTCGGGACTCATCCCCCACGCCGGGACCGACACGCGCCTGTGGCGCGAGGTGGTCGAGCTCGGCGACCTGCTCGACCGGCTCGGCGAGGTCGCCGGCAGCCGCGTCGAGAGCTCCGTCGCGCTCGTGTGGGACTGGCAGGCGTGGTGGGGCTGCGAGCTCGACAGCCACCCGAGCGTGGACGTCGCCTATCCCGACCGCGCCCGTGCGTTCCACCGGGCGCTGTGGGACCTCGGCGTCGCCGTCGACGTCGTCGCGCCCGGCGCCTCCCTCGACGGCTACGACCTCGTGGTCGTGCCGACCCTGTACCTCGTCGACGACTCGGTCGCTCCTGTGCTCGACGCGTTCGTCCGGGGCGGGGGCCACGTGGTGGTCACCTACTTCTCGGGCATCGTCGACGCCGACGACCACATCCGCACCGGCGGCTACCCCGGGGCCTTCCGCGAGCTGCTCGGCGTCCTCGTCGAGGAGTTCGCGCCGCTGCTGGCCGGCGAGCGCGTCATGCTCGACGACGGCGGGTCCGCCGACGTCTGGACCGAGGACCTGCGCCTGGCCGGCGCCGAGCCGGTCGTGCGCTACGTCGACGGCCCGGTGCCCGGCCGCCCGGCCGTCACGCGTCACGCGCTCGGCGACGGCGTCGCGTGGTACGTCGCGACGCGCACCGACGTCGCCACCACGGCGCGGCTCGTCGCGCGGATGGTCGAGGAGGCCGGCGTGCGACCCGTGGCCGCGTCGTCACCCGGCGTCGAGGTGCAGCGCCGGCGGGCCGGCGCCGCATCCTGGCTCTTCGTCCTCAACCACACCGACGCGGCGGCGACGGTCGCGACCACGGGCACCGATATCGTCTCGGGCGTGCCGGTCTCGGGGTCGGTCACGGTGCCCGCCGGAGGCGTCGCCGTCGTGCGCGAGGGAGGTCCGGCGTGACCGCACTCGCGTCCCAGCGGCAGGCCGTCATCCTCGACGAGCTGGACCGGCTCGGCGCGGTCCGCGTGAGCCGCCTCGTGGAGCGGCTCGGCGTGAGCGACATGACCGTACGCCGCGACCTCGACGCCCTCGCCCGTCGCGGGCTGCTCACGAAGGTGCACGGCGGCGCGATGGCCGTGGCAGACCGCAGCAACGACGAGCCGGGCTTCGAGGCCAAGCAGGTGCGCGCGCAGGCGGAGAAGGACGCGATCGCGCACGCGGCGGCCGAGCTCATCTCCCCCGGTGCAGCCGTGGGGATCTCGGCCGGGACCACGACCTGGACCCTCGCCCACCTCGTGCGCGACATCCCCGGGCTCACCGTCGTCACCAACTCCATGCGCGTCGCCGACGTCGTGCTCTCGAGCGGGCGCAGCGACCAGACCGTGGTCCTCACCGGGGGGATCCGCACGCCGTCCGACGCCCTCGTCGGCCCGGTCGCCGTGGAAGCCTTGCGGTCCCTGCACCTCGACCTCGTCTTCCTCGGCGTGCACGGCGTGGACGAGCGGAGCGGCTTCACCACCCCGAACCTCATGGAGAGCGAGACGAACCGGGCGCTCGTCGAGGCCGGACGCCGGCTCGTCGTCGTCGCCGACCACACGAAGTGGGGCATGGTGGGGCTCTCCACGATCGTCCCGCTCGACGCCGCCGACGTGTTCATCACCGACGACGAGATGCCCGCCGGCGCCCTCGCCGTGCTGTCCGAGCACGTCGGCGAGGTGATCGTCGCGCGGCCCCCGGACGCCGCGCGCCCGAGCACATCGAGCGCGAGGTGACCGCGTGAGGCGCACCCGCGTGCTGCTCGCGGACGGCCGCGAGCTCATCCACTTCGACCGCGACTCCTCCCCCGCGCGCGACGTCGAGGACAAGCGCGACCTCGAGCCGCGGGGCGACGCCCCCGCACTGCGGCACGATCCGCTGCTCGACGAGTGGGTCTCGGTGGCCGCGCACCGGCTCGGCCGCACCTTCCTCCCCTCGCCGGACGACTGCCCGCTGTGCCCCACGCGCCCGGGCTACCTCACCGAGGTACCCAGCGACGACTACGACGTCGTGGTCTTCGAGAACCGCTTCCCGTCGTTCGTCGGCGGTCCGGTGGCGCAGCCCGCGACGCTCGGCCTGTTCGAGCACCATCCCGCGTGGGGGCGCTGCGAGGTCGTCTGCTTCACGCCCGACCACGACGCGTCGTTCGCCGACCTCGACCACGACCGGGCCCGCCTGGTCATCGAGGCGTGGGCCGACCGCACGACCGAGCTGTCCGCGACGCCCGGCGTCGAGCAGGTCTTCGTGTTCGAGAACCGCGGCGAGGCCATCGGCGTCACGATGCGTCACCCGCACGGGCAGATCTACGCCTACCCGTTCGTCACGCCGACGACGCGTTCGCAGCTCGACTCCGCCGGCCGGCACCTCGCGGCGACCGGACGCAACCTCTACGACGACATCGTCGCGGCCGAGGTCGCCGACGGCAGCCGCGTCGTGCTGAGCTCGGAGCACTGGGTGGCCTTCGTGCCGTTCGCCGCGCGCTGGCCGGTGGAGGTGCACCTCTACCCCCGGCGCCGGGTGCCCGACCTGGCGGCTCTCACCGAGGCCGAGCGGGACGACCTCGCCGACGTCTACCTCGACCTGCTCCGACGGGGCGACGCGTTCTTCGGCATCCCGCTGCCCTACATCGCGGCCTGGCACCAGGCACCCGTCACCGACCGCCGCGACCTGGGCGCCCTGCACCTCGAGCTGTTCTCCGTGCAGCGCAGCGCCGACAAGCTCAAGTACCTGGCCGGGTCGGAGTCGGCGATGGGCTCGTTCATCAACGACCGGGAGCCCGAGGCGATCGCCGAGCGCCTCCGCGAGGTCGCGCCGCGGTGAGCCCGACGTCGTCGTTCGCGGCGGTCTACGGGCGGGAGCCGGAGGTCGGCTGGCGGTCGCCCGGTCGCGTCAACCTCATCGGCGAGCACACCGACTACAACGACGGCTTCGTCCTCCCGCTCGCCCTGCGCAGCGGGACCCGGGTCGACGCGGCGCGGCGCCACGACCGGGTGCTGCGGATGGCCTCGGTCCAGAGCGGTACCGACCCCGTCGCGGTGGACCTCGACGCGCTCGCGCCGGGGTCGGTCGAGGGCTGGACGGCGTACGTCGCCGGCACCGCCTGGGCGCTGCTGGAGGCGGGCGTCGACGTCCCGGGCGCCGACCTCGTCGTCGACGGCACGGTGCCACGGGGTGCGGGCCTGTCGTCGTCCGCGTCGCTGGAGTGCGCGGTCGCCGGTGCGCTGCTCGCCCTCGCCGGCACCGAGCTGCCGCTGCGCGACGTCGCCCTGCTCGCCCAGCACGCCGAGAACGACTTCGTCGGGATGCCCTGCGGCGCGATGGACCAGTTCGCGTCGACGCACGGTCGGGCGGGGCACCTCCTCCTGCTCGACACCCGCAGCCTCGAGGTCCGGCACATCCCGTTCGACCCCGGCGGCGTCGGGCTCGCGCTCCTCGTCGTCGACACGCGCGCGCCGCACCGGCTCGTCGACGGCGAGTACGCCGCCCGGCGCGCGTCCTGCGAGGAGGCGGCGCGCCGCCTCGGGGTCCGGGCCCTGCGCGACGTCACCGACCTGGACGGCGCGCTCGCCACGCTCGACGACGACACCCTGCGCAGACGCGTCCGGCACGTCGTGACGGAGAATCGTCGCGTGCTCGACGTGGTGGACCTCCTCGAGGCGGGCGACGTGCCCGCGCTGGGACCGCTGCTCACGGCGTCGCACGTCTCGCTGCGGGACGACTACGAGGTGTCCTGCCGCGAGCTCGACCTCGTCGTCGACACCGCCCTCGCGGCCGGCGCGCTGGGCGCGCGGATGACGGGAGGCGGCTTCGGCGGCTCGGCGATCGCCCTCGTCGAGGGCGACGCCGCCGACCGCGTGCGCGGACGGATCACGTCGGCGTTCCGTGCCGCCGGGCTCACCGAGCCCGCCTACGTCGACGCCGAGCCCGGCGACGGATACGGTCCGGTGCGATGACCACTCCCGGACGACTCGACTCCGGCTACCGCGCCGAATCGTGGCAGCGGCTGCGCGACGGCGTCGACGTCCTCGTGATCGGCGGCGGCGTGACCGGCGCCGGCATCGCCCTCGACGCGGCGCTGCGCGGCCTGACCGTGGGCCTGGTCGAGCAGCGCGACTTCGCGGCCGGGACCTCGAGCCGCTCGAGCAAGCTCGTGCACGGCGGCCTGCGCTACCTCGAGCAGTTCAACTTCTCCCTCGTCCGCGAGGCGCTCCGCGAGCGCGCGCTGCTGCTCGACCGGCTGGCGCCGCACCTGGTCACGCCGCTGCCGTTCCTCTACCCGATCGCCCACCGGATCTGGGAGCGGCCTTATGTCGGGGCGGGCCTCACGCTCTACGACACCCTCGGCGGCCTGCAGCCCTCCGTGCCGCGGCACAGCCATCTGAGCAAGTCCGCCGCGCTGCGGGCGTTCCCGTCGTTGCGCGCGGACACGATCGCGGGCGCGATCCGCTACCACGACGCCCAGGTCGACGACGCGCGCCACACCCTCGAGCTGGCCCGCACCGCCGCCGCGCACGGCGCCGCCCTGGTGTCCGCCGCGCGCGTCGTCGGTATCGCCCGCGACGGCGCGCTCGTGGTCGGCGCCCGGGTGGCGGACGCCATGGACGGCACGGAGCACGACGTCCCCGCCCGGGTCGTGGTCAACGCGACCGGCGTGTGGGCCGGGCTCACCGAGCAGCTCGCCGGGGTGGAGAGCCCGATCCGGATGCGCCCGAGCAAGGGCGTGCACATCGTCGTCCCGCGGGACCGCATCGACGCCTCCGTCGCACTCATCACCAGGACGGCGACGTCGGTGCTGTTCGTCCTGCCGTGGGGCCGCTCGTGGATCATCGGCACCACGGACACGACGTGGCACCACGGCCTGTCGCACCCGTCGGCCACCCACGCCGACCTCGCCTACCTGCTCGACATGGCGAACGCCGCGCTCACCTCGAACCTCACCGAGTCCGACGTCATCGGCCTGTACGCCGGCCTGCGCCCGCTCGTCGACACCGAGGGGCTGTCGGAGTCGGAGATCTCGCGCGAGCACACGGTGCGCCGGCCCCTGCCCGGCCTCGTCACGATCGCGGGCGGCAAGTACACGACGTACCGGGTCATGGCGGAGGACGCCGTCGACGCCTGCAGCGAGGACCTGTTCCCCGGCCGGCCCGACCTGCTGCCCGGGTCGACGACGCGCACCGTGCCGCTCATCGGCGCGGCCGAGCCCGAGGACGTCCTGCGCGACGTCGCGGAGCACCCGGCCGCGGTGCACGTCGACGCCGAGCACCTCGACCGGCTCGCGCACCGCTACGGCCGGCTGCTGCCCGAGCTGCTCGATGTCGTCGCCGCCGATCCGGCGCTCGCGCGGGAGGTTCCCGGTGGCGCCGGCACCCTCGCCGTCGAGATCGTCCACGCGGCGAGCCACGAGGGCGCGCTGCACATCGACGACGTGCTCACCCGGCGCACCCGGCTCTACCTCGAGGCCGGCGACCGCGGGCTCGTGGCCGCGCGCCACGTGGCACGGCTCATGGGCGACGTCCTCGGCTGGGACGACGCGACCCGCACCCGCGAGGTCTCGCGCTACCAGCAGCGCGTCGCCGCCGAGCTCGAGGCGCAGTCCGCGCCCGACGACGACGCGGCCGCCGCCATCCGCGAACGGGTCAGCGACCCGCGGATGAGGCCGTAGCCGCGCTCGGCGGCGTCAGGGCCGCGCCGGGCCGGTGCCGGCACCTGTCGACGCGATCGCCGCGGCGACCGCGTCGAGGTCCTCGTCGTCGAGCACCAGCTCGGCGGCGGCGATCCAGCCATCGACCTGCGCGGCGCTGCGGGCTCCCACGATCGCGGCCGTCACTCCCGGCCACGCCAGCGTCCAGGCGACCGCGACAGCGCCCTGCGACGTGCCGTGCTTCGCCGCGATCGGCGCCAGCGCCGCAGCCAGCGCGAGGTTCGCCTCGAGACCGGTGGTGAAGTCGTCGTCGCTGCGGCGCCAGTCGTTCTCGGCCAGGGCCGCGAACCGCCCGCGGCTGAAGGTCCCCGTCAGCAGGCCGGCCTGCATCGGCGAGTAGACGATGACGCCGGTGCCGTGGTCGGCGCACCACGGGATCACGTCGCCGCCCGACGCGCGCTGCACCGCGGAGAACGGCGGCTGGAGCGTCTCGACGTGACCGAGCACCTCGGCGGCCGTGAGCTGGTCGACGTCGAAGTTCGACAGGCCCACGTGCGCCGCCTTGCCCTCGGCCTTGAGCGCCAGCAAGGTGCCCCAGTACTCCTCGAGCGGCACCTCGTCGTCCGCGGGCCAGTGGAACTGCAACAGGTCCAGCCGCTCGACCTCGAGGCGGCGCAACGAGTTCTCGACACCGGTGCGCAGTGCGGCCGCGGCGCCCGACATGTGCGCGCCGCCGTCGCGCCGCAGCGGCTCGGTCTTGGTGAACACGAAGGGGCGGTCCGCCTCCGGGAGCCCGCGGAGCGCCCGGGCCACGATCTCCTCGGAGTGCCCCCAGCCGTAGACGGGGGCCGTGTCCACCCAGGTGACGCCGAGCTCGACCGCGCGGTGGATCGCGGCCACCGACGCGTCGTCGTCCTGCGGCCCCCAGCTCGTGCCACCTGCCGCCCAGGCGCCGAAGCCCACGCGCGTGATCTCCATGCCGGTGCGTCCGAACGGCACCGTCGTCGTCTCGGTCATCTGCGGTTCTCCTCGTGGGTCGTGGTTCAGCCGAACGTGACGGTCAGGGGGGCGTGGTCGCTCCAGCGCTCGTCGTACGACGCAGCCTTGCCCACCTCGGCCGCGACGGCGCGCGCCGCGAGCCGAGGCGTCGCCAGCACGTAGTCGATGCGCCAGCCGCCGTCGGTGTCGAACCCGCGGCCGCGCCACGACCACCACGTGTACGGGCCCGGGCCCTCGCCGCCCAGCCGGCGACCGAGGTCGACCCAGCCGTGCTCGTCGTACCAGCGGTCGAGATAGGCGCGCTCGCCCTCGAGGAAGCCGGCACGGCCCCGGTTCCCGCGCCAGTTCTTGATGTCGACCTCGCGGTGCGCCACGTTCAGGTCGCCGCAGACGAGGGCCTGGCGGCGGGCTCGCGGCCGGCCCAGCGCGAGCAGCCGGGACTCGACGGCGTCGAGGAAGCGGTACTTCTCCGCCTGCCGTGCCTCGTCGGTCGCCTCGCCGGTGTGCACGTAGACGCTCGCGACGGTGATCGGGCCGGCCGCGGTGTCGACGTCGACCTCCACCCAGCGACCCGACTCGGCGAACTCGTCGGCGCCCGGGCCGGTCCTGGTCGCGACGTGGGGTGCCACGGTGAGCACCGCGACGCCGGCACGGCCCTTCGCCGACGCCTCGGTGTGCGCCACGTGCAGGTGCCCGAGTCCCCCGTCGGCGAGCACCTCGGCGAGCTGCTCGTCGGTCGCCCGCACCTCCTGCAGGCAGATGACGTCGGCGCCGGAGGCCGCGAGCCACGCGAGGCCGCCACGGCGCGCGGCCGCCCGGATCCCGTTGACGTTGGCGGTGACGACCGTGAGCACGCCGTCATCCAACCAGTCGCGCGCTGCGCCCGACCGGTCGCCACGGCGGGCGGCCGGTCGCTACGCCGACCAGCGTGCCAACGATCCCGGCCCGACGCGCGACGGCCCCCGGCTGGTGCCGGGGGCCGTCGGGTGGTGCGAGGTGCTGGGTGCCGGCCGCTCAGGCCATGGCCTTCTGCAGGTTCTCGTCGATCGCGTCGAGGAACAGCTCCGTGGTGAGCCACGGGGCGTCGGGTGCGATGAGAAGTGCGAGGTCCTTGGTCATCTTCCCCTCTTCGACGGTCTCGACGCAGACGCGCTCGAGCGTCTCGGCGAACCGGGTCACCTCGGGGGTGCCGTCCATCTTGCCGCGGTAGGACAGGCCCTGGGTCCAGGCGAAGATCGACGCGATCGGGTTGGTCGACGTGGGGTTGCCCTGCTGGTGCTGGCGGTAGTGGCGCGTGACGGTGCCGTGCGCCGCCTCGGCCTCGACGGTCTTCCCGTCCGGCGTCATGAGCACGGAGGTCATGAGCCCGAGCGAGCCGTAGCCCTGGGCGACCGTGTCGCTCTGGACGTCGCCGTCGTAGTTCTTGCAGGCCCAGACGTAGCCGCCCTCCCACTTCATCGCCGCGGCCACCATGTCGTCGATGAGGCGGTGCTCGTAGGTGATGCCGGCCGCCGCGAAGTCCTCGGCGAACTCGGACTCGAACACCTCGGCGAAGATGTCCTTGAACCGGCCGTCGTAGGCCTTGAGGATCGTGTTCTTCGTCGAGAGGTAGACCGGCAGGCCGCGGTCGAGGCCGTAGCGCATCGACGCGCGGGCGAAGTCACGGATCGAGTCGTCGAGGTTGTACATCGCCATCGCGACGCCGCCACCGGGGTAGTCGAAGACCTCGACCTCGGTGGGCTCGCTGCCGTCGGCGGGCACGAACGTCATGGTGAGCTTGCCGGCGCCCTTCACGACGAAGTCGGTGGCGCGGTACTGGTCGCCGAACGCGTGACGCCCGATGATGATCGGCTTCGTCCAGCCCGGCACGAGGCGTGGGATGTTCGACATCACGATCGGCTCGCGGAAGATGACGCCGCCGAGGATGTTGCGGATCGTGCCGTTCGGGGACTTCCACATCTTCTTCAGCCCGAACTCGTCCACCCGTGCCTCGTCCGGCGTGATGGTCGCGCACTTGACGCCGACGCCGAACTGCTTGATGGCGTTCGCCGCGTCGATGGTCACCTGGTCGTCGGTGGCGTCGCGGTTCTCGATCGACAGGTCGTAGTACTTCAGGTCGACGTCGAGGTACGGGAGGATCAGCTTGTCCTTGATGAACTGCCAGATGATCCGCGTCATCTCGTCGCCGTCGAGCTCGACGACCGGGTTGACGACCTTGATCTTCGCCACGGGGAACTCCTCGGCTGTGGTGCGGGACGCCGGACGGTGCCCGGACGCTCGGTGGTGGGGTCGGGCTCGGGACTAGATGAGACCGAGCTCGCGGACGGCGTTGCGCTCGTCCTCGAGCTCGTGGACGGACGCGTCGATGCGGGCGCGGGAGAACTCGTCGATCTCGAGGCCCTGGACGACCTCCCACTCGCCACCGGAGGACGTGACCGGGAACGACGAGATGAGGCCCTCGGGGACGCCGTAGGAGCCGTCGGACACGATCGCGGCCGAGACCCAGTCGCCGGCGGGCGTGCCGTTGACCCACGAGTGGACGTGGTCGATGGCCGCGTTCGCGGCGGACGCGGCCGAGGACGCGCCCCGCGCCTCGATGATGGCGGCACCGCGCTTGGCGACGGTGGGGATGAAGTCGCTCTCGAGCCAGGACCGGTCGTCGACGACCTCGAGGGCGCTGCGCCCGTTGATCTTCGCGTGGAAGATGTCCGGGTACTGCGTCGCGGAGTGGTTGCCCCAGATCGTCAGGTTCGTGATGTCGCTGACGGCGACGCCGGCCTTCTTCGCCAGCTGCGACTTGGCCCGGTTGTGGTCCAGCCGGGTCATCGCGGTGAAGCGGCTCTTGGGGACGTCGGGCGCGTGCGACGCCGCGATGAGCGCGTTCGTGTTGGCCGGGTTGCCGACGACGAGCACCCGGATGTCGTCCGCGGCACCGGCGTTGATCGCCTCGCCCTGCGGCTTGAAGATGCCGCCGTTCGCGGACAGCAGGTCTCCGCGCTCCATCCCGGCCGTGCGCGGGCGGGCCCCGACGAGCAGCGCGACGTTGCAGCCGTCGAACGCCACGCGCGCGTCGTCGGTGATGTCGATGCCGGACAGCAGCGGGAACGCGCAGTCCTCGAGCTCCATCGCGGTGCCCTCGGCGGCCTTGAGCGCCGGCGTGATCTCGAGCAGCCGGAGGCGCACCGGGACGTCGGCCCCGAGCAGGTGTCCCGAGGCGATGCGGAAGAGCAGCGCGTAGCCGATCTGACCGGCGGCGCCGGTGACGGTGACGGTGACGGGGGTACGGGCCATGGCGCGTCTCCTTCTCGTCGGTGCCGGACGTCCTCGACCCGGAACCGGATGGATATCTCGTCATCAAGACATCTTGGCCTACGCTACCGGCCGCCGGACCTCAGTTGCTCGGCGGGGGCACCCAGAGTGCCAGGACGCTGGTCGCGACGGCGAGCAACGCCAGGACCGCGACGTCGACGCGCTTGGACCGGACCGCGAGCAGGCCCGCCTCCGAGCCGGGGAGCAGCAGCCGGAGGAACAGCGCGAGGGCCACCCCGAAGGCCAGGATGACCGTGCCGCGCCGGAAGTGGTCGCCGGCGACGACGACGAGCCCGACCACGACCACGGCGAGGGAGGCGGCGAGCGGCCACTCCTGCCGCAGCCGGCGGACCATGCTCAGACCGGGCCCGCGGCCCGCTCGGCGGACTCCACCACGTTGGCGAGGAGCATCGCGCGGGTCATCGGGCCGGTGCCGCCGGGCATCGGCGCCAGGAACGCGGCGACCTCGCGCACACCGGGGTGGACGTCGCCGACGAGGCCGGCGTCGGTCCGCGTGATCCCGACGTCGAGCACGGCCGCGCCCGGCTTGACCATGTCGGGAGTGAGCAGGTGGGCGACGCCCGCGGCCGCGACCACGATGTCGGCGCCGCGCGTGTGCGCCGCCAGGTCGCGGGTGCCGGTGTGGCACAGCGTGACGGTCGCGTTCTCGCTCTTGCGGGTGAGCAGCAGGCCGAGGGGGCGGCCGACGGTGACGCCGCGGCCGATCACGGTCACCTCCGCGCCGGCGAGCGGGACGTCGTAGCGCCGGAGCAGCTCGACGATGCCGCGCGGCGTGCACGGCAGCGGGGCCGCGATGCCCAGCACGAGGCGGCCGAGGTTCGTCGGGTGCAGACCGTCGGCGTCCTTGGCGGGGTCGATCGCCTCGAGCGCGCGGCTCTCGTCGAGCCCCTTCGGCAGCGGCAGCTGCACGATGTAGCCGGTGCACGTGGGGTCGGCGTTCAGCTCGGCGATGGCGTCGTCGACCTGCGCCTGCGTGGCGTCGGCCGGGAGGTCGACGCGGTGCGACGTGATGCCGACCTCCGCGCAGTCGCGGTGCTTGCCGGCGACGTACGAGTGGCTGCCGGGGTCGTCGCCGACGAGCACGGTGCCGAGGCCGGGGGTGATGCCCCGCTCCCGCAGCCGCGCCACGCGCACCGCGAGCTCGGACTTGATGGTGGCCGCGGTGGCCTTGCCGTCGAGGATCGTCGCCGTCACGGGCGGATCCTCTCACGCGCCGTCGGCGGCTCGTTCTCGTCGGCATCGCCGACGTCGGGCTCGACCAGGTCGCGCAGCGTGAAGGCGTACGACGTCGGCCCCTCGGTCGCCAGGTGGTCCAGCCGCTCGCGGGCCTCCTCCAGCGTGGGCCGGTGCCCCTCGGGCACCCACCACAGCACGAGACTCGGCGCGGCCATCCGGTGGAAGAACATCCGCCGCTGCTTGAGGACGGCCGCATGGGCCGCGCCGTACACGTAGGCCTCCAGCGACGCCACGTCGACCCAGACCGAGAGGTTGATGATCACGTCGTCGCCCCACGGCCGGATGTCGGTCGCGTTGCCGAGGGCGTCGTCCTGCAGCCGCCAGACGAACCCCGGCGCTCCGTCCGCCACCGCGTTCACGGCGTCGAGCGCGGCGACGAACGCCTCGAGGTCGGGGTGGTCGAGCGGGTGCGCGAGACGTGCGACGTTGAGCTGGGCGAGCTGGTGGCCGGCCATGGAGCGACTGTGGCACAGCAGCACCCGGCGTATCAGGTGGCGGCGGACACCCGGGCGCCGCGGGGCCGGGTCGCGGCGAGGGCGACGGACGCGCCGGTGAGGGCGGCGCCCGCGAGCAGCTGCCAGCCGACGACGGTCCCCGGGGTCGGGAAGAGCAGGTCGGACACGAGCGAGCCGGTGAGCTGACCGGCGATGTTGAGCAGACCGAAGAGCAGGACGCCGAGCGGACGCACCACGAGCGAGCCGACCGCGATGAACAGCACGCCGACCGGGCCGCCGAGCCAGAGCAGCGGCTCCTCCCAGGGCGGCGGCGGCGCGGTCCACGCGTGGCCCGCGAGGTGCTCGACGGCGAGAGCGACGACGAGCGCCGTGAGGCCGACCGCGAAGTTCACCGCGGTGGCGGCCAGCACGTCGCCGGTCCGCAGGGCCACCTGACCGTTGAGCGCGGGCTGGATCGCGACGGCGGCGCCGGCGACGAGGACGAGGACGACGGCCCACACCGCCAGGTCCCCCGCGGCGGCCCGGCCGCCGACGGCGAGCGCCACGGCTGCCGTCGCCCCCAGGGCCGCGACGACCCGGCGGGCGGTCACGGCGCGCGCGGCGCCCGGGCCGAGTCCGACCCGGTCGACCACGAGCGACGTCCCGGTGTTCCCGGCGACCATGACCACGGTGAACAGGGCCACGCCGAGCACCGGTACGGCGAGCCCCTGCCCGGCGACGAGGAGCGCACCACCGAGGCCGCCGGCGAGGTGCCACCAGCGCAGCCGCCCGGAGCGCAGCTGGGCCGGGAGCGCCCGCGTCAGCGCGCGCCGCGTCGCCGGCCGGGCC
The DNA here is from genome assembly GCA_021784035.1 of Actinomycetes bacterium. Taxonomy (GTDB): domain Bacteria; phylum Actinomycetota; class Actinomycetes; order S36-B12; family CAIYMF01; genus Longivirga. The sequence goes on along the minus strand of JAJXTD010000013.1, from coordinate 11,751 downwards.
GCGATGATCACGGCGAGGATCACGGCCCCGGTCACGAAGGAGAGGACCGCGGCGAGCAGCCCGTCCCCCACGGCCACGGCGAGCCCGCCGTTGCTCCGGCTCTGGGCCACGACCAGGAGCCCGACCACGAAGGCGAGGGCCATCGCCCACACGGGGGCGTGATGGTGCTGGACCGTCCGGCTCGTCGTCGCCGCGCGGTCGTCCGGCCGGTCACCCGTCGCCATCGCGCGTCCCGGTCACGCCGCGGATCGTCTCACGCGCGCCCCGGTGCGCGGCCGGCGCGGGGCGATCGGTGGTCTAGGCCGACGTGAGCCCGTCGGACACCGGGACGTTCTCCGCCTCGGGCTCGTAGCCGGCGCTGCGCGCCTGCTCGACGAGCAGCGCGATGAAGTCCTCCGCGCCGTGGCCCCGGCCGATCGAGGCCTGCACGAGGTGGTGCGTCAGGGCCGCCAGCGGCAGCGGCACGCCCAGCTCGCGCCCGGCCGCCAGCCCGTAGTCGAAGTCCTTGCGCAGCAGGTCGCTCGTGAACGTCGGGTTCAGGTCCAGGTTCACGACCGCGGGCGACTTGTAGCCGGTGAACAGCGACCCCATGACCGAGCCGTTCATGAACTCCATGAAGGCGCTGCGTCGCACGCCACCGCGCTCGGCGAGGACCACGATCTCCGCCAGGCTCTGCGTCACCACGCCGAGGAAGATGTTGTGCGCGAGCTTCACCAGCCGGGCCTGCTCGTCGTCGCCCACACGGGTGACCGACCGGCCGATGTCGCGCAGCAGCGGGAGGACCGCGTCGTAGACCTCCTCCGGGCCCGACACGGCGATGGACAGCTTGCCCGCCTTGGCCACCTTGGCGTTGCCGCTCACCGGCGCGGCGAGGAACGCGACGCCGCGCTTCGCGGCCTCGGTCCGGACCAGGCCGGAGGTGGCCGCCGAGACGGTGCTCGAGTCGACCAGGACCTGGGGGACCTGCTCCTGACGCAGGACGCCCCCGTCGCCGAGCAGCACGTGCTCGAGGTCCCCGTCGGCGGAGACCATCGTGAAGACGACGTCGCGGTCGGCCAGGTCGGCCACGGAGTCGACGACGACCGCCCCGTGCTCCACGAGGTCCTCGGCCTTGGAACGCGTCCGGTTCCAGACGTGGACCGGCCGTCCGGCGAGCAGCAGCCGGTCGGCCATCGCGTGGCCCATCCGCCCCGCCCCGACCCAGCCGATGCTCGGGCTGTCGCTCAGTGTCATGGGATGTCTCTTTCGTGTCGGATGGTCGGGGGGACGGCGGGCCTCAGGACTGCGGCACCGAGTGCCCGCCCAGGTAGAGCCGGGCGACCTCAGGGTCGTCGAGCAGCTCGCGGCCGGAGGCGCGCAGCCGCACCCGGCCCGACTCGAGGACGGCGCCCTGGTCGGCGACGGCGAGCCCGGACCGGGCGTTCTGCTCGACGAGCACGACGGTGCGCCCGGTTGCCGCGAGCTGGGTGATGCTCGCGAACACGAGCCCGCGGGACTTCGGGTCCAGCCCGATGGACGGCTCGTCGAGCAGGATCACCTTGGGGTCCAGGACGAGGGTCCGCGCCAGCTCGACCTGCTTCTGCTCGCCGCCGGACAACGAGCCCGCATGGGCGTGCGTCCGGTCGCGGCAGATGGGGAAGGCCTCCATGGCCTCGGCCACGCGCTTGCGGATGAGGCCGGCGTCCTTGATCGCGTAGCCGCCCATCAGCAGGTTGTCGAGAACCGTCATGTTCGGGAACAGGCTGCGCTCCTGCGGCACGTGGACGATGCCGAGCAGCAGTCGCGCCTTGGGCGACAGCCGGTCGATCTCCTGGTCCTCGAGGTACACGTGGCCCTTCGAGGGCCGCAGGAGGCCGCTGACCGTCTTGAGCACCGTCGACTTGCCCGCGCCGTTGGGCCCGATGAGGCACGTGACCGTCCCGCGCTCGACCTCGAGGTCGACGCCCTTGAGGATGTCGCCGGCGCCGTACCCGGCGACGACGCCCTCGATCCGCACGATCGGTGTCATGTCAGGTCCCCAGGTAGGCGTCGAGGACCATCGGGTTCTGCTGCACGTCGGCCGGGGATCCGGCGAAGATCTCCTTGCCGTTGTTCAGCACCACGACGGGGTTGCACAGGCGCATGACGAACTGCATGTCGTGCTCGACGACGAGGAACGTGACGCCCACCCCGTTGCGCTCCCGGATGTGCCGCTCCATCGTCTCGATCATCACCGGGTTCACCCCCGCGGTCGGCTCGTCGAGCAGGACCAGCCGCGGCTCGCTCATCAGGACGGCCGCGAACTCGAGCAGCTTGCGCTGTCCGTAGGACAGGTCGGCGGCCTGCAGCTCGGCCACGTGGGTCATCCGGAACTCCTCCAGCAGCACCTCCGCGCGGGCCCGGTCGCGGCGCGAGACGCGCGGCACCAGCAGGTCCCGCCACCGGTATCCGCCCGCGGCGACAAGGTTCTCCGTCACCGTCATGTGCGGGAACACCCGCGCCTGCTGGAACGTGCGGGTCAGCCCGTGGCGGTAGAGGCGTCCGGGATCGCTTCCGGTGACGTCACGCCCGCGGAAGCGGAACTCGCCACCGTCGGCCCCGAGGTAGCCCGTGATGAGGTTGAACAGCGTCGTCTTGCCCGACCCGTTGGGTCCGATCAGGGCGGTGATGCTGCCCTCCTCGACCGACAGCGAGCAGTCGTCGACGGCGCGGACCCCGCCGAACACCTTGCGGGCCGACGTGATCTCGAGCAGCGCGCTCATGCGGTGCCCCCTGACGGCACGGGGACGCTGCTCCCCGCGCCTGCGCTCGGCGGAGCGGCCGTCGGCGGGCCGGCGTCCGACGACGTGCCGACGGCACGGCGTCGCCGGAGCCGGTCGGCGACCGTCGGCAGGATCCCGCGGGGCATCAGCAGCATGATGAGCAGGAACACCGCGGCGTAGGCGATGAGGTAGAGCTGGCTGCCACCGAGCTTGTAGGCGAGGTACTGCTGCCCCGGGACCAGGATGACCGCCCCGAGGATCGGTCCCCACAGCGTGGCGCGTCCGCCGAGGAACACCATGAGGACCATGCCGATCGTGATGAGCGGGTCGAACGCGAACTGCGGGTAGACGAACGTCTCGTAGTAGGCCCACACCCCGCCGGCCATCGCCACGAGGCCGACGCTCACCGAGAAGGACAGCACCTTCACTCCCTGGACGTGGATCCCGATCCCGAGCGCCTTGTCCTCGTCGGCCCGGACGGTGTCGAGCGAGAGCCCGACCTTGCTCCGCATCGACAGGTAGGTGAGCGCCATGGAGAGCAGCAGGATCCAGAGCATCGCGTAGTAGAACGGCCACTCGAACCGGGCCAGCTCGAACGGCGGGGTCGGCATCGCCAGCCCCTGAGCCCCGCCGGTCAGGTCGTCGAGGTTGAAGGCGAGGGTCTGTGCGACGAACAGCAGCGTGATGGTGACGATGGCGAACACGTCGGCCCTCGTCCGCATCGCGATCCAGCCGATCGGGGCCCCGACCAGGGCGGCCAGCAGCCCCACCAGCGGCAGGATCACGAACGGCTCGTACCCGGAGACCACGTCGTGGTGCTGGAACCACAGGCCGATGAAGTAGGCGCCGAACCCGAAGAACGCGGCATGCCCGAGCGACGGGTACCCCGCGAATCCGCCGACGAGGTTCCACGCGCTCGACATCGCGGCGTACATCAGCGTGAAGATCAGCAGGTTCAGGACCCAGTGCTCGAGGCCCAGCAGGGGCAGCGCCAGCAGCGCGACGGTGAGGACGCCACCGCGGGCGAGGGCAGGCACGTTCACAGGGCGCCTCGCTCGACGGTCCCGAACAGACCCTGGGGACGGATCAGGAGGACCAGGATGAGGATCACGAAGAAGGTGAAGCTGGACCAGGTGGGGTTGAACATCGTCGCGACGACTGCCGACGACGTCGACACGATGAGTGCCGCGATGACCGCGCCGCCGACGCTGCCCATGCCGCCGAGAACGACGATCGAGAGGAGCTCGGAGATCAGGTCGTAGTGGCTGCCGGAGTTGAACGGGTAGAGCAGCCCGTAGACCGAGCCCGCGGCCGCGGCGGTCGCCGCGCCGAGGCCGAAGCCCAGCGCGGCGACCCGCTTCGACTCGACACCGAGCAGCTCGGCCGACATCGGGTTCTGCACGGTGGCGCGGACGGCCCGCCCGAACCTCGTCCGGTTGAGCAGCAGGAACAGCAGCCCGAGGGAGACGAGGGACAGGACGAACGCGATCATGCGGACGACCGTGAACTGGTAGCCGAACAGCGTCCAGCTCGCGTTCGCGTAGTCGGTGTTGATGCTGCGGTAGGTCGTCCTCCAGGTGACGCTCATGAACCCTTCGAGCAGCAGCGCGACGGCGAACGTGACGAGCAGGCTCAGCTGGGCCGAGTCCTCACGCTTGAGCGGTCGCAGGAAGACCAGCTGGATGACCACGCCCAGACCGAACATGACGGCGGTCGTGAGTGGGATGGCCAGCAGCGGGTCGACCCCGAAGTCGGCGAACAGCGTGTAGGAGAAGTACGCCGCCAGGATCACCATCGCCCCTTGGGCGAGGTTCACCACCTTCATGATGCCGAAGATGAGGGTCTGGCCGGACGCCATCAGGGCGTAGACGCCGCCCGTCAGGATGCCCAGGATCAGCCCTTGGATCAGAGCGTGCACCGCTCAGGTCACCCGCCCCAGTTGGGCTTGGGGTAGACCGGCGCGGCCTTGGCGACGTCGGCCGGGAAGACCGGGGTGAGCTTCTGGTTGATCCACTGGATCAGCGAGAAGCTGCCCGTCGGCTGACCGATGGCGTCCCAGCTCAGGTTCCCGACCAGCGTCGGCCAGGTGCCCTGGTGCAGGGTGCTGATGATCGTCGCGTTGTCGATCTTGCCCGTCTTCGCCGCGACCTGCTCCAGCAGCTGGCCGCAGGAGAAGGCCTCGGCCGACGACGGGTCGATGTCCGTCTCGGCGCCGCCGTACTTCGCCGTGTAGGCCGCCACGAACGCGGGGCTGCTCTCCGCGGGAGATCCCGGGTACCAGTCCGCCGTGGACATGATCCCGTTCACGTTGTTGACGCCGACCTTGCTGGGGAACTCCACGGGCGAGTTCGCGCCGTTCGACATGAACATGAACTTGGGGCTGAACTTCAGCTGCACCAGCGACTTCACCTGGGAGTACGCGTCCTCGCTCTGCGTCCCGCTCACCAGGACGTCCGGGTTGGCCGCGGCCACCTTGCTCATGATCGCGGTGAGGTCGCGTGTCTCCGCCGGGTACACCTGCTTGTAGACGGTCTGGATCCCCGCCGCCTCGAAGCGCGCCCGGATGTTCTCGGCGATGGGCGCGGAGAACGGGTCGTCCAGCTCGGCGTACGCCGCAGTCTTCGGCTGGTCCGCCTTGGGCAGCGACAGGATCCAGTCCGCGTAGACGTCGCCGGACTTCACGACCGGTGCGGGCTGGACGAAGAAGAGGTTGTCAAGCTTCTGGGCGAAGACCTTCGGGCCACCGCCGGCCGGCTCGATGAACGCGTAGGAGTAGCGCTTGGCCACCTGGGACGCCGGGATGGTGAGCAGGCTGGAGAACGGGCCGAAGACGAGGTCGACCTTGTCCTGGGTGATCAGGTTCTGGTAGTTCGTCACGACCTGGGTCGGACTGGACGTGTCGTCCACGATCTTCATCTGGACCTGCCGACCGAGAATCCCGCCCTTCTTGTTCACCTCGTCCGCCCACAGCTCGTAGCCGGCCTTGACCGCCTTGCCCGAGTCCGCGAAGTCGCCGGTGAGCGACACCGAGGCACCGATGACCAGCGGCGCGGTGGTGGTGGGGGACGGCGTCCCGCTCGTGGCGGCGCTGCTCGACGTCGACGTCGAGGCCGTCCCGGCACAGGCGGACGCCAGGATCACCACCGCCGCGCTCGTGGCGGCGACCAGCACCCTGCGCCGCAATCGATTGCCTGAAGACATCGCCAGCTCCTTTGCCGATCTGATGATTTCCTGAGCAGTGCATGACAAATCGTGCGGGATTCGACGATCCCCACCGGGCGCGAGGGTCCCCTATCGACCGCAACCGATTGTGGTGAATCTCTACCTGGCGCCCGGTGGAGTCAATGAGCGCAAGGTCAAGATTGGGCAAGGCCCAGACCGGACCCGCGTTGTCCGACCCTGCTGCGGGGCCTATCGTTCGGCGCATGCCCAGGGTGAAGCTCGCCGACGTGGCACGCGCCGCGAAGGTGCACCCCGGGACCGCCAGCCGCGCACTGAGCCCCGGCCAGTCCGGGCAGGTCAGCCCCCAGACCGTCGCCCGTGTCGTCCGGGCGGCCGAGCGGCTCGGCTACGTGCCGAACGCCCAGGCCCGCGCCCTGCGCACCGCTCGATCGCACCTGGTGGGGATCGTCGTCCCGGACATCACGAACCCGTTGTTCCCGCCCATCGTGCGCGGCGCCGAGCACGTGCTCACGGCGGCCGGCTACACGGTGCTGCTCACGGACACCGACAACGACCGCGAACGCGAACGACGGCAGATCGAGTCACTGCGCGGCAGGGGTGTCGACGGCTTCATCATCGCGACCGCACAGTGGGAGGACCCGCTGCTCACCGACCTCGCCTCGGCAGGGGTCCCGGTAGTGCTGGCGAACCGGAGTACCTCGTGCAGCCGGTGGCCGTACGTGGGTGGCGACGAGCAGGCCGGCGTCCGGCTCGCCGTGCAGTACCTCGTCGGCCTCGGGCACCGCGCGATCGTGCACCTGGCCGGCCCGCAGAACGTCTCGACCGGCCGGGACCGGGTCCGAGCGTTCCGAGCAGCGGCCAAGGAGTTCGGGCTGACGACGGCCGACGCCCGCGTCACGGTCTGCCAGGCGTACTCCGAGGCGCAGGGCAAGGCCGCCATGCGACGCGCTCTTCGAGCACCCCGTGCGCGCGTCACGGGCGTCGTGGCCGGCAACGACCTGATCGCGCTCGGTGCCCTGGACGCCCTCGCGGAGGCGGGGCTGGACTGCCCAGGCGACGTGTCGGTCGTGGGCTTCAACGACATGCCGTTCGTCGACCGGATCCAGCCGGCACTGACCACCGTGCGCCTGCCGCTCGAGCGCATGGGCGGGCTCGCCGCCGACCTGCTCATCACGGAGCTGGAGTCGGAGGGGACGCAGGACGCCCCGACCCGGGCGCTGCTCGGCGTCGACCTCGTGGTCCGCGGCTCCACCGCACCGCCTCCCAGGCAGCGGGCGCGACGCCGTTGAACCGACGTGCGTGCCTCCGGCCCGGTGCCGGACCGCCGGTCAGTCGCGGGCGGGCGCGAGGTCGAGACCGTCGGGATCTGCGGACGACCCGGCGGCCAGTCGCCCGAGCTCGATGCGGGTCCGGCGGATGTGGCCCTCGAGGACGCGCTGCGCATCGACGTCGTCGCGCCGCTGCATCGCCTCGAGCAGGAGCCGGTGCTCGGCGTTCACGACCCACCACCGGCGGAGGCCCCCGGAGCGCATGAACTCGCGCCGGTGGTGCTGGGTCGAGTTCCACATGCGGGTGACGACCGTGCTGAGCTGGTCGATGCGGCACCCCGAGTAGGTGAGCAGGTGGAACTCGCGGTCCAGCACGAGGAACTCGTGGACGTCGTCGTTGGCCTCGATCCGGTCCTGCAGGTCGGAGAGGCGCCGCAGGTCGTCGTCGGTCAGGTGCCGCAGGCTCTCGCTGAGAGCGAGCGGCTCGAGCCGCTCGCGCATCTGGTAGATCACCTCGACCTCGTGCGCCGCGAGCTCGGGCACCCGGGCACCGCGGTTGGCCTGGTTCTCGACGAGACCCTCGACCTCCAGCATCCGCAGCGCCTCGCGCACCGGCATCCGGCTGGCACCCAGCCGCTCGGCGATGACCTCCTGCAGCAGCCGCTCCCCCGGTGCGAACTCGCCGGACAGGATCGCGGCGCGCAGGTGGTCGGCGACGCGCTCGCTCGCGGCATCGGTCGACGCGGTCACGTCCGGGACCCCGGCGACCGGCGCGGCTCGGAGGCTCATCTAGGACCCGGACGGCTGGCGGTCGAAGGCCTTGCCGTTCGGGTAGGACACGAGCTCGAACTGCATGCCCCAGGGAGCGAGGAAGTAGACCCACCGCTGCCCCTCGCTCGGCCCGCGGCTCGCCGTGGGGTCGCCCAGGACGGTCACGCCGTTCGCCCGGAGGTAGTCGACCGCGACGTCGAGGTCCTCGACGTAGAGCGCGACGTGGTGCCCCCCGATGTCGCTGTTGCGCGGGAGCTCGGTGCGCTGGTCGGGTGCGGCGTACTCGAAGACCTCGAACACCGCCTGCCCCCCGCACCGGAAGAAGTGCAGCTCGCGCATGACCGCGCGCGGGTCGACGTTGAGGTGCTCGAGCATCCAGTCGCTGTCGTCGTGCCGGAACGGCCCCAGCGTGTACATGTACTCGCAGCCCAGCACGTCGACGAGGAAGCGGCTGGCCTCCTCGAGGTCGGGCACCGTGAACCCGATGTGGTCCAGCCGGGTCAGTCCGGGGAGGCCGCCGCTCATGTCCGCTCCACTGCTCGTCCGATGGATCCATTCAGCGTAGCCGCTGCCAAGCCGCACGACCAGAACCGCGGAAGAATCCGGCCCACATCTGGTCAATGGATCCATTGTCTGGCAGAGTTGCCACACCATCGACGACCCTCGCGGAGCGTGCCATGACCGATCACCGACCGCTCGAGCCCGCCGTGCCGTGGGTCGAGGTCGTCGCCACCCAGGCCGACTGGGACGCTGCCGACCCCGCGCTGCTCACCGCGATGCTGAGCCAGCTCGTGCTCATCCGGACCTTCGAGGAGTACGTCCTCGAGCTCGCGGCGGCCGGCCTGGTCCACGGCCCGGCCCACTCGAGCATCGGCCAGGAGGGCGGTGCCGTCGGATCCGCGATCGGCCTGACGTCGCGCGACACCGTCAACGGGTCGCACCGCGGTCACCACCAGTTCCTCGCGAAGACGCTCGGGCACGTCGCCCCGCACGGCATCGACCCGACCGCGGAGTTCCCCGAGCCGGTCCGCCACCTCCTGCTGACCACCCTCGCCGAGATCTGCGGCCTGGCCCGGGGGTTCAGCAGCGGCCGCGGCGGCTCCATGCACCTGCAGTGGGACGAGGCGGGGGCCACCGGCACCAACGCGATCGTGGGCGGCGGCGTGCCGATCGCGGCCGGGTACGCCTGGGCGCACCGTCAGGCGGGCACCGACGCGGTCTCGGTCACCTACTTCGGCGACGGCGCGATCAACATCGGGTCGACACTCGAGTCGTTCAACCTCGCCGGCGCGTGGTCGCTGCCGATCTGCTTCTTCGTCGAGAACAACCGGTACGCCGTCTCCACGAACGTCGACGAGTCCACCGCGGAGCCCCGGCTGTCCGGGCGCGGTCCCGGGTTCGGCATCCCGAGCTGGAAGGTCGACGGCATGGACGTCCTCGCCGTCCACCTCGCGATGCAGGAGGCCCTCGAGCACATGCGCGCCGGGCGCGGTCCGACGCTGATCGAGGCCGACGTCTACCGCTACTTCCACCAGAACGGCCCCTTCCCGGGCAGTGCCTTCGGCTACCGGACCAAGGAGGAGGAGAAGCAGTGGCGCGACCGTGACCCGATCCTGCAGCTGCGTGGCCACCTCGTCCGGCGCGGCCTGTTGACCGACGCCCAGATCGACGGGCTCGTCGAGCGGGCGCAGCGGCTCATGTCCGACATCGGCGACGTCCTGCTCGAGCCGGTGCCCGACGGCAAGCCGAAGGAGCGCCGGATCAAGGCCGCCGAGTGGCCGGACCCCGCCTTCGTCGACGTCGGCGTGCGCGGCGACCTCAGCGAGTTCGACGGCGTCCGGTTCGCCGACCGCGACACGTTCACCGGCGGGATCGCCGAGCAGAAGTTCATCGACGCCGTCGCGGGCGTCATGGCCCGCCGGATGGAGACCGACCCGTCGATCGTCATCATGGGCGAGGACGTGCACCGGCTCAACGGCGGCACGAACGGCGCCACCCGCGGCCTCAAGGCCGCCTACCCCGACCGCGTCCTCGGGACCCCGATCAGCGAGAACGCCTTCGCCGGGCTCGGCGGAGGCATCGCGCTCGACGGGCGGTTCACCCCCGTCGTCGAGTTCATGTACGCCGACTTCATGTGGGTCGCCGCCGACCAGCTGTTCAACCAGATCGGCAAGGCGCGGCACATGTTCGGCGGCCACGGGTCCGTGCCTTTCGTGCTGCGCAGCAAGGTCGCGATGGGCACCGGCTACGGCTCCCAGCACTCCATGGACCCGGCGGGCGTGTTCGCGACGGCGCCCGGCTGGCGGATCGTGGCGCCGTCGAACCCCTTCGACTACGTCGGGCTGATGAACAGCGCGCTGCGGTGCAAGGACCCGGTCGTCGTGCTCGAGCACGTCGACCTCTACGCCTCCACCGGCGAGGGCCCCGTCGACGACTGGGACTACTGCCTCCCCGTCGGGAAGGCAGCCGTACGCCGGACCGGCTCGCAGGTCACCGTGATCTCGTACCTCATGATGACGAACTTCGTGCTCGACGCCGTCGAGTCGCTGGGCACGGTCGACGCCGAGGTCATCGACCTGCGCTGGCTCGACCGGGCCAGCATCGACTGGGACACCATCGGTGCCAGCATCCGCAAGACGAACAACGTCCTCATCGCCGAGCAGGGCGCCCGCGGGACGTCGTACGGCGGCTGGCTGGCCGACGAGATCCAGCGCCGGTTCTTCGACTGGCTCGACCAGCCCGTCCAGCGGCTCACCGGCGGCGAGGCGTCGCCCAGCATCAGCAAGGTGCTGGAGCGCGCGGCCATCGCGAAGTCCGAGGAAGTGGCGGCCGCGCTCCTCGAGATCACGGGCGGCTGACATGGCGACGCTCCTGTCGATGCCGGAGGTCGCGGCGAACGCGACCGAGGCCGTGCTCTCCGCGTGGGTCGTCCCGGTCGGCGCCGCGTTCGCCGCCGGCGATCCCATCGTCACCATCGAGACCGACAAGGCCGTGGTCGACGTCGAGGCCGAGGCCGACGGCGTCCTCCTGCACACGATCGCCGAGCCCGGCGCCTCGGTCGAGGTGGGCCAGCCGATCGCCGTCCTCGGCGGTCCCGGCGAGGTGGTCGGCGACCTGGCCGCGCTGCTCGCCGAGCTCGGCGTCGCCACGGCGGTCGCCGGCACCACGCCGACTCCGGTCACCGGCGCGAGCGTGGCGCCGTCTCCTTCGGCCACGACACCGGCCGGCACCGCCGCCACTCCCCCGGCTGCCCCTCCCGCGGCCGCGGCCGGTGCGGGCAGTCCCGCCGCGTCCTGGGACGCGCACGGCGCGCGGCTGTTCGCGAGCCCGATCGCGCGCCGGCTCGCCCGCGAGGCAGGCCTCGAGCTCGGGGCGATCCGGGGGACCGGGCCGAACGGCCGGATCGTGCGCCGCGACGTCGAGCACGCCGTCGCCGAGGCTGCCGCTCGGCCCGCGCAGGCGCCGACACCCGCCGCACCGCGGCCACCGGCCGTCCCCGCACCCGCCCCCGGCACCGTGGTGGAGGTCCCGCACTCCCGGATGCGCAAGGCGATCGCGGCCCGGCTCACCGAGAGCAAGCAGACGATCCCGCACTTCTACGTGCGGGGCACCGCCGACGTCGGTCGGCTCGTGCGGGTCCGGGAGCGGATCAACGCCCGCAGCGACGTGCGCGTGTCGGTGAACGACCTGGTGATCAAGGCCGTCGCGTGCGCGCACGTCGCCGAGCCGGACATGAACGTGGTCTGGACCCCCGACGCCGTCCTGCGGCACTCGTCGGTCGACATCGC
>JAJXTD010000152.1 GCA_021784035.1 Actinomycetes bacterium | reverse complement strand
GTCGGTGCCGAGCTCGAGCGTGGTCATCGGCAGCAGCTCGGCGAGCTGCCCGGGCGTGCGTGCGCTCGCGATCGGTGCCACGACTGCGGGCCGGGTGCGCAGCCAGGCGAGGACGACGGCGGCCTGCCGTACGCCGTGCCGCTCGGCGACCGTGCCGAGCGCGTCGACGATCCGCTCGCCGCGCTCGCCGCGCTCGTCGACGAGAGCCGTGACACCGCCGCCGCGCACGCTCTCGACCGCCGGACCGCCGGCTCGGTACTTGCCGGTCAGGTAGCCGCGGGCGAGGCCGAAGTACGGCAGGGTGCCGATGCCGCGCTCGACGCAGAGGCCGGCGTACTCCGTCTCGTACTCCTGCGCGCGACGAGGTTGTACTCCGGCTGCAGCGCGGCGTACGGCGCCCAGCCGTTCGCCGCCTGCGGGTCCAGCGCCTCGGTCGCGTGGTTGGATTCGGTCGACCAGGGAGGTGCTGCTCGTGCGGGTGCTCGCGATCGACCAGGGCACCTCCGGCACGAAGGCGGTCGTCGTCGACGACGGCGTCGTCGTGTCCTCGGCCGAGGAGCCGGTGCGGCCGGCGTACCTCCCCGACGGCCGCGTCGAGCAGGACCCGGCCGCGCTGCTCGCCTCCGTCCTCGACGCCGGACGCCGCGCGGTGGCGGGCGCGGGCGGTGCGGTCGATGCCGTCGCGCTGGCGAACCAGGGCGAGACGGTGCTCGCGTGGGACCCGGGGACCGGGACGCCGCTGACGACCGCGCTGGTGTGGCAGGACAACCGCGCCGAGTCCGTCTGCGCAGACCTCGCCGAGCACCGCGAGCGCATCGCGGCGTCGACCGGGCTCGTCCTCGACCCGTACTTCAGCGCGCCGAAGATGGCCTGGATACGCCGGCACCTGACGCGCGACGGCGTCGTGACGACGACCGACTCGTGGCTCGTCCACGCACTCACCGGCGAGCTGGTCACCGACGTCACGACAGCGAGCCGGTCGCTGCTGCTCGACCTCGACGCCGCGACGTGGTCGCCGGACCTGCTGGAGCTGTTCGGTCTCGCCGACGAAAGGCTGCCGCGGCTCGTCGCGTGCGACGAGGTGGTCGGCACGACGCCGGCCTTCGGCGGCACCGTCCCTGTGGTCGGCCTCCTCGTCGACCAGCAGGCGGCGCTGCTCGCGCAGGACTGCCGCGCGTCGGGCGAGACGAAGTGCACGTACGGCACCGGCGCGTTCCTGCTCACGTCCACCGGGTCGACGCCGACGCGCTCGGTGTCGGGGCTCACCGCCTCGGTCGCGTCGCGCCTGCGCGGCGAGACGTCGTACTGCCTCGACGGCCAGGTGTACACGGCCGCGTCCGCGGTGCGCTGGCTCGTCGGCCTCGGCGTGGTCGCGAGCGCCCACGACGTCGACGACGTGGCCGAGGCGGCCGACGACTCCGTGCTGTTCGTGCCCGCCCTCGCCGGTCTCGCCGCGCCCTGGTGGCGCCCGGACGCGACCGCGTCGCTGCACGGCATGACCCTGTCGACCGACCGCGGCGCGGTGGTCGCGGCCGTGCTGCGCGGGATCGCCGCCACGGTCGTCGACCTGCTCGCCGTCGTCGCCGCGGACCTCGGTTCGCCCGTGCCGCGGCTGCGCGTCGACGGCGGCCTCACCCGCTCCCGCCTGCTCATGCAGGCCCAGGCCGACCTCGCGCAGGTCCCGGTCGACGTCTATCCGTCACCCGACGCGACCGCGCTCGGCGCCGCGGCCGCGGCCGTTCTCGGCCTCGAGCCGGCCCGGTCCGTCGCCGACGTCGTCGCGGGCTGGCGGCCGGCTGCGACGTACGAGCCGCAGTGGTCGGCCGACCGCGCGGCCGAGCACCTCGACCGGTGGCGCGCGGCGGTGGCGCGCGAGACGGGGAGCGGCGGATGAGCGACGTGCGGGTCGACGTCGCGGTCGACGTCGCGGTCGTCGGTGCGGGGATCGTCGGGTGCGCCGTCGCGCGGGAGCTGTCCGGCACGGGGCTGTCCGTCGCGCTGCTCGAGGCGCGCGACGACGTCGGCGACGCGACGAGCAAGGCCAACACCGCGATCCTGCACACCGGCTTCGACGCGACGCCCGGGACGCTCGAGGCGCGGCTCGTGCGTCGCGGCTACGACCTGCTGTCGTCGTACGCCGTCGACGCCGGCATCCCGGTCGAGCGGGTGGGCGCCGTGCTCGTCGCCTGGGACGACGAGCAGCTCGACGCGCTGCCGAAGCTGCACGCGAAGGCCGTGGCGAACGGCTACCTGCGCGGCGAGCTGGTCGACGCCGCTGAGGTCTACCGCCGTCTGCCGCACCTGGGCCCGGGTGCGCTCGGCGGCCTCGTGATCCCGGACGAGTCCATCGTCTGCTCGTGGACGAGCGCGCTCGCCTTCGCCACCGAGGCGGTGCACCGCGGCACGACCCTGCTGCTGGGCCGGCGCGTGACCGGCGTCGACGTCGGCGCCGACGCGACCGTCCTGCGCACCTCGGCCGGCGACGTGACGACCAGGTGGGTCGTCAACGCCGCGGGCCTCGGCGCGGACACGATCGACCGGCTGCTGGGGCACGACCGCTTCACCGTCGTGCCGCGCCGCGGCGAGCTGCTCGTGTTCGACAAGCTCGCGCGCCGCCTCGTCGACCACATCGTGCTGCCGGTGCCCACGGCGCGCGGCAAGGGCGTGCTCGTCAGCCCCACGATCTACGGCAACGTCATGCTCGGCCCCACGTCCGAGGACATCGAGGACCGCCGGGACACCTCGACGACCGAGGCGGGCCTGGCGTTCCTGCTCGGGAAGGGGCGGGCGCTCGTGCCCGACCTCCTCGACGAGGAGGTCACGGCGGCGTACGCCGGGCTGCGGGCGGCCACCGAGCACGCCGACTACGTCGTGGACCTCGACGCGGTGCAGCGCTACGTCGTGCTCGGCGGGATCCGCTCGACCGGGCTCACCGCCTCGATGGCGCTGGCCGAGCACGTCGCGGGCCTGCTCGCGGCGCACGGGGTCGACACGGCGCCGCGCGGCGGCCTGCCGCCCGTGCCCCGGATGCCCACCATCGGCGAGGCGTTCCCCCGGCCCTACGCCGACGCCGCCCGCATCGCGCAGGACCCCGAGTACGGCCGGGTGGTGTGCTTCTGCGAGCGGGTCACCCGCGGCGAGATCCGCGACGCGCTCGCCTCGACGATCCCGCCGTCCGACGTGGACGGGCTGCGCCGCCGCACCCGGGCGCTCATGGGCCGCTGCCAGGGGTTCTACTGCGGCGCCGAGGTCACCCGCCTGCTCGCGGCCGGTGCGGCGGGGGAGCGGTCGTGACTCCGGGCGAGGTCGTCGCCGACGTCGTCGTCGTGGGGGCCGGACCCGCGGGCCTGACCGCCGCGCGCGAGCTGGCCCGCGACCGACGCGTCCTCGTGCTCGACCGCGAGAGCGAGGCCGGCGGGATCCCGCGGCACAGCGACCATCTCGGCTACGGCGTCCGCGACCTGCGCCGAGTCACGAGCGGCCCGGCGTACGCCCGCCGGCTCGTGGCGAACGCCCTCGACGCCGGCGCCGAGGTGCGGACCGAGGCGACCGTGACCGGCTGGGCGGGCGAGCGCGTCCTCGAGGTGACCAGCCCGCAGGGGCGGCTCGTGGTGCGCGGCGGCGCGGTCCTGCTCGCCACCGGCGCGCGCGAGCGACCGCGCCCGGCGCGGCTCGTCCCGGGCGACCGGCCCGCCGGCGTCCTCACGACCGGGCTGCTGCAGAACCTCGTGCACCTCCAGCACCGCTCGCCGGGCCGTCGCGCGGTGGTCGTGGGGGCCGAGCTGGTGAGCTGGTCCGCGGTGCTCACCCTGCGCGAGGCGGGCACGGAGACCGTCCTGCTGGCGACCGAGCACGAGCGCGGGGAGAGCTACGCCGCCGTGCGGGCCACCGCCCGGCTCGCGCTGCGGGTGCCCGTCGCCACGTGCACCCGGGTGGTGCGCGTGATCGGCCACGACGCGGTCGAGGGCGTGGAGCTCCTCGACCTGCGCACCGGCCGGCGCCGTGTCGTCGCGTGCGACACCGTCGTCTTCACCGGCGACTGGATCCCCGACCACGAGCTCGCGCGCCTCGGCGGCCTCGACCTCGACCCGGCGACGCGCGGACCGCGGGTCGACTCCGCCCTGCGCACGTCGGCCGCGGGCGTGCTCGCGGCCGGGAACCTGGTCCACCCGGTCGACACCGCCGACGCCGCCGCCCTCGACGGCCGCCACGTCGCGGACCAGGTGCGGCGCTGGCTCGACCTCGGCGAGCCACCGCCGCGCGGCGCCCGGATCGTCGCGGTCGAGCCGTTCCGCTGGGTCGCACCGTCGCTGCTGGTCCCCGGTGCGCCGGCGCCCGCGCGTCGCCGCCTGCTGCTCTGGGCGGAGGACTCCCGCCTCGTCCCGCGCGTCGTCGCCCGGCAGGACGGCCGCGAGGTCGGCCGCCGGTCGCTGCCCTGGCCGGTCGCGCCCGGGCGGGTCTTCCGGGTCCCGTGGTCGCTGCTCGAGCGGGCCGACCCGCTCGGCGGCGACGTGACGATCGGCCTGCTCTGACCGCTCGGCCGGTCAGGCCTTGGAGACCAGGACCCCGTCGAGCTGGACCGGCTTCCCGGCGACGCTGCCGACGACGACGGTGAGCGTGCCGGACGTCAGACGGAAGCGCGGCAGCGTGCGCAGCTGCTGGTAGGCGAGCACCGGGCCGGTGAGACTGATCGACCCGATCTTCTTCCTGCCCACGTACACGTTGACGTAGCCACAGGTCGGGCAGGTCGTCGCGAGGATGCCGACGCGGTCGGTCGTCACGCCGTACATCCGCCAGTACGCCGCGTGCTTCGTCGTCGCCATCCCGGTACGCAGGTAGAGCGAGCTCGAGGGCATGAGCCGCCAGCCCTTGGACAGGACGGTGGCCGCCCGGTCGTCGACCACGCGTGCGGTGCAGCGCGTCGGCGACCAGGGCCCGACCTGGCCCGCGCGGTTCGTGGCCCGGATCGAGAAGCACGCGGTCGTCCCCGGCGGGAGCGCGGTGGTGAGGTGGGTGAGCGTGTACTTCGCCCACCTGGCCGGGATCACCCATGCGCCGAACGGCCTCGTGGGCGTCGCGGTCCGCATGCGCAGCGTGTACGACGTGACCGCGCTCGACGACACCGGCCTCGTCCAGGTCAGCGTCACCGACGCCTTCGTGGTCCCGTCGGTGTCGGGTGTGGACAGCCGCACGACGGCGGGGGTGCTCGCGAGGTGCGCCCACGCGCCTCCGAGCCCCGCGTTGTCGATCGCGCTCTGGTCGACGACCACCGGTGGCGTGGTGGCGGAGGCCGCGGTCGGCGCCGCGACCGGGGCGGCGGCACCGCCGGTGACGACGTAGGTGGCCTGGTTCTGCGCCGCCTGCAGCACGGTGCCGTTGATCGGCCGCGCCGTCAGGTGGACCGGACGGCGCAGGTCGGCGGAGGACACCCGCGGCGCGCCCGCGGTGCGGAGGGCGGGCACGGCCGCCGCCGTCGTGGGTGCGATCGGCAGCGGTGCGCGACCGGCGACGACGTAGCAGAGGGTGTCGTCCAGCGGGCACAGGACCGTGCCGTCGCGCGGGTAGCGCGGCAGGTGGGCGTGGTAGGCGAACTCCCAGTGCGTGATCCGGATGACGGCCGAGCTCGACCAGCCCGGGATGCGCGGCGCGTCGGCGGCCGGGAGGGTGAGGGCAGCCCCGCCGGCCGTGCTGTAGCAGGCGCTGTTCGAGACGTCGCAGAGGAACGTGCCGTCCGCCGGGGTCGGGCGCAGGTGGACGTAGGCGGAGAACTCCGCGGCCGACACGATGGTCGACGCCTTGGGGTTCCAGCCCGGCACGAGCGGGATCTCGGCGGGCGGCTCGTACATCGGCGCGCCGCCGGCGACGAGGAAGCAGGCCCCGTTGTCGACGCGGCAGAGCTGCGTGCGGTCCGCGGGGTACGGCCGCAGGTGGTCGTTGTTGGCGATCGCCCAGGTGTCGACCGTCCACACCGGAGCCGAGCCGGCGCCGGGCATGTTCGGCGCGTCCGCCGCGGACACGAGCAGCGGAGCGCCGCCGGCCGTGCGGTAGACCTGTCCGGTGGCGGAGTCGCTGAGGTAGGTGCCGTCGGCCGGGAAGGGCCGCAGCCGGGCGAACTGGGCCGCCTCGATGAACGTCACGGGCTGGTACCCGCCGTACGCCGCCCACGTGCTCACCCGGATCGGCGCGCCGCCGACGATGCGGTACGTCGCCGACGTGCCGGTCACGCGCACGAACGTGCCGTCGCCGAGCGGGTTGCCGCGCCCGGCCGGGTCGTGCAGCCAGCCGTACGGCGTGAGCGAGCCGAAGCCCTGCATACGCCAGGCGACGACCGGCAGCGTGCGCCAGCCGGTCGCGGTGTCGTTCTGCGAGAGCATGGTGACCGAGCCGTTGCCGTTGCCGTCCACCGTGCTCGAGGTGATGACGACCACGTGCCCGTAGATGTTGAGCGGCGTCGTGAACGACACGATGTCGCCCGGCACGGGTGCCTTGCCCACCGTCCCGTTCGCGACGGTGACCAGGTTGCCGCCGTAGCTGGTGCGGTAGTTGCGGACCACGTCGCTGCCGTTCGCGCCGTAGGCCTGCGTGCCGTACACCTGCGCCATGAACCGCTGCGCCACCTCGACGCACTGCCACTCCGCCTCGCCCCAGCCGGCGCGGGCCCACGGGACGTTGGGGGAGCCGTCGACCCAGGGGCGCGGGCCGCAGACGGGTACGCCGAGGTAGGACGCGCCGAGCCGGTGCGAGCCGACGCCGGTCCAGCCCATCGACGCGGCGAGCTTGTTCCACCGCGTCGCGTCGCAGTCGCCGACCCACCAGCTCGGGGCGCCGACGTCGGTCGCGGTGGCCGTCGCCGCGACCGACGTCGTGGCCGCTGCGGCGGGCGTGGGCCGGGTCGCGGCGAGCGGGACGAGCAGCGTGACGAGCAGCGTCAGCGCGACCGCGGCCGACATCCGCAGGAGTCCACGTCGGGGCGTCCGGGGCTCAGGGGGGATCACGGTCTCTCCTCACGCGGGCCCGGCGCTCCGGGCCGTCACCGACGACGACTCTCGTCAGGGTTATCGGCCGCGAGGTGCTCCGCCTGAGCCCGGCGAGCGCCCGGATCGGTCCTCGGGCCGTCCGCGTCGGCGTGTCGCGCTCCCGGGACGGCCGGACCGGCGGTATACGCCGACCCCACCCGAACGGCGGAGCGCCCGTCCGGGATGCGGTCGCCGGTGACCGCCTTGGACGGATCTTGGACGATCGCGGGCGTTCCTTGGACGGCGCGCGGTCACATCCGACACGGCGCCTGCCGAGGATCAGGGGGCCCGAACGAATCGAGACCGAGGAGCGCACATGAGCAGCACGGGTCGTCTGGCGGTCACGGGGGTCGCCGTCGCAGGGGTCATGCTCACCGGCGGCGTCGCGGTGGCCGCCGGCCTCACCGGCGCCGCTGCGGCCGGGACCGCGTCGGACCCGACCGTGGCCGAGCTCCAGGACCGGCTGGCCCAGCTGCAGGGCGACACCGACCAGCTCACCGGCGAGGTGGCCGCCGCGACGACGGCGCTGCAGCGCGCCGAGTCGGCCGAGGCGGCCCGGGCGGCCGCCCGGAGCACCGCCGCGGCCGAGGCC
>JAJXTD010000151.1 GCA_021784035.1 Actinomycetes bacterium | reverse complement strand
TCGACATCGTCCTGACCGTCGGCACGACCGCGGTGGCACCGTGGGCCGGGACGGTAGCCGACGTCGACGGCTCGGTCGTGCGCGTCGACTCCCCCGCGGGCCGCCTCACCGTCGCCGGGCTGCGTCCCTCGGTCGCCGCGGGCGACGGCGTCGGGGCCGGCGCCCCGCTCGGGACGGTCGGCGGGGGCGAGGTCCACGTGCAGCTCTGCGCCGTACCGTCGATCGACCCGCCCCGACTCGCCACGGCGACCACGGCCGACGGCTGGACGACGCTGTGCCCGGACCCGTCGCCGATCCTCGGCGTCGACCTCGCCGTCCGGCGCGAGGACCCGGCCCGGCTGCTCGAGCGCCGCGACGACGTGCTCGCGCAGGTCCAGGAGCACTACTACGCCGAGCCGATGCGCATCGAGCGCGGCTGGCGGCACCACCTGCTGGACGCCGACGGCCGGGCCTACGTCGACATGGTGAACAACGTCGCCGCGATCGGCCACGGCCACCCGCGCCTCGCCGACGCCGTCGACCGGCAGATGCGGCTGCTCAACACCAACTCGCGCTTCCACTACGCCGCGATCACCGAGTTCTCCGAGCGGCTCGCGTCCCTCGCGCCCGCCGGGCTCGACACGGTCTTCCTGGTGAACAGCGGCTCCGAGGCGGTCGACCTCGCGCTGCGCATCGCGCAGGTGGCCACCGGCCGCCCGGACGTGATCGCCGTGCGCGAGGCGTACCACGGCTGGACGATGCTGTCCGACGCGGTGACGACGTCGCTGTACGACAACCCCGCCGCGCTGGAGAGCCGCCCGGACTGGGTGCACCTCGCGTCGGCGCCGAACGCGTTCCGCGGTCGCTTCCGCGGACCGGGCTCCGGCCCCGACTACGCGCGCGAGGTGCACGACCTCGTCGAGCGCCTCGCCGCGGAGGGACGGCCGCCCGCGGCGTTCATCAACGAGCCGGTCTTCGGCAACGCGGGCGGCGTGCTGCTCCCCGACGGCTACCTCGCGTCGGTCTACGACTCCGTGCGCAGCGTCGGCGGGCTGTGCGTCGCCGACGAGGTGCAGGTCGGCTACGGCCGGCTCGGCCACCACTGGTGGGCCTTCGAGATGCACGGCGTGACGCCCGACATCATCACGATCGCCAAGGCGATGGGGAACGGCCAGCCGCTCGGCGCGGTCATCACGACGCGCGCCGTCGCCGACGCGTTCGCGGCGCAGGGCTCGTTCTTCTCCTCCGCCGGCGGCAGCCCCGTCTCGTGCGTCGTCGGCATGACGGTCCTGGACGTGATCGAGGACGAGGGGCTGCAGGCCAACGCGGCCGCGGTGGGCGACCGCCTCGTGGAGCGGTGCACGGAGCTCATGGAGCGCCACTCGATCGTCGGTGCGGTGCATGGGATGGGTCTCTACCTCGGGGTCGAGCTCGTCCGCGACCGCGGGACGCTCGAGCCGGCGACCGCCGAGTGCTACGCGATCTGCGACCGGCTGCGCGAGCTCGGGGTCATCGTGCAGCCCACCGGCGAGCGCGCGAACGTGCTCAAGATGAAGCCGCCGATGTGCCTCACGGCCGAGAGCGCGGACTTCGTGGTCGAGTGTCTCGAGACGGTGCTGCGCGACGGCTGGTGAGGCTCAGCCGGTCGGCAGCGCCTGGCGCGGGCAGGCCGCGAGCACGCGGGCCATGGCGTCGCGCTCGGCCGCGGTGACCCAGAGGTGGTACGCCGTCTTCACCGCGACCTGGCGGGCGACGTAGGAGCAGCGGTAGGACCGACGCGGCGGGAGCCACGTCGCGGCGTCGCCGTCTCCCTTCTGCTCGTTGACCGATCCCGTCACCGCGAGCAGGTCGAGCGGGTCGTTGGCCAGCGCGGTACGCCGGGCGGGCGAGAGGCCCTGGGCGCCCTTCTGCCACGCGTCGCCCAGCGCCACGACGTGGTCGATCTGCACGGCGCGGCTCGTGTAGACGCCGCGGACGAAGGCGACCGTCGTCGCGGTGTAGGGATCGACGAGCACGCCGCGCAGGACCACGCACCCATGTGTGCCGGGCTTCAGCACGACCTGCCGCAGGTCGCGCCGCAGGATGTCGTTGCGGGTGTCGCAGCCGTTGCGGTCGACGTCGGCCCAGGCCGGTCCGAACTGCGCGCGCGAGTAACCCGTCCAGGGCGCGCGGCCCTTCACCGGCAGCCGGCGCAGGGCGGCGAGCGCGCTGCCCGCGGGGGCGGCGACCGCCGTGGGTGAGGCACCCCGCTTGGGTACGGCGGGTGACGCGGCGCCGCTCGTCGCGCCGGAAGGCGCAGCGTCGGACGCCGGGGCGGACGTGCCGGTAGGGGGCAGGGTCGTGGGGTCGACGCTGCACGCAACGACGGCGCCCGCGACTAGGAGCGCGAGCAGCGCGTGCTCGACGACGCTGCTCCCGCTGGTGGTCACCGCCCCAGTGTCACCCACGGCACCGACGACCACCCCCGCGGCCGGCGGGGCGGCGCACGCCGGTCCGACGGACCGGGTGCCCCGGCACGGCGCCGGGAGGACGCGGCCGGATGGCCGGCCGTCGGGCGCGCGGGCGGGCGCCCGTCAGACCGGGTGCGCCACGTGCTCGTCGTCGACCTGGACGGGGCGGACCTCGACCGGGCGGTGGGTGTAGAAGAACTCCACGCCCTCGGGTCCGACGTCGTCGACCGCGTGCGGCACGCCGGGCGGGACGTAGACGTAGGAGCCCGCGTCCACGCGGCGGCCGAGCATGACGCACGAGCCGTCGGTGATGAGCATGTGATGGTGCGCGCCGTGATGCGTGTGCTCGGGCTTGGTGCGCCCGGCCTCGACCCGGATCATGCCGATGGAGACCGCGCCGGACTGCCAGAGCACCTTGTGCGTGGCCCCCTCGATGCCCGGCAGGTCCTCCCACGGGGTCGCGGCGAGCTCGGCCGCCGTACGGACGATGACCCTGCCCAGGTCGTCCCGGCCTGTGTCCACCGGCTGCGGGCCCATGACGCCTCCCCATCCGACTCGCGATCGACGCTCGCGACCGAACCTAGTCGCGTCTCCGGCGCGTGTCTCCCGGCTCCGCGGCACCCGCGTCCTCGTCCGCGGCGACGGGCGGAGCCGTCGGCCACTGGCACGATGACCGCATGACCACCACGGCGACGCTCGCGGCCCGGGTCTCGGCCGCGGCGCCGTCGGTGGGCCCGGTGCGGCTCGTGTGCGTGGACGGGCCCGCGGGCGCGGGCAAGACGTCGTTCGCCGCGGACCTGGTGCGCGCGCTCGCGCCCGTCCACGGCGAGGTCCCGGTGGTGCACGGCGACGGGGTGTACGAGGGCTGGGACGTCGTGGTCGGCGCACCCGACCGCGTCGCCGCCTTCGCCGCCCTGGCCGACCGCCTCGACGCGCAGCTGCTCGAGCCCTTCCGCCAGGGGCACGACGCGCGGCTGCCGACGTGGGACTGGTACGCCGGGACCTGGGGCGTGACGGTCACCGTGCCGCCCGCACCCGTGGTGGTGCTCGAGGGTGTGGGGCTCGCCGCGCGACGGCTGCGCGAGAGCGCCGTCCTCACGGTGTGGCTCGACGCCGACGACGAGGTGCGCCTCGCGCGCGTCCTGGCCCGCGACGGCGACGGCATCCGCGCCGAGATGCTCGCCTGGCAGCGCGACGAGGCGCGGTGGCACGACCTCGACGGCACGCGCGCGGCGGCCGACGTACGGCTCTCGACGACCTGACGCGGTCAGCTGCTGACGCGCAGCGCGCGCCGCGGGCACGCCGCCACCGCGGCGTCGGCCTGACGCCGCTCGCTCGCCGAGCCGAGCACTCCGGCCCGCAGGATCGGGTAGCCCCAGGAGTCGACGGAGACGAGGTCCGGCGCGAGGTGCGCGCAGATGCCCACGCCGTCGCAGAGCGACGGGTCGATGCGCAGCGCCGACGATCCCGCCGCCGGACGCAGCGGTCGGGCCTCGCGCACGGTGGCGTGCCGGCTCATGTCAGTCCTCCCCCGGCAGCGGCATGATCGCGTACGTCGGGGCGTCGCACGTGCGGCCGCGCCGGTGGTGGCGCACGTCGTCACCGAAGACGACGAGCGCCGATGCGAGCATGCGCAGCGCCCCGTCCGGGTGGCGGCACGCGCCTCGGCCCTGGATCTCGCCCATGAAGCGGCCGAGCCGCCGGCGCCCGGACGGCGCGAGCCGGCCGGCGGACAGGTCGTCCGCGAGCTCGGAGACGGCGGCGAGCCCGAACACGCAGGGGCCGCACTGCCGGGCCGACTGGCCCGCGAGGTAGCGCAGGAGGCGGGCGGACTCCTCGAGCCCGCACGCCGACGCCGGCAGCGGCCCCACCAGACCGGCGCCGAGCGACAGGCCCGCGGCACGGAGGCCGGCGACGTCGACCGGCATCGCACGCAGGTCGTCCCATGACACCCAGGATCCGCCGTAGCCGCCGAGCAGCACGGCCTGCGGCGGCCGGCCGTCGGGCGAGGTCCAGGTGCGCGCCACGACGTCGCCGAACGTCGTGCCGGGACCGACCTCGAGCACGACGCGGTGCGTGGCGTTCACGACCGTGAGCAGCGAGGTGGGCAGGTACTCCTCCGCCCCGACCGTCGCGAGCAGGCCCACGCGCGCCATCGTCTCCACGTTGTTGACGAGGACCGGGCGTGAGCCGGGCGACCACGGCCGCGCCGGGTCCTCGACGTACCTCGGGAGGGTCGGCCCGCCCTCGAGCGTGCGGATGATGCCGGTGGCCTCGCCGGACAGGTAGCGGTCGGGCGCGAGCAGCACGCGGATCTGCGGGTCGCCGGCGCCGGCGGCGGCCCGCTCGGCGAGGGCGCGCGAGACCGCGCGGGCCGAGGCCCACGCGCCGTCGTGCAGCCACACGACCCCGTCGGACGCGCCGACGACCTCCATCGACGACACGAGTCCGTCGAGCACGAGGTGCGGCCGGGTCTGCAGCAGCACGGCGTCCTTGGCGCTGCCGGGCTCCCCCTCGGCCCCGTTCGCGACGACCGTGCCGCCGGCGCCGTGCGTCATGACCGAGCGCCACTTGGCGGTCGTGGGGAAGTGGCCGCCCCCGCGCCCGGTGAGCCGCACCTCCTCGATCGCCGCGAGCAGCGACGCCGCGGCGGCCCCGAGGTGGGACCGGCGTAGGCCGAACTCCGCACGGTGCGCGGCGAGGTCGTGGACGTCGACGCCGGTGAGCGACTCGGTGCCGTGCCGCGGGAGGACCGCGGGGGTCGCGAGGATGTCCGCCGCGCCGACCCGGCCCGGTTCCGTGACGAGGTGGAGCGAGACGCTCATGCGGGCGACCGCCGGTGCTCGGGCAGCACCGAGGCCGGGACCGCGGACCCGGGCGCAGGCGTCGGCAGGAAGACCGCACCGGGCACCCGGGCGACCGGCAGCTCCGTCGCGCGCACGGCGGCGAGCTCCTCGACATCGGACCGCACGGTGGTCGACGTGTAGCGGCTGACCGCCACGAAGACCACGGCGCCGCCGGTCACGACGTACATCGCGAGCAGGGCCGGCGTGTCGATCCCGGCGAGGATGCCGTGCAGCCAGACGAGCAGCAGCGCCACGATGGCGACCTTGTGCACCGGCCACCAGGCGCGGTGCGAGATGCGGCCGGCGAGCGCGGCCGTGATGCCCGCCGCCAGGCCGGCCCACAGGGCGACGACCCCGAACGTGACCGGCAGCGGGCGGTACGTCGACCCCATGGGCACGAGCGCCCCCCACCAGCCGACCCCGGCGTACTCGTCCGTCGCGAGCACGACGATGTGCAGCACGGTGAACACGAGGGCGAAGACCGACAGGCTCACGTGGGTCCGGATGCGGGTGGCCACGCTCGGCCGCCGCCAGCGCGCGCGGTGCGGGTGAGACAGCACGAGGCCGAGGAGCACGAGCGTGACGAGCAGCAGGTACGACGTGATGCCGGACGCCCGGCCGAGGATCCACGGCGCCATGCGGTTGCCGACGACCGCGTCGACGGCCAGGCCGACCCAGTAGCTGGTGAGGGCGGCGCTGCCCGTGACGAGCAGGACGAGCCCGGTGCGCAGCCCGACGGTGCGCAGGACCGCGGTGTCAGGAGACACGGGACACCTGCCACGCGACATGGGGGCGCATCGCACGGCTCACGCCGATGCGGCCGCTGCGCTCCACCCACAGCGCGGCGAGCCCGCGCGCGTCCGCCGTCGCCCGGATGTCCGCGCGGCCCCCGACGAACAGCGCCTTGCTCCACACCTCGGCCAGCGCGGGATCCGCGCCGACGACGGTGACGGCACGCAGGTCGCCGTCGGCGGGGCGGCGGGTCCGCGGGTCGATGAGGTGGTGGACCGCCGTGCCGCCCACGGCCCAGGACCGCACGCGGGTGGACGACGTCGCGCACGCGCGGTCGCGCACGCGCAGCACCGCGGCCGGCTCCTCCCCGCCCAGCGGGTTCTCGACCGCGACCATCCAGCCGTCGCCGTCGGGTCCGCCGCCCTGGGCCATGAGGTCCCCGCCGGCCTCGACGAGCACCGACGCGCCCGCTCCGCGCAGGACGTCGGACGCCCGGCGCACCGCGAGCCCCTTGCCGATCCCGCCGAGGTCGACCGGCTCGCGCCCGACCCGCACCGCGAGCCGCTCGGCGTCGAACCCGGGCCGCCAGGTCCGGCCGCGGAGCCGGCGTCCGGGCGTGGCCGGGCGGGCCGGCGCGGGCAGTGACACCGGGCCGGACTCGAACGGGAGCGACTCGGCGTAGCCGTACGCCGCCAGCGCGCGCAGCACCCGCGGGTCGAACCGCCCCGCGGTCTCGAGGTGCGCGTCGTGCGCGGCGACGAGCGCGTCGAAGCACTCGCGTGCCACGACGGTCCAGCGCGAGCCGGCGTCGTTCGCGCGCATGAGGTCGCTCGTCGGGTCGAACCGGGTGCACGTGGCGGCGACGCGCTCGACGACTCCCTGCGCCTCCGCCGCGAGCCGCTCGGCGTCCGCGCCCGGCCGCACCACCCAGAAGCGGATGTCGCTGGCCATCGACCGGAACGACGTGCGCAGGTCCGCGCCCGTGCCGCTCCGCAGGGTCGTCATGTCGGTCACGCCACGGCGCCGGAGGCACCCGTGGTGGTCTGCGTGGCGGGGGCCGGCGTCGGTTTCGCTGCTGCCGTCGTCGCGCGGGTGGTGTTGCGGGACGCGGTCGCGGTGGTCGTGCGGGTCGACGTGCGGGTGGACGACGTCGAGCGGCTCGCCGCGGTCCTCGGCACGGCGGCGCCCTTGGCGATCGCGGCCGCGCGTGCCTGCAGCGCGACCACCGTCGCCCGCAGCCTGTCGACCTGCGCCGTGTTCTTGTCGATCGCGGCGCGCAGCGCGACGACGAGCGGGTCGACCTTCGGCGCCGGCGCCACGGTCGAGGTCGTCGCGGTCGACGCGGTGGCCGGCTCGTGCCCCGCCGCCCACACGGTGGTGCCGGTGAAGAGCGCGGCGGCCGCGGGCGCGACGAGCGCCGCGGTGGACCAGCGGACCCGGGTGCCCCGCTCAGTCATCGCTGCCGCTCTCGGACTCGTGCTCGCCGTCCCCGGACGCCGCCCCGCTGGCGCCGGTACTGGTGTGGGTGGCCGGGGTCGCCGACCGGGTGGGACGGGCGGCCGGAACGGTCCGCGTCGTGGTCGCGGCGGCCCGGGCCGCGGCACTGGCCTCGGCCGCGGCGGTGCGCCGGGCGGCCG
>JAJXTD010000150.1 GCA_021784035.1 Actinomycetes bacterium | reverse complement strand
GCGTCTGGCGGTCCACCACGTTCGGCAGCATCGTCGAGCCGACGATCAACCTGGTCGCCTTCGGCTTCGGCTTCGGCGCGCTGGTGGCGTCGGTGCAGGGCATCCCCTACGTCCAGTACATCGGGACGGGCGTCGTCGCCTCCGCCGTGCTGTTCTCCTCGGTGTTCGCCGGGATGTTCGACACGTACGTCAAGCGCTTCTACATGAAGACCTACGACGGAATCCTCGCGACACCGGTCGACGTGCCCGAGCTGTTCCTGGCCGAGGCCGCGTGGATCGCGGTGAAGTCCGGCATCTACGGATGCGCGCCGCTCCTCGTGTGCGTCGAGCTGGTTCGCGACGCCGTCTTCGGGTGGGACCTGCCTGCCGGCCTGGGCCACGTGCTGGCCCTCGGCGTCTTCGCGGCGGTGATGGGCGTGCTCGCCGTACGCGTCCTGCGCCGACGGCTCATCGACTGACTCGGCCCGGGGCCCGGCAGCACCCGACCGCCCTCCCGCGCGATGCGGTCGTAGGCTCGCCACATGCCCGATTTCGAGTACTCCGACCTGCTCCCGCTCGGCCCCGACGAGACGCCCTACCGGCTGCTCACCACCGAGGGCGTGTCCACCGTCGAGGCGGCCGGACGCACCTTCCTGCAGGTGGAGCCCGAGGCACTGCGCCTGCTCACCGCGGCTGCCATCCGCGACATCCAGCACCTGCTGCGGCCGGGGCACCTCGCGCAGCTGCGTGCGATCCTCGACGACCCCGAGGCGAGCCCGAACGACCGCTTCGTCGCGCTCGACCTGCTCAAGAACGTCAACATCTCCGCGGGTGGCGTCCTGCCGATGTGCCAGGACACCGGCACCGCGATCGTCATGGGCAAGCGCGGTCAGCACGTGCTCACCAGGGGTGACGACGAGCGGGCGATCAGCCAGGGCGTGTACGACGCGTACACCACGCTGAACCTGCGCTACTCGCAGATGGCTCCGCTGACGATGTGGGACGAGCGCAACACCGGGTCGAACCTGCCGGCGCAGATCGAGCTGTACGCCGACACCGCGGCCGGCCACGAGACGTCGTACAAGTTCCTGTTCATGGCCAAGGGCGGCGGCTCGGCGAACAAGTCGCTGCTCTTCCAGGAGACCAAGGCGGTGCTGAACCCGGCTGCCATGCGCCGCTTCCTCGACGAGAAGCTGCGCTCGATCGGCACGTCGGCCTGCCCGCCGTACCACCTGGCGATCGTCGTCGGCGGCACGTCGGCGGAGTACGCGCTCAAGACCGCGAAGTACGCCAGCGCGCGCTACCTCGACGGGCTCCCGACCGCGGGATCGTCTGCGGGACATGCGTTCCGCGACCTCGAGATGGAGGCCGAGGTCCTCCAGATGACGAGGGAGTTCGGCATCGGCGCGCAGTTCGGCGGCAAGTACTTCTGCCACGACGTCCGCGTGGTCCGCCTCCCGCGGCACGGCGCCTCGTGCCCCGTCGCCATCGCCGTCTCGTGCTCGGCCGACCGCCAGGCCCTCGCGAAGATCACGCCCGAGGGCGTCTTCCTCGAGCAGCTCGAGACCGACCCGGCGCACTACCTGCCCGACGTCACCGACGAGCACCTCGACGACGACGTCGTGCGCATCGACCTCTCCCGCCCGATGGACGAGGTCCGGGCCGAGCTCTCCCGCCACCCGGTGAAGACACGGCTGTCGCTCACCGGTCCGCTCGTCGTGGCACGCGACATCGCGCACGCCCGGATCAAGGAGATGCTCGACGCGGGCGAGCCGATGCCGGCCTACCTGCGCGACCACGCGGTCTACTACGCCGGCCCGGCCAAGACGCCGGAGGGCATGGCGTCCGGATCGTTCGGGCCGACGACGGCCGGACGCATGGACGCCTACGTCGACCAGTTCCAGCAGGCCGGCGGCTCGCTCGTCATGCTGGCGAAGGGCAACCGCAGCAAGGCCGTCACCGACGCGTGCCGGCGCAACGGCGGGTTCTACCTCGGGTCCATCGGCGGCCCCGCGGCGCGCCTCGCGCAGGACTGCATCAAGCACGTCGAGGTCATCGACTTCCCGGAGAACGGCATGGAGGCGGTCTGGAAGATCGACGTCGTCGACTTCCCGGCCTTCATCGTCGTGGACGACAAGGGCGAGGACTTCTTCGCCGACACGCTGCGTCCCGTGGCGACGACGATCCCGGTCGGGCCGCCCAGCTGATCCGTGTCCCGCACGTGCGAAGGCCCCCGCCGGAACGGATCCGGCGGGGGCCTTCGACACGATCGGTCAGTACCAACCGTGGCGGTAGTAGTGCGAGAGCGCCCCGCACGGTGTCGCGTAGCGCTTCTTCACATAGCTGAGGCCCCACGCGATCTGGGTCACCGGGTTGGTGCGCCAGTCGGACCCGGCGGAGCGCATCTTCGAACCGGGCAGCGCCTGCGGGATCCCGTGCGCACCCGAGCGGCGGTTGTGCGCGCGGTGGTTCCAGTGGCTCTCGAAGTTCCAGAGCCTCACGAGGCAGCCGAACTGCGCAGTCGACCTCCAGTGGTAGCGCGTGGTCATGAGCCGCTTGGCCCACCACTGGTTGTAGCCCACGGTGCCGAAGCGGAACGGGGCGACCATGCCGGCGCGCGTGGACGCCACGGTCCGTGTCGCGCTGGGCGCCGTCCGCGCAGTCGGGACGGCGACGGAGGCCTCGACCGCCGACACGGTGCCGGTGGCGGCCACCTGGCCCGCAGTGCTCACCGCGGTGGTGGTGGCCGCGGAGGCGGACACGATCGCAGGGGTCGGGACGACGGCGGAGATGGTGCCCACCGCCAGCGTGCTCGCCGCGACGACGACGACACGACGCCGGAGCGAGCCCCTAGGTGCTGTGCTGATCACACGAGATCCTTCGTCGGGCGGCGACGCTCCGGTGCGTCCCCGCGGCCGGACCCTTGGCACCGGTCCGGCACCCGCCCACCGGAGGAGTACCGGGCGCGTACCGGACAGCAGGCCCCGGAGGACGCTGGGTCCGGCGGGGCGGCGTGCGGGATCGGACGACGATCGAAGGCTTGAGCCGACGCTCGGCCCGCGGGTGGTGCTGCGCTCTCATCTGTCCGGTCGGACCGGAGAGCCGCGGGCAGGTCCGACCCCGTTCGCGGGGTCTTGACGTCCTCCACCATGCCGGGCGGATCCCACCCCGGTCGACCTCAACCCCGGGTGCTCATCCTGAGGTCGAGGCCTTGTCCACAGCGCAAACCGACACTTTTACCGACATATCAGACACCGCATGTGAGGTGGGCCACAGTATTCGACGCCGACCCTGTGGACAACCGTCCCGCGCCGGGCTCACGGTGCGTGATGCCGGCACCACGCAGCGCAGCCGTTCCCGGCCGATCGGGGCAGCCGAGAACGTTCCCTGGGCGGCCGCCGGACCGAGGCTTCGGGGGCGGCAGCGCGACCCCGGGAGACCCGCACCGCGTCCGCGTGCCGGAAATCCCTTGTGGCACAGGCGATCTCGAAGCGTTCGCGACACGACCACGCGGCGCCGGCGCCGTCTCCGCTCGGTCCGACCGGAGACGGCGGAGACGGCGGAGACGGCGGCGCGACGCCGCACGCGCGCACCGGCGTATGCGAACGACGTCAACCCAGCAGCCGGGATCCGTTGGTGTGCAACGAGTTCCAGCGTCGCGCCTCAGACCTGAAGATCCTCCAGCATCTCGGTGACGAGCGCCGCGATGGGGCTGCGCTCGCTGCGCGTGAGCGTCACGTGGGCGAAGAGCGGGTGCCCCTTGAGCTTCTCCGTCACGGCGACGATGCCGTCGTGGCGTCCCACGCGCAGGTTGTCGCGCTGCGCGACGTCGTGGGTGAGCACCACCCGCGAGTCACGGCCGATGCGCGACAGCACCGTGAGCAGGACGTTGCGCTCCAGCGACTGCGCCTCGTCGACGATGACGAAGGAGTCGTGCAGCGAGCGACCCCGGATGTGAGTCAGCGGAAGGACTTCCAGCATTCCGCGGTCGACGATCTCCTCCACGACCTCCTGCGTCGTGAGCGCACCGAGGGTGTCGAACACGGCCTGCCCCCAGGGCGACATCTTCTCGCTCTCGCTGCCCGGGAGGTAGCCGAGCTCCTGGCCCCCGACGGCGTAGAGCGGGCGGAAGACGACGACCTTGCGGTGCTGTCGGCGCTCGAGGACGGCCTCGAGGCCGGCGCACAGCGCGAGCGCCGACTTCCCGGTGCCGGCGCGGCCGCCGAGCGACACGATGCCGACCTCGTTGTCGAGCAGCAGGTCGAGCGCGACGCGTTGCTCCGCGCTGCGGCCGTGCAGGCCGAAGGCCTCGCGATCGCCTCGTACCAGGCGGATCTGCTTGTCCGGCGTCACGCGGGCGAGCGCGCTGCCCCGCTCGGAGACGAGGACGAGACCGGTGTGGCACGGCAGGTCACGCGCCGCGTCGAGGTCGATGCGGTCCTGCTCGTAGAGCTGGTCGACGACGCTGCCCGGGACGTCGAGCTCGGCCATGCCGGTCCAGCCGCTCTCGACGACGAGCTCGGCGCGGTACTCCTCGGCGGCCAGGCCGACCGAGGACGCCTTGACGCGCATCGGGAGGTCCTTGCTCACGAGCACGACGTCGCGCCCCTCCGCGGCGAGGTTGCGCGCCACGGCGAGGATGCGGGTGTCGTTGTCGCCGAGCTGGAAGCCGCTGGGGAGCACCGACGTGTCGGTGTGGTTGAGCTCGACGCGCAGCGTGCCGCCGGCGTCGCCGACCGGCATGGGGTCGTCGAGGCGACCGTGCACGACGCGCAGGTCGTCGAGCAGGCGCAGCGCCTGCCGCGCGAAGTAGCCGAGCTCCGGGTGCGAGCGTTTGGCCTCGAGCTCCACCACGACGACGACGGGGATCACGACCTCGTGCTCGTCGAACCGCAGCAGGGCGTGCGGGTCGGACAGCAGGACCGACGTGTCGAGCACGTAGGTGCGCACGCCGGTGGACGAGGCGGTTGACGAGCGACGGCGCGCAGCGGGCACAAGGGCCTCCCCGAAGGTGGGCCGCCCGGGCGGTGGCCCGAATGGGTTCGACGGTAAGCCCGGCCTCACGCCATCCCGGCGCGCCACGCCGGGGCGATGGATGACGGTGCGATGAACGGCCGGCCGACGGTCGGGGCGCGCGGGGTCGGCGTACGAACCGGCGGACGCGTCGGCGTCAGACGCCGAAGCGACGGCCGCGCGCGGCGTAGGACCGCAGGGCGCGGAGGAAGTCGACCTTGCGGAAGTCCGGCCAGTAGGCCTCGCAGAAGTAGAACTCCGAGTGGGCGGACTGCCAGAGCAGGAAGCCGGACAGCCGCTGCTCCCCCGACGTGCGGATGACGAGGTCCGGGTCGGGCTGGCCCGCGGTGTAGAGGTGCTCGGCGATGTGCTCGACGTCGATCGCGGCCGCCAGGTCGTCGAGCGTCGTGCCCTGCGCCGCGGCCTCGGAGAGCAGCGCGCGCACGGCGTCGACCACCTCGCGCCGCCCGCCGTAGCCGACGGCCACGTTGACGAGGAGGCCGGTGCGCTCGGCCGTGTCGGCCTCGGCCTTCTTGAGGACCTCGGCGGTGTGCGCGGGGAGGAGGTCGAGGGCACCGACGGGGTGCACGCGCCAGGACCCGTGCACGGCGAGCGCCTCGACCGTGCTCTCGATGATGTGCAGCAGCGGCTCGAGCTCGGCCGCGGGCCGGGCGAGGTTGTCGGTGGACAGCAGCCAGAGGGTGACGAGCTCGACGCCGGCCTCCTCGCACCAGCCGAGGAAGTCCTCGACCTTCTGCGCCCCGGCGCGGTGGCCGGCGGCGGTGGAGTTGCCCTGCTCCGCGGCCCAGCGCCGGTTGCCGTCGAGGATCACGCCCACGTGGCGCGGGATGCGCTCCGGGTCGAGCGAGGCCTTGAGCCGGCGCTCGTACACGCCGTAGACGAGGTCGGACACACCCACGGCCCACCTCCCGCACGACGCGACCCTCCGGTCGGACGACCGCCGGTGCGAGCGAGATTACCCGCGCCCGGCGGGCGCTGTCTCACCCCCTCGCCGGGTCCACGCGGCGGGCGTCACACCCCGACGGTCGCCAACCTACGCTTGCGTAAGTTACGCTTGCGTACGTGAGTGAGTCAGCCGCCAGCCGCCCGTCCCTGGACACCGTCGGCGCGACGGGTCCCGATGCGCACGCGTCGGCGCTGGTCCCGGCCAAGCCGCACCTGCGCGGCTGGCTGCACGCCGGCATGGCCCCGGTCGCGGTCGTGTGCGGCATCGTGCTCGTGGCCCTGTCCCCGCCGGAGTACCGCTGGGCCGCCGCTCTCTACAGCTTGACCGCGATCATGCTGTTCGGCACGAGCGCGGTGTACCACCGCTTCACCTGGAGCCCGCGGAACACGCTGCTGCTCAAGCGGTTCGACCACTCGAACATCTTCCTGATCATCGCCGGCTCGTACACGCCGTTCGCCGTGGTGCTCCTCCCGCCCGACCAGGCGCGGACGCTGCTCCTCCTGGTGTGGGGTGGGGCCCTCGCCGGCGTGCTGTTCCGGGTGTTCTGGGTCGGCGCGCCGCGCTGGCTCTACACGCCGATCTACATCGCGCTCGGCTGGGTCGCCGTCTTCTACCTCCCCGCCTTCTGGGCGGCGGGCGGCCCCGCGGTCGTGATCCTGCTCGCGGCGGGCGGGCTGTTCTACTCCGCCGGCGGCGTCGTCTACGCCCTCAAGCGGCCCAACCCGTCGCCGACCTGGTTCGGCTTCCACGAGATCTTCCACGCGCTGACGCTGGCCGGCTTCATCACGCAGTACGTCGCCGTCAGCCTCGTGCTCTACGGCGCCCGGTAGTCCCGTCCGGTCAGGACGCTCCGGCGTCCGGCCCGGCGGCCCGGAGCCGTTCCACCTCCGTCATCGCCGAGCGCAGCGACGCCAGCCACTCGTCGCTGTGCCGGCCGACGAGCTTGACGCACCAGGCGAGCGCCTCCGAGCGTGACCGGGCCACGCCGGCGTCGACGAGCGTGTCCAGCACGGCCCGCTCGGGCTGGCGCAGCCGGGTCATGACGGGCACGGACAGCGTCGTGAACAGCACGCGGTCGTCGCCCACCGACACGCCCCATGAGACCTTGCGGCCCGTGCGGTGCTCGATCTCGCGGGCGATCTCGATCCGACGGTCCCGGGTGTCCTCGCGGAAGCCCCGGACGCGGCCGCGGACCGCGGCGGCCCGCTCGACGTCGGACGCCTCGGCGGGCAGGTCGGGCACGCGCAGCGCGCCGACGACGGTGATCTCCTCGCGGTCGACGGTGACCTCGGGGGCGCCGTCGAACCAGTCCTCGGGCAGCCGGCCGACGAGCCAGCCCCGGATCTCCTCGGTAGTAGTCATGGCGAGACAATTACATGATTACGCCGTTACGCCCACCCTCGTTCGCCGCGGGCGGACACGCGCGCTCAGCCGCCCGGGCGGTTCCCCAGCGCCGCGGCCAGCCGGAGCGGGTCGGTCAGCGGCGCGTCGCAGGTGAAGTGCCGGCAGACGTACGCCGCCGGCACGCCGCCGACGAGCCCGCGGCCCGCGAGCAGCGGGTGCGCCGAGCCCGGCGCACCCGTCACGACGACGGCGCCGGGCGCCGTCCCGAGCCGGGCCGCTCGGCGGAGCGCCACCGTGGCGGGGTTCGCAGGGTCGCCGACGACGGCGACCTCGCGCGGGCCGTCGAGCCAGGCCTCGGCCACCGCCGCGCCCCACCCGGCGAAGCGCGCG
>JAJXTD010000149.1 GCA_021784035.1 Actinomycetes bacterium | reverse complement strand
TCTTGCCCTTCGGCCCGATGACCTCGCCGATCTTGTCGACCGGGATCTGGATCGAGATGATCCGCGGCGCGTACGGCGACATCTCGTCCGGACGGTCGATCGCCTCCATCATCACGTCGAGGATCGCCAGGCGGGCGTCGCGGGCCTGGGTGAGCGCGCCACCCAGCACCGAGGCGGGGATGCCGTCGAGCTTGGTGTCGAGCTGCAGCGCGGTCACGAACTCCTTGGTGCCGGCGACCTTGAAGTCCATGTCGCCGAAGGCGTCCTCCGCACCGAGGATGTCGGTGAGGGTGACGTACTCCGTCGTGCCGTCGACCTCGTCGGAGATGAGGCCCATCGCGATACCGGCGACGGGAGCCTTCAGCGGCACGCCGGCGTTGAGCAGCGACATCGTCGAGGCGCAGACCGAGCCCATCGACGTGGACCCGTTGGACCCGAGCGCCTCCGACACCTGGCGGATGGCGTAGGGGAACTCGTCCTTGGTCGGGAGGACCGGCACGAGGGCGCGCTCGGCAAGCGCGCCGTGGCCGATCTCGCGACGCTTGGGCGAGCCCACGCGGCCGGTCTCACCGGTGCTGTACGGCGGGAAGTTGTAGTTGTGCATGTAGCGCTTGCGGGTCTCGGGGCTGAGCGTGTCGAGCATCTGCTCCATGCGGAGCATGTTCAGCGTGGAGACGCCCAGGATCTGGGTCTCGCCGCGCTCGAACAGCGCCGAGCCGTGCGCCCGCGGGACGACGTCGACCTCGGCCGACAGCGTGCGGATGTCGGTGAGACCGCGCCCGTCGATGCGCACCTTGTCGGTGAGCACCCGCTTGCGCACGAGCTTCTTGGTGAGCGAGCGCAGCGCGGCGCCGATCTCCTTCTCCCGACCGTCGAACTGGCCGGCGAGACGCTCGGCGGCCAGGCCCTTGACGCGGTCGAGCTCCTCCTCGCGCTCCTGCTTGCCGGCGATGGTGAGCGCCGCGGCCAGCTCGGTGGACACGGCCGCCTCGACGGCGTCGAACGCGTCCGGCTGGTAGTCCGGGAAGAGCGGGAACTCGCGGGTCTCCTTGGTGGACTTCGCCGCGAGCTCGCTCTGCGCGTCGCACAGGATGCGGATGAACTTCTTCGAGGCCTCCAGGCCCTGGGCCACGACCTCCTCGGTCGGTGCGGTGGCGCCGCCCTTGACGAGCTCGATCGTGTGGGACGTGGCCTCGGCCTCGACCATCATGATCGCGATGTCGTCGCCGACGACGCGACCCGCGACGACCATGTCGAACACGGCCTCCTCGAGCTGGCTGTGCGACGGGAAGGCGACCCACTGGCCACCGATGAGGGCGACGCGGGTGGCGCCGATCGGGCCGCTGAAGGGCAGGCCGGCGATCTGCGTCGACATCGACGCGGCGTTGATGGCCACGACGTCGTAGAGGTGGTCGGGGTGCAGCGACATCACCGTGATGACGACCTGGATCTCGTTGCGCAGGCCCTTGACGAACGACGGGCGCAGCGGACGGTCGATCAGGCGGCAGGTGAGGATCGCGTCCTCGCTGGGCCGGCCCTCGCGGCGGAAGAACGAGCCGGGGATGCGCCCCGCGGCGTACATCCGCTCCTCGACGTCGATCGTCAGCGGGAAGAAGTCGAACTGCTCCTTGGGGTGCTTGCCGGCCGTCGTGGCCGACAGGAGCATCGTGTCGTCGTCGAGGTAGGCGACGGCGGAGCCGGCGGCCTGCTGGGCCAGGCGGCCCATCTCGAAGCGGATCGTGCGGGTGCCGAAGCTGCCGTTGTCGATGACGGCTTCGGACGTGTGGATCTCGGGACCCTCCACGGGTGCCCTCCTCTGTCGTAGGGGACGACGAGGAGCGAGCGCAGGAGTGCCGACCAGTCGGCAGGAGGCCGGTCTTCGATCGAAGCGCCCGGGCGGCGGGCCGCTCCCACGCTCCTGCGCGGGGGACGACGTGCCCGGGGGCCACTACCGAGGACCGACGACTGAGGCGTCTCCGGGGCGTTCGCCCCACGATCATCCCTGTGGTGCCCTGCTGGAAGTCCAGCATCGGGTGTGTTCAGTTGTCGCGGTGGTGCTCGACTGCCGGTTCTACCGCAGCCGGGACGGACACCAGGGGAGCGACCCGCGGGCCGCTCCCCTGGTCGCGCGCTATCGGCGGATGCCGAGACGCTCGATGATCGAGCGGTAGCGGTTGATGTCCTTCTTCGTCAGGTACTGGAGCAGCCGGCGACGCTGGCCGACCAGCAGCAGCAGCCCACGGCGGCTGTGGTGGTCGTGCTTGTGCATCTTGAGGTGCTCGGTGAGGTCGTTGATGCGGCGCGTCAGCAGCGCGATCTGGACCTCGGGGGAGCCGGTGTCACCGGGGGCGGTGGCGTACTCGGCGATGATGGCGTTCTTGGTCGCGGTGTCGAGCGACATGCGTGGATCCTTCACGGGCGCATCACGGGTCCCGCAGGGCGCGGCGACCCTCGAACAGTCGCGTGCCGCAGGGCGCCCACCCCGCGGCCGTCAGGCTTCAGGGTAACAGCGCGGTGACCACGGCCCAAATGCGCCCGGCCGCACCGATGGACCCGACGCCGCAGGTCAGGGCCCTGTTCCGGGCCGCCGACGGGCCGCTCAGGCCCCCGCGGCCAGGAGGGCACGGGCGGCGTCGACGTCGCGGGCCATCTGGGCGACGAGGTCGGTGAGCGCGTCCGGGCCGGCGAAGCGGATCTGGCCGCGGAGCCGGTCGACGAAGTCGAGCGCCACGTGGGTGCCGTAGAGGTCGAGGTCGGAGCTGCCGTGCAGGTCCAGGACGTGCGCCTCGACGCGGCGCTCGGCCCCGTCGAACGTCGGGTTCGTGCCGATGCTGACCACGGCCGGGTGGGTCACGGCGTGCTCGGTGTACGGCGCCACGACGAGCCGGGCGGCGTAGACCCCGTCCGCGGGCACGGCCGCGTGCGGCGTCGTGGCGAGGTTCGCCGTGGGGTAGCCGAGCTCCCGCCCCCGGTGGTCGCCGTGGACGACCGTGCCCTCGACCCGGTGCGCGCGGCCCAGGGAGTACGCCGCGGCGGCGACGTCGCCGGCGCGCACGAGGCCGCGGACGTAGGTGGACGACCAGACGCCGCCCTCCCCCGCGATGAGCGGTTCGGCGTCGACGATGAACCCGCGGGCCGCGCCGAGCTCGGTCAACGTCTCCGGGTCACCGGCCGCACGGTGCCCGAACCGGAAGTTCTCCCCCACGGCGACCGCCACCGCGTGGAACCGCGACACGAGCACCTGGTCCACGAACGCCTCGGGCGACAGCGCGGCGAGCTCGCGGGTGAACGGCAGGATGCAGACCGCGTCCGCGCCGAGCTCGGCGAGCAGGGCGCAGCGGTGGTCGATCGTGGACAGCAGCGCCGGGTGGGTGCCGGGACGTACGACCTCGTCCGGGTGCGGGTCGAACGTGACGACCACGCTCGGCACGCCGAGCCGGTGCGCGTGCGCCACGGCCTTGCGCACCACGGCCCGGTGCCCGTAGTGCACGCCGTCGAACACGCCGATGGCCACGACCGACCGGGGCTGGTCGGCCGGCACGTCGTCGAGACCCTGCCAGCGCTGCACGGGGCCAGCCTGCCAGCCCGCGCGCGACCGTGCGGCACCGCGGTCCCGCGCCGGCGGTCTAGGAGAAGACGACGACCGGCACGAGGAGGCCGCCGCGGGCCTCGGCGAGCGAGAGCACCGCACCGTCCGGCCCGAAGACGCCGACGAGCCCGCCGTCGCGGCCGCCGGCGTCGATGCGGGCGCCGGAGAGGATGCGCCCCGCGGTGACGTCGTCGACGTCGGCCCGGGCGAACGCCGAGCCCACGGCCGCGGCCAGCGGCAGGACGTCCGGGTGCGCCTCGAGCTCCGCGAGCGGGCGGGCGACGTCGAGCCCGAAGGTGCCGACCCGCGTGCGCCGCAGCGCGGTGAGGTGGCCGCCGACGCCGAGCGACGCACCGAGGTCGCGCGCGAGCGCGCGGACGTAGGTGCCCGAGGAGCAGACGACGGTGACGTCGACGTCGAGCACCGGCGGGCCCTCGACCTCGGGGCGCCGCACGTCGAGCACGTCGAGCCGGGACACGGTGACGCGCCGGGAGGCCAGCTCGACGTCCTCCCCCGCGCGGACCCGGGCGTAGGACCGGACGCCGTCGACCTTGACGGCGCTCACCGCGGAGGGCCGCTGG
Source organism: Actinomycetes bacterium (assembly GCA_021784035.1). GTDB lineage: Bacteria > Actinomycetota > Actinomycetes > S36-B12 > CAIYMF01 > Longivirga. The sequence goes on along the minus strand of JAJXTD010000149.1, from coordinate 3,548 downwards.
TCGATGGTGCCGCGAAGCGGCTCGAGCGCGGCGTCGAGCGCCTCCCGGGTGACGGGCGTCGCGTCGGTCGCGGCCGTCTCGTCGCCCTCGGCGTCGTCGGTGACCGTGGCGCGACCGAGCCGGATCGTCGCGTCGTAGGCCTTGTCGGTGAGCGCGAGGTGACCGAGGAGCCGGGTCGCCCGCTCGACGCCGAGGACGAGGACGCCGGTGGCCATCGGGTCGAGCGTGCCGGCGTGCCCGACCTTGCGCGTGCCGAGGATGCGGCGCACGCGCGCCACGACGTCGTGGCTCGTCAGACCGGCCGGCTTGTCGACGACGACGAGCCCGTCGGGTGCCGTGCGCGCGCGCGGGCCCCGGGCCACGTCTACTCCGGGAGGTGCTCGGCCGCGGCGAGCGCCTCGCGGACCGAGTGGAGCACGTCGCGCGGGCCTTCCGGCGCGGTGAAGCCGGCGGCGAAGCGGTGACCGCCGCCACCGAGCCCGATCGCCACGGCGGAGACGTCGATGCGCCCCTTGCTGCGCATGGAGACGCGCCAGGCGCCGGCGTCGTCCTGCTTGATCACGCACGCCACCTCCGCCTCGGTCGCGATGCGCAGCACGTCGATGACCCGCTCGACAGCATCCAGCGGGAGGTCGAACGTCGCGCGATCGGCATCGGTGACCACGGTCCACACGAGGCCGAGCCCGCCCGCGGCGTTCTCCTCGAGCACCGAGCGGTCGAGCGCCGCGCCGAGGAGGCGCAGGGCGCCGAACGGCTCGTCGTCGTAGATGTGCCGTGCGACGACGTCGTGGCGGAGGCCGGTGGCGAGCAGCCGTGCGGCGACCTCGTGCGTGGCCGACGTGGTGCCCGCGTACTTGAACGACCCGGTGTCGGTGACGAGCCCGGCGTAGATCGGGGTCGCGATCGTGGCGTCGAGCTCGACGCCGAGCCGGTCGACGAGCTCGAGGGCGAGGACCGCGGTGGCCGGGGCGTGCACGTCCACGAGACACACGTGGCCGAAGCCGGTGAACGTGGCGTGGTGGTCGACGGCGACGAACGTCTCGGCTGCCTCGGCCGCGGCGCGCAGGACGCCGAGCCGTTCTATCGCGCTGACGTCGAAGGACACGACGACCGGCCGGTCCCCGGTCTCGGCAGGTGCTGCGAGCAGGTGCTGGCCCGGCAGCGAGCGCAGGATCCTCGGCACCGTGAACGGGTCGTCGCCGAAGGAGACCGCCACGTCGACACCGCGCGTCTCGAGCGCGAGCCCGACGGCGAGCGCCGAGCCGAGCGCGTCCGCGTCCGGCGACACGTGCGCGAGCAGGAGGACCGGGCGCCCGCAGGTGAGCGCCTCGACCGTGGCGTCCCAGTCGGCGTCGGTCGGCGCCGCGGTCCACATCATGCCGGGGACTCCGTGCGCTCGTCGTCGTCCCCGTCGCCGAGGAGCAGCAGCGCGTCGTCGTCCTCGTCGAGCTCGTCGGCGCGCGGCTTGCGGTAGGGGTCGGGCTCCCCGGCGTACGCCGCGGCCGCGGCCTTCTGGTGGACCTCGGCGTCGGCCGCCGCTGCCTGGTGCAGCAGGTCCTCGATCGCGAGCGCGTTCTCCGGGACGGCGTCGGCCACGAACGTGACGGTGGGCGTGAACCGCAGCCCGGTCTGGCGGCCGATCTCGCTGCGCAGGACGCCCTTCGCACTCTCGAGCGCCGCCGCCGTCGCGGCCTTCTCCTCCGCCGAGCCGTAGACCGTGTAGTAGACGGTCGCGTCGTGGAGGTCGCCGGTGACCCGGGAGTCGGTGACGGTGACGAAGCCCAGTCGCGGGTCCTTGATCCGCTGCTCGAGCATCTCGGCGACGATCACGCGGATCCGGTCGGCGAGCTTGCGGGCGCGGGCGGGGTCGGCCATGGCGCTGTCCTCTCAGGTGGTGCCGTGGTCGTACGCCGTGCGGGCACGGCGGACGGTCGAGCGGTCGGTCGTGGTCAGTCGTCGCTGTGGTGCAGCGTGCGGTGCGCGCTCAGCAGGTCGAGCTCCGGACGGGCGGCGACGAGCCGCTCGCAGGAGTCCAGCACCGCCTGGCACTGGGCGGCCTCCGCGGCGACCGTCGCGACGCCGAGGAGCGCCCGGCGGTGCAGGTCCTGGTGACCCACCTCCGCCACCGCCACGTCGAACTGCCTGCGCAGCTCGGCGATCACCGGGCGGACGACGCCGCGCTTCTCCTTGAGCGAGTGGATGTCGCCCAGGAGGACGTCGAGCTCGAGGGTTCCCACGAACACGACGTCCTCCTGGTGTACGACGGTCCCGTCAGACCCGCGGCTTCTCGCGCATCTCGAAGGTCTCGATCACGTCGTCGACCTTGATGTCGTTGAACGACCCGAGGCCGATGCCGCACTCGAAGCCCTCGCGGACCTCCGTGGCGTCGTCCTTGAACCGCTTGAGCGAGTCGATGGTGAGGTTGTCCGCCACGACCGCCCCGTCGCGGATGAGCCGCGCCTTGGAGTTGCGGCGGATGAGGCCCGAGCGCACGAGCGAGCCGGCGATGTTGCCGAACTTGCTCGAGCGGTAGACCTCGCGGATCTCGGCGGTGCCGAGCGAGACCTCCTCGTACTCGGGCTTGAGCATGCCCTTGAGCGCGGCCTCGATGTCGTCGATCGCCTGGTAGATGATCGAGTAGAAGCGCACGTCGACGCCCTCGCGCTCGGCGAGGTCGCGGGCCTTGCCCTCCGGCCGCACGTTGAAGCCGATGATGACGGCGTCCGACGCGGCGGCCAGCATGACGTTGCTCTCGGTGATCGCGCCGACGCCGCGGTCGATGACGCGCAGCTGCACGTCGTCGCCGACCTCGAGCTTGACGAGCGCGTCCTCGAGGGCCTCGACCGAACCGGACACGTCGCCCTTGAGGATGAGCTTGAGCTCCTCGGTCTCGCCGCGCTCGAGGGACTTGAGGAAGTCCTCGAGGGTACGGCGGCCGCGGGCCTGGGCCAGGGCGGCGTTGCGCTCGCGAGCCGCCCGCGTCTGGGCGATCTGACGCGCGGTGCGGTCGTCGTCGACGACGAGCATGTTGTCGCCGGCGCCGGGCACGGCGGTGAGGCCGAGCACCTGCACCGGACGGGCCGGGCCCGCCTCCGCCAGCGCGTTGCCGTGCTCGTCGAGCATGGCGCGCACGCGACCGTAGGCGTCGCCCACGACGATGGAGTCGCCGGGGTGCAGCGTCCCGCGCTGGACCAGCACCGTGGCGACCGGACCGCGACCGCGGTCGAGGTGCGCCTCGATGGACACGCCCTGCGCCGCCTGGTGCGGGTTGGCCCGCAGGTCCAGGGCCGCGTCCGCGGTGAGCAGCAGCGCCTCGAGGAGCTCGTCGATGCCGACGCCGGCCTTGGCCGAGACGTCGACGAACATCGTGTCGCCGCCGTACTCCTCGGGCACCAGGCCGTACTCGGTGAGCTGGCCGCGGACCTTCGTCGGGTCCGCGCCCTCCTTGTCGATCTTGTTGACCGCGACCACGATCGGGACGTCGGCCGCCTTGGCGTGGTTGAGCGCCTCGATGGTCTGCGGCTTCACGCCGTCGTCCGCCGCGACCA
>JAJXTD010000148.1 GCA_021784035.1 Actinomycetes bacterium | reverse complement strand
GTCGGCTCCGCCCGGACCGCTCACTCCGGCCGTCGCTCGCCCGACCGCTCCGCGGCCGGACTCACGACGACCGAGGGCCCGGAACCTCACGGTCCCGGGCCCTCAGAAGCAGTGCCTATCGGACTTCCTCGTCGCTCGTTCGCTGCGCCGCCGACCCGCTACGCGGATCGTCGGCTCCGCCCGGACCGCTCACTCCGGCCGTCGCTCGCCCGACCGCTCCGCGGCCGGACTCACGACGACCGAGGGCCCGGAACCTCACGGTCCCGGGCCCTCAGAAGCAGTGCCTATCGGACTTCTTCGTCGCTCGTTCGCTGCGCCGCCGACCCGCTACGCGGATCGTCGGCTCCGCTCACTCGCTCCTCAGAAGTCCATGCCCCCCATGCCGCCGTCGCCGCCGGCGGGCGCGGACGCCTTCTCCGGCTTGTCGGCGATGACGACCTCGGTGGTGAGGAACAGCGCGGCGATGGAGGCCGCGTTCTGCAGCGCGGAGCGCGTCACCTTGGCCGGGTCGATGATCCCGGACTTGATGAGGTCGACGTACTCGCCGGTCGCGGCGTTGAGGCCCCAGCCCGGCTCGAGGTTGCGCACCTTCTCCGCCACGACGCCGCCCTCGAGGCCGGCGTTGATGGCGATCTGCTTGAGCGGGGCCTCGACCGCGACGCGGACGATGTTCGCGCCGGTCGCCTCGTCGCCCACGAGCTCGAGCTTGGCGAAGGCCGCCTCGCTCGCCTGGAGCAGGGCCACGCCGCCACCGGCGACGATGCCCTCCTCGACGGCCGCCTTCGCGTTGCGGACGGCGTCCTCGATGCGGTGCTTGCGCTCCTTGAGCTCGACCTCGGTGGCCGCGCCCGCCTTGATGACGGCGACGCCGCCGGCGAGCTTGGCGAGGCGCTCCTGGAGCTTCTCGCGGTCGTAGTCGGAGTCCGACTTCTCGATCTCGGCACGGATCTGGTTCACGCGACCCGCGATCTGCTCGGAGTCACCCGCACCCTCGACGATCGTCGTCTCGTCCTTGGTGACGACGACCTTGCGCGCCTTGCCGAGCAGCTCGACCCCGATGCTGTCGAGCTTGAGGCCGACCTCCTCGGAGATGACCTGGCCGCCGGTGAGGATCGCGATGTCCTGCAGCATGGCCTTGCGGCGGTCGCCGAAGCCCGGGGCCTTGACGGCGACCGAGCGGAACGTGCCGCGGATCTTGTTGACGACGAGCGTCGACAGGGCCTCGCCCTCGACGTCCTCGGCGATGATGACGAGCGGCTTGCCCGCCTGCATGACCTTCTCGAGGATCGGGAGGAGGTCCTTGACGCTGGAGATCTTGGAGTTCGCGATGAGGATGTAGGCGTCCTCGTACACGGTCTCCATGCGCTCGGCGTCGGTCACGAAGTAGCCGGAGATGTAGCCCTTGTCGAAGCGCATGCCCTCGGTGAGCTCGAGCTCGAGGCCGAAGGTGTTGCTCTCCTCGACGGTGATGACACCCTCCTTGCCGACCTTGTCCATCGCCTCGGCGATGAGCTCGCCGATCTGGGGGTCGGCGGCGGAGATCGACGCGGTGGCAGCGATCTGCTCCCGGGTCTCGACCTCCTTGGCCATCTCGAGCAGCTGGGCGCTCACGGCCTCGACGGCCTGCTCGATGCCGCGCTTGAGCGCCATCGGGTTCGCGCCGGCCGCGACGTTGCGCAGGCCCTCACGGACCATGGCCTGGGCCAGGACGGTCGCCGTCGTCGTGCCGTCACCGGCGACGTCGTCGGTCTTCTTCGCGACCTCCTTGACCAGCTCGGCACCGATCTTCTCGTACGGGTCCTCGAGCTCGATCTCCTTCGCGATGGAGACGCCGTCGTTGGTGATGGTGGGGGCGCCCCACTTCTTCTCCAGGACGACGTTGCGGCCCTTCGGGCCCAGGGTCACCTTGACCGCGTCGGCGAGGGTGTTCATACCCCGCTCGAGCGCGCGACGGGCGTTCTCGTCGAACGCAATGATCTTCGCCATGTGGCTGCCGATCCCTTTCGCAAGTGTGGGAAGGACCTCGTCGGTGCCCGCGACGGACGGCCGGACCACGAACGCGACGGTCGCGCCGTGCCCCGACCTCACCAGCTGAGGTCACGCGTGCCACCCGTCCGGGTCGTGGCAGCCCGGTGGGCTGTCACTCTCCCGGGTCGAGTGCTAACGCCCATTGTTGGCACTCTCGGGCCTCGAGTGCAAGCCGGTCCCGGCCCGGGAAGCGGCCCGCGGCGGGTACGCGCCCACCTCGGCGACACCGCCGGTACTGCCGCGCAAACCCCCCGGGGCGGGGTCAGAATGGGGCCATGACCAGGACCGAGCGCGACGACGACGTGGCCGAGGGGGCCCTCCTCGAGCCTTACGGGAAGCCGGCGTACACCGGGCGGGGCCAGGCCGGCGACGAGGTCGCCGACGCCATGACCGCCGAGCTCACCGAGGAGTACGGGTCCGACGACCCCGCCGCCGCGTTCGCGCCGCACCGCGAGGGGTTCCGCGAGACGATCGTGGGCCGGCTCGTCGAGGACGACGACGCGCTCGACAGCGACCACGACGACGTCACCGCCCACGACTCCGGCGAGGACGAGGACCTCACGGCCGAGGAGGCCGCGCTGCACTACGTCGACCCCGAGAACGACCCCATCCCGGAGTAGCGCTCCCCAGGGGACGCCACGACGCCAGGGGTACGGAGGCCGGACGGTCCGTCAGGACCGCCCGGCCTCGCCCTGTCCCGGCCGAGCGCGACCTCGGCCATGCAGCGCGAGTTACACGTCGTACCCACCGGTTCAGCGCCCCGGACAGGTCGGTCCGGGGTGTAACTCGAGGATCAGCCGCCGGCGACGGCGGGGATGATCGAGATCCTCGTGCCGGCCTTCGTCGGCGTGGCCAGGCCGTCGGTGAACCGGACGTCGTCGTCGTCGACGTAGACGTTGACGAACCGGCGCAGCGCGCCCGCGTCGTCGAGCACCCGGGCCCGGATGCCCGGCGCGGCGGCCTCGAGGGCGTCGAGGACGCCGGACAGCGTGGGCTCGGCCGGCTCCACCGTCACCTCGGACGCGCCGTCGGTGTAGGTCCGCAGGATCGTCGGGATGCGCACGGACACGCTCATCGCGTTCTCTTCTCTCTCGTCGGCGCGGGTCAGGCCAGGGCCGTGGCGTTGGCCTCGAGGGTGAGGCGGGCGTGGTGCTCGGCGAGGACGCGGGTGACCTCGTCCACGTCGTGGGCGATCGTCGCCGTGGGGCCGACGTGCTCGGCGATCGCGTCGAGCGTCTTGAGCCCGTCCCCGGTGTTGAGCACGACGGTCTCGGCGGCCGGGTCGAGCGCACCGGTGGCGAGCAGCTTGCGCAGGGTCGCGATGACGACGCCGCCGGCCGTCTCGGCGAAGATGCCCTCGGTCTCGGCCAGCAGCCGGATGCCCTCGACGACCTCGGCGTCGGACACGTCCTCGATCGCCCCGCCGGTACGGCGTACGACGTCGAGCGCGTACGGGCCGTCGGCCGGGTTGCCGATCGCGAGCGACTTCGCGATCGTGTCCGGCCGCACCGGGCGGACGACGTCGTGCCCCTCGCGGAACGCCGTCGACACCGGCGAGCAGCCGGTCGCCTGCGCGCCGTAGACCTGGTACGCCGTGTCCTCGACGAGACCGAGCGACACGAACTCGCGGAACGCCTTGTCCACCTTGGTGAGCAGCGATCCCGACGCGATCGGCGCGACGACCTGCTGCGGCAGGCGCCAGCCGAGCTGCTCGGCGATCTCGTAGCCCACCGTCTTCGAGCCCTCGGCGTAGTACGGGCGGAGGTTGACGTTGACGAAGCCCCAGTCCTCGGTGAGCGGGTCGCCGACGAGCTCCGAGCAGAGCCGGTTGACGTCGTCGTAGTTGCCGTCGACGGCGAGCAGGATCCCGCCGTACGCCGCGGTCGTGAGGACCTTGCCGTCCTCGAGGTTGCTCGGGATGACGACGACGGAGTCCTGCCCGGCGCGGGCGGCGGCGGCCGCCACGGCGTTCGCGAGGTTGCCGGTGGAGGCGCACGCGATCGTGCCGAGGCCGAGCCGGCGCGCGGCGCTCTGCGCGACGGCCACGACGCGGTCCTTGAACGAGTGAGTCGGGTTGCCGCTGTCGTCCTTGACCCACAGCGTGCCGGTCATGCCGAGCGCGGCCGCGAGGTTGTCGGCGCGCACGAGCCGGGTGAGGCCCGGGTTCAGGTTGCGCTCGTCGCCGGCGTACGGCGCGACGGGGAGCAGGCAGGAGTAGCGCCACATGTTCGGCGGTCCGGACTCGATCCGCTCGCGGGTCACGTCGGTGAAGTCGTAGCCGACCTCGAGCGGGCCGAAGCACTCGGCGCACGCGTACGCCGCACCGAGCTCGTAGGTGGCGCCGCACTCGCGACAGGTGAGCCGGGCGGCCGGGCCGAAGTCGGGGCCGGCCGCGGGGCGCGCGTCCGGCGACGTGCCGGGGCGCTCGGGGTCGGTGCTGCCGGGAGGGACGTGGATCGTCGACATGGCGAGGCCTCTCTCCTCATCTTTCCGAGTGGCCTGGTGGTCCTCGGACGGAGTTGGCACCTTCTCGCCGTCGGCCTCGACGCCCGGTGATCGAGCGCTCGAGAGGTTCGGCGATGGTTGCCGGGGCTTCGCAGGGCCGTATCCCTCTGCCCCTCTGGATGAGCGAACTGTTCGGTTGTACGACACCCGGAGGTCGTCGTCCCGCGGCGGGCCTGGGCCATGGTCGAGGCGCCGGCGCTGCCGCGGTGAGGGAGACTGTACGTGAGTCCCGAGCCTCGGGACGCCCGGGGTCCGGATCCTGAGACGACGTGGGAGAGAGGCGGTGCGGCGGTGCGCCAGGACGCAGCCGCGTGGTTCGCCGCGCGCACGACGACCGCCGACGAGTGGCCGCTCGACCTGCTCCTCGGCGTCAAGGGCGGCACGCGCGTCAGCGTCGTCCTCCCCGCGCTCGACGAGGAGGCCACCGTCGGCCGCATCGTCGAGACGGTGCACGTCGCGCTCGGCGCGGGCGCGCCGGTCGGTCGCCGGCTCGTGGACGAGCTCGTCGTCGTCGACTCCGGGTCCACCGACCGCACGGCGGAGGTGGCCCGCCGCGCGGGCGCCCGCGTCGTGCACCGCGACGAGGTCCTGCCGCACCTGCCGGCGGTCCCGGGGAAGGGCGAGGCGATGTGGCGCTCGCTCGCCGCGACCGATGGCGACGTCGTGGTCTTCGTCGACGCCGACCTCCAGTCGTTCACCCCGGCGTACATCACCGGCCTGCTCGGCCCCCTGCTCACCGACGACGCCGTGCAGCTCGTCAAGGCGGTCTACGAGCGCCCGCTCGTCGAGGGGTCGTCGGTCGTCAGCGCGGGCGGCGGGCGCGTCACCGAGCTCGTCGCGCGGCCGCTGCTCAACCTGCTCTGGCCGCAGCTCGCCGGCCTCGTCCAGCCGCTCGCCGGCGAGTACGCCGCGCGGCGCTCGCTCCTCGAGCGGCTGCCGTTCCCGTGCGGCTACGGCGTCGAGCTCGCCCTGCTCGTCGACACCCTCGACCTGGTCGGCCTCGACGGGCTCGCCCAGGTCGACCTCGGCGTGCGGGTCCACCGGCACCACGACGAGCGCCGCCTCGGCCGGATGGCCGCGGAGATCATGCGCACGGCGTTCGACCGGCTGGCCGGCCGGGGCGACCTCGCCGACCTCGGCGCGCTCGGCGTCTCGCTCACCCAGTTCGACCGCGACGCCGGCGGGTTCTCCGCGCAGGAGCACGACGTCGTCGGGCTCGAGCGTCCCGCGATGGCGACCGTGGCCGAGTACGCCGGCCGCGTGCCCTCCTGAGGGCCCCGTGCGTCCGGCGTACCGCGCGCGCCAGGTCGTCAACGCGTTGAACCTCTCGACGCCGCTCGGCCTCGCCGTGGCGAAGGCGTCGGGCGCGACGCTCCGCCGCGGGGAGGACGGCCTCGTGCTCGCCACCGGGGCGCAGGGGTCGTTCCCCCGCGCCGACGCGTTCACCGTCGGCAACGTCGTCGTCCTGCGCACCGCCACGCCGAGCGCGGAGCTGCTGCGGCACGAGTCCGTCCACGCGACGCAGTGGGCCTGCTGCGTCGTGCTGTTCCTGCCGCTCTACCTGCTCGCCGCCGCGTGGTCCTACGCCCGCACCGGGGACCACTGGAGCCGCAACACCTTCGAGCGCCGCGCCGGCCTCGCCGACGGCGGCTACGTCGAGCGCCCGCCCCGCCGCCCTCGCACCCGCCCTCGCACCCGCACGTAACTGATCATCGGGTCGTCTCCCGGCCCCGGAAGCGACCCGATGATCAGTTACATCCGCAGGAAGGGCGGGTCAGCCGCGGGGGTAGTCGGGGCCCACGACGACGGTGAGGCGCGCGGCGCTCATCGCGCCGACCGGCCGCGCGACGGCGTCCCTGGTCGGGAGGTCGCGGCGCATCGTCGTCACCGCGGCGGCGTGGCCCTCGGCGAAGACGGTCGTCGCGGTGATCCGGCCCCCTCGGTAGTTGCCGACGGACACGACCGTCCAGCCGTCGGCGCGCAGTCGCGCGGCCACCTTCGCCGCGAGTCCCGTACGCCGCGTCGAGTTGAGCACGACGACGGGGACCGACCGGTCGACGACCGATGCCGACGGCGACGCCGCGGCGGGGGTGGCTGTGACCGACGGGGCGGCCGACGGGGCCACCGCGACCGACGGCGCGGCGGACGGGGCCACGGACGGGGCCACCGCCGCCGGGGCCCCGGCCCGGTGCGACACGGTCGCGGTCGGGGTCTGCGTCGCGCGGGTGTCCTGCAGGTGGGTCCACGCGGCGACCAGGGCGACGCCGGACACGAGCGCGAGGCTGATCGGCAGCACGATCCGGCCGAGGAGGGTCGGCGTCGTCCGTCGCGGCGGGCCGGTGCGCTCGTCCCGGGCATCGCGGCGCCGGCCGCCGACGGGACCGCTGGGCAGGACGTTGTCCGAGGAGTACGCCGGCATCTCGCCGTAGGCCGTCAGGACCACCGTCGGCTGGTCGTCGTCGGCCCAGGCCTCCGCGGCGGGTGCCGGCGGACGCGGTCCGGGGTCGACCGGGGTGGGGCCGTCCGTCTCGGACGTGGTCGTCATCGCGGACCCCCAGGACGGGTTGTCGTGCGGACGGCTACAGCTCGATGCCGAGGCGTCGGGCGGACCGGGCGCGCTGGCGGGAGGCCCGCATGCGGCGCAGGCGCTTGACGAGCATGGGGTCGGCCTCGAGGGCGGCCGGGTTGTCGAGCAGGGCGTTGAGCACCTGGTAGTAGCGCGTGGCGCTCATGTCGAACAGGTCGCGGACGGCCTGCTCCTTCGCCCCGGCGTACTTCCACCACTGCCGCTCGAACTCGAGGATCGCGCGGTCGCGGTCGGAGAGCGGGTCACCGGACGGCATCGGGTCGACCGCGTGCGCGGCTTCCATCGGAGCGATCCCCTCTCGGGCCGGGAGCGGCCGCCGGTGTGGACGGCGGGCACGCACGCCCCGGGCGGGAGCGCGGCCCCACTCTACGGGGGGAATCCCATGGCTGTCATTCACCCGTCGGGACCAGTTGGCCGGTACGCCGCCCCCGGTGGCACACACGTCATCGCCGCAGGTCAGCGGCCCTGCACGGCTGGACGGCCGCGCATGCGGCCGGCGGACGGACGACGTGGATCCTGCGCAGCCGGGCCGGGCCCGGCTCGCCGGTCGCGCGGTGCGCGCCGCGGGCAGCGTGTCGCCCGGGAGCCCCGCCACCGCCGCGAGCGCGGCCTCGATGCGGGTGAGCCGCTCGTCGATGCCGTCCAGGGTCACCG
>JAJXTD010000147.1 GCA_021784035.1 Actinomycetes bacterium | reverse complement strand
CGGTGCGAGTGCGAGATCGAGTGGCCGAAACCGGGGCCCTTGCCGCAGACGTCGCAGTTGGCAGCCACAGTCGTAGTCCTCACGGTCGAGATCGGGTGTCGTCGCCACGGCGATCACCGGGCGCGCCCGGACGGCCGGGCAACCAGCACAGGGTACAGGGCGGGGCGGCCGAGTCCCAAACCGGTGATCGGTCCCCGGCGGACACTACGCTCGTGGCTCACCTGGTAGGTACGTCCGACCCGTCACCGGCCCCGAGGAGTCCCGCGACCGTGCTGGAGCGTCTCGACGCCGCCGGGATCCGCCGGTGGGCCGACCTCGGGCTGGAGGCGCTGCGCCGTCACCGGGCGGAGATCGACGCGCTCAACGTCTTCCCCGTGCCCGACGGCGACACGGGCACGAACCTCTTCCTCACGTTCGAGTCGGCCGCCGGCGCGCTGCACGAGGCCGGCGCCGAGCTCGACCTGCGGGCCACGGTCCGCACGTTCGCCCACGGCGCGCTGCTCGGGGCTCGGGGCAACTCCGGCATCATCCTCAGCCAGCTCGTGCGCGGCTTCTCCGAGGCGCTCGGCGCGGTCGAGCACGTGGGGACCACGGTCACCCAGAACGAGCTGCTGGTCACCGCGTTCCGCCGCGCCGCGGAGTCGGCGTACGCCGCCGTCGCCGACCCGCGCGAGGGCACGGTGCTCACCGTCGCCCGCGCCGCCGCGGACGCCGTGGCCGCGCTCGGTCCCGGCACGAGCCTCGAGGCGCTCGTGACGGCCGCCGCCGACGGCGCGTCCGACGCCCTGGCCCGCACGCCCGAGCAGCTCGACGTGCTCGCCCGGGCCGGCGTCGTCGACGCCGGCGGCCGCGGCCTCGTCGTCATCCTCGACGCGCTCGTCGAGACCGTCACCGGCGTACGCCGCGACCCTGGCCCGTCCGCCCCGCCGATCCCGTGGGACGTCCACGAGATGGACGAGGGCGGCGGCGCCTACGAGGTCATGTACCTGCTCGACTCCGTGGACGCCGCGGTGCACACGCTGCGGGCCAGGCTCGCGGACCTCGGCGACTCCGTCGTGGTCGTCGGCGGGGCCGGGCTCTGGAACGTCCACGTCCACGCCGACGACGTCGGCGCCGCGATCGAGGCGGGGATCGAGGCCGGCCGCCCGCACCGCATCCGCGTGACCGACCTGCGCCAGGAGGCCGCCGAGCGGCGCGCGGCCGAGCACCCGACCGGCCGGACCGTGGTCGCCGTCGCGCACGGGCCCGGTACGGCGGCCCTGCTCGACGCCGCGGGGGCGGTCGTCGTACGCGCCACGGCGAACGTCGCGCCGTCGACCGCCGAGCTGCTCGACGGCGTCCACCGGGCCGCCACCGCGGAGGTCGTCCTGCTCCCCAGCGACTCCGACATCCGCCCCGTCGCGGAGGCGGCGGCGGAGAAGGCGCGCGCCGAGGGCATCCGCATCTCCGTCGTACCGACCCGCTCGATCGTGCAGACCCTCGCCGCGGTCGCCGTCCACGACCCCACCGCGCCGTACGCCGACGACGTCGTGGCGATGACCCGCGCCGCGGCGGCGACGCGCTACGGCGGCGTCTCGGTCGCGTCGCGCGAGGCGTTCACGAGCGCCGGCACGTGCCACGTCGGCGACGTGCTGGGCATCGTCGAGGGCGACGTGGTCGAGATCGGCGAGACCGTCGAGGACGTCGGGGTCCGCGTCCTGTCCCGGCTGCTGTCCACCGGCGGCGAGCTCGTGACGATGATCCGCGGGGACGACGCCGACGAGTCGACGACGACGGCCGTCACGCGCCGGCTGCGCCGTGAGCACCACGGCGTCGAGATCGTCGCCTACGACGGCGGCCAGCCGTTCTGGCCGCTGATCCTCGGGGTGGAGTGAGAGGTGGCCGAGCTCCGTCTCACCGACGCGCTGGCGAAGGTCCTCGGCGCGCGCACCGCGACCGCGCTGGAGAACGGCCTCGGCCTGCGCACCGTCGAGGACCTCCTGCGCCACTACCCGCGGCGCTACGCCGAGCGCGGGCAGCTCACCGACCTCGCCTCGCTCGTCGTCGACGAGCACGTCACGGTGCTGGCCCGCGTGCTCAAGGTCGACTCCAAGTCCTACGTCGACCGCCGCAGCGGGCGCCGCGCCGAGCGGCTCGAGGTCGTCGTCACCGACGGCACCGGGCAGCTCACCCTCACGTTCTTCAAGCAGTCGTGGCGCGCGAAGGAGCTGCGCGAGGGACGGGTCGGGCTGTTCAGCGGCAAGGTCACCGTCTTCAACCGCAGCCGTCAGCTCACCCACCCCGACTACGTCCTGCTCCCCGAGTACGCCCTGCCGCCCGACGGCACGTCGCCGATCGGCGGGCTGCCCGCGGCCGACGACTCGGTGCTGACGTTCGCCGGGGAGCTGATCCCGGTCTACCCCGCCACGGCCCAGATGCCGTCGTGGAAGATCTCCAGCGCGATCGGCATCGTGCTCGACCAGCTCCCGGACGAGCTCGAGGACCCGCTCCCGCCGTCCACCCGGGTCCGCCACGGGCTGTCCGGGCTGCGCGGCGCGCTGCTCGCGGTGCACCGACCGCAGTCGCGCGAGGACGTGGCCGAGGCGCGCGCGCGGCTGCGCTGGGACGAGGCCTTCGTCCTGCAGGCGGTCCTCGCCCAGCGCCGCCTCGCGGCCGCGGCGCTGCCCGCGGTGCCGCGGGTCGCCCCGCCCGACGGCCTGCTCGCGGCGTTCGAGGCGCGGCTGCCGTTCACCCTGACGAACGGCCAGGTCGAGGTCGGCCGCACGATCGCCGACGACCTCGCGCGCACGCACCCGATGCACCGCCTGCTGCAGGGCGAGGTCGGCTCGGGCAAGACCCTCGTGGCGCTGCGCGCGATGCTCACGGTCGTCGACTCCGGCGGGCAGGCGGTGCTCCTCGCGCCCACCGAGGTGCTCGCGCAGCAGCACCACCGCTCGGTCACCGCGATGCTCGGGCCGCTCGCCGAGCGAGGCCTCCTGGGCGGCAGCGACGCAGGCACCGGCGTAGCCCTGCTCACCGGGTCGGCCTCCACGGCACGACGACGCCAGGCGATGCTCGACATCGCCTCGGGCGAGGCCGGCCTCGTGATCGGCACGCACGCCCTGCTCGAGCAGAAGGTGCAGTTCTTCGACCTCGGGCTCGTCGTCGTCGACGAGCAGCACCGCTTCGGGGTCGAGCAGCGCGCGGCGCTCGCCGCGAAGGCGCGCGACGACAACCGGCCGCACGTCCTCGTCATGACCGCCACGCCGATCCCGCGCACCGTCGCGATGACGGTGTTCGGCGACCTGGAGGTGTCGACGCTCACCGAGCTGCCGCAGGGCCGCGCCCCGATCGTCACGCACGTCGTCCCGGCGGCGGAGAAGCCGCACTTCCTCGAGCGGGCCTGGACGCGCATCGTGGACGAGGTGGCCGCGGGACGGCAGGCCTACGTCGTGTGCCCGCGGATCGGCGGCGACGAGAAGCCGTCGAGCGAGGACGTCGGGACGGCCGACGACGGGTCCGCCGACCGCCGACCGCCGATCGCCGTGCTCGACCTCGCGCCGAGCCTGGCCGAGGGGGCGCTCTCCCCGGTCCGGGTCGGGATCCTGCACGGGCGGCTCTCGCCCGAGGAGAAGGACGACGCGATGCGGCGCTTCGCCGCCGGCCCGGCCGCGCCCGACGGGATCGACGTCCTCGTCGCCACCACGGTGGTCGAGGTGGGCGTCGACGTCCCGAACGCCTCCGTCATGGTCGTGATGGACGCCGACCGCTTCGGCGTCTCGCAGCTGCACCAGCTGCGCGGCCGCGTCGGCCGCGGCGCCCACGCCGGCCTGTGCCTGCTGGTGAGCGAGATGCCGCCGGGTACGCCGGCCCGCGAGCGGCTCGACGCCGTGGCCCGGACCCTCGACGGGTTCGAGCTCTCCCGTCTCGACCTCGAGCAGCGCCGCGAGGGCGACGTCCTCGGCGCGTCGCAGTCCGGCAGCCGGTCGTCGCTGCGGATGCTCGCCGTCCTGCGCGACGAGGACGTCATCACCGCCGCCCGCGCGGAGGCGACCGCGCTGGTGTCGGAGGATCCTGACCTGGCGACCGTGCCGGCCCTCGCCCGTGCCGTGGCCGCGCTCCTCGACGAGGAGCGCGCGGACTACCTGGAGAAGTCGTGACCGACCTCGTGCTCGCCGACGGACGCACGCTCGACCTGCGCACGTGGGGCGCCCCCGGTGCGCCGGCGCTGGTCTACCTGCACGGCACCCCGGGCAGCGCCCTCGTGCCGCCGGCAACGCTCGCGGCCGCGGCCGACCGCGGGCTGCGCGTGGTCTCCTGGTCGCGCCCGGGCTACGGCACCTCGACCCGGCTCCCCCACCGCACGGTGGCCGACGTCGCCGGCGACGCGCGCGAGGTCCTCGACTCCCTCGGCATCGCGACCGCCGTCGCGCTCGGCTACTCCGGCGGCGGGCCGCACGCCCTCGCCTGCGCGGCGCTCCTCCCGGACCGAGTCAGCGCCGTCGCGAGTCTCGCGGGGGTCGCGCCGCGGGTGGAGAGCGACGGCTCGCTCGACTGGTTCGCCGGGCAGGGCGAGGACAACGTCGTGGAGCACGGGGCGGCGATCGAGGGCGAAGCCGCCCTGCGCGCGCGGCTCGACCCGGTCCTGCCGGAGTACCGGGACATCACCGCCGAGCAGATCGTCCCAGTCATGGACTCGCTGCTCCCCGACGTCGACCGGCACTACCTCGGGGGCGGCCTCGGCGGGTGGCTCGCGACCAGCTTCCGCGAGGCGACGTCGCACGGCAACGACGGCTGGGTCGACGACGACCTGGCGTTCGTGCGGCCGTGGGGCTTCGACCTGGCCTCGATCTCGGTCCCCGTGTCGGTGTGGCAGGGGTCGGCGGACCTCATGGTCCCGTTCGCGCACGGGCAGTGGCTCGCCGGCGCGGTGCCCGGTGCCCGTCCGCACCTGCTCGACGGCGAGGGCCACCTCTCCGTCGTGGTCGGCCGGGTCGGTCCCCTGCTCGACGACCTGACGAGCCTCGGGCGCCGCTGATGCGCATCGTCGCGGGCGCCGCCCGCGGCCGCCGGCTCGCGCCGCCCGCGGCGGGGACGCGGCCCACGTCCGACCGCGTGCGCGAGGCCCTGCTCAGCGCGATCGAGTCGCGGCTCGGCGCGCTCGGCGGCCTGCGCGTCGTCGACCTCTACGCCGGCTCGGGTGCCGTGGGCCTCGAGGCGCTGTCCCGCGGCGCGTCGCACGTGCTGCTCGTCGAGCGCGACCGCAGGGCGCTCGACGTCGTGCGGGCCAACGTCGCCGCCGTCGGGCTGCCGCACGCGGTGGTCCTCGCCGGCGACGTGGGCAACGTCACGTCCCACCCGCCGCCGGCGACCGCGGTCCCGCCGTACGACGTCGCGTTCCTCGACCCGCCGTACGACGTGGTCGACGACGTGCTCGAGCGGGTGCTCACGGGTCTGGCCGACCACGGGTGGCTCGGTGCCGGGTCGCTCGTCGTCGTCGAGCGCGCCCGCCGGGGGAGCGGCTTCGCCTGGCCGCCGGGGTACACCCCGCTCCGCGACCGGGACTACGGCGACACCCGGGTGCGGACCGCGCTTTGGTACGGTCGCGACGCCTGAACGGCGTAACCCCCGGTCCCGGGGCACCGCGAGGAGGTCTGCGTGCGCAAGGCCGTCTGCCCCGGATCGTTCGACCCCGTCACCAACGGGCACCTCGACGTCTTCGTCCGCGCCGCCGACCAGTTCGACGAGGTCGTGGTCGCCGTCCTCGTCAACAAGACCAAGAGCAGCCTGTTCACCGTCGAGGAGCGCATCGACATGCTGCGCGAGGTCGTCGGGCCGTACCCGAACATCGTCGTGGACTCGTTCCACGGCCTGCTGGTGGACTACTGCCGGAACCACGACATCTCCGCGATCGTCAAGGGACTGCGCGCCGTCAGCGACTTCGACTACGAGCTGCAGATGGCGCAGATGAACTACCGCCTCTCCGGGGTGGAGACCCTGTTCGTCAGCACCAACCCGCTCTACAGCTACCTGTCGTCGAGCCTGCTCAAGGAGGTCTCGACGTACGGTGGTGACGTGTCCGGGCTCCTGCCGGACTCCGTGCTCGCCCGACTGCTGGAGCGGCTGGAGGCGAACGGGGCCGGTTCCTGACCCCCGCCGTCGCCGCCCGGCGCCGGCCGCCGGGGACCGGCCGTGCACCCGCTCGCCCGCCCGAACGAAGGAACACCGTGGACGTCCACGACAAGCTCGACGAACTCTCCGCCCTCGTGGAGAACGCCCGCGCGATGCCCATGTCGGCCTCGTGCGTGGTCAACCGCGGGCACGTCCTCGACCTGCTCGACGAGGTGCGCGCCCTGCTCCCGGACTCCCTCGCGCTGGCCGACGACGTGCTCGCCGACCGCGAGGACATCGTGGCGGCCGCGCGCGTCGAGGCCGACCGGGTGCTCGCCGACGCGGCGGAGCAGGCCCGCGTTCTCGTGAGCGAGCACGAGATCTACCGGGCCGCCGTGGCCGAGGCGGACGCCGTCCGCGCCGACGCCGACGCCGAGGCTGCCCGCATGCGCCGCGAGACCGACGACTACGTCGACGCCAAGCTGGCCAACTTCGAGGTAGCCCTGCACAAGACGATCGCCGCGGTCCAGAAGGGCCGCGACAAGATCCGTGGCCGGCACGACTACGAGGACCTGGGCGGGCCCGTCGACGACACCCCGCTGCCCGGGTGACGCGGGCCACCACGAGCACGGTTTGGGACGGGGCACCGCCCTCGGCTACCCTGGCGTGTCGGCCGGCATGAGGCCGTGTCCCGCTGTGCCCGGCCCCGGAAGGCGACCCTGACCACGATCGACCCCCGTTCCCCTCTCGTGCTCGACACCCGAGAGCTGGGACACCGCGCGGGGTCGATGCAGGAGGTGTCGCTCACGGTGCCGGCCCCGGCGGGGATCGGGATCATGTCGATCGGCGTCCCCGAGGGATCCGCGGTCGAGCTGGACGTCCGGCTCGAGTCGGTGATCGAGGGTGTGCTGGTGTCGGGAACGGCACTGGTACAGCTCACGGGCGAGTGCAGCCGCTGCCTGGACCCGATCTCCGACGAGCTGGAGGTCGACCTGCAGGAGCTGTACGCGTACGAGGAGACCGACGCACGTGGTCGCCCCGTCGCGCACGAGCCTGGCGAGGACGACGCGGACGACGAGCAGCTCCGGCTGGTCGGGGACCTCCTCGACCTCGAGCCGGTCCTGCGCGACGCCGTCGTGCTCGACCTGCCGCTCGCACCCGTCTGCCGGGACGACTGCCCGGGACTGTGCCCGCACTGCGGGTTCCGTCTCGAGGACGACCCGGAGCACCACCACGACGTGATCGACCCCCGGTGGGCCGCCCTTGGCGCACTGGGACCGATCGAGCCGACCGACATCGAGAAGGAAGAGGGCTGAGCCATGGCCGTCCCGAAGCGGAAGACCTCGCGCAGCAACACCCGGCACCGCCGCGCGAACTGGAAGGCCAAGCTGCCGCAGATCAACAAGGTCGTGCGCAACGGCCGCGTCGAGTTCGTGGTGCCCCACCGCACCGACGTCGACGGCGAGTACAACGGCCGTCAGGTCATCGACGTCTGACCCGATCCACCACGAGGCCCGGCCGCACGCGCGGTCGGGTCTCGTGCGCTGTCCGGGCACCGTCGCGGACCGGCTCACGGCGCCGTGCGGGCGCGTTCGGGTTAGCCTCGGGCCATGACCGACCGCCACCCCGACCCGGCTCTCGACCTCGCCGCCCGGGCCCTGGCCGTCGTGCTCGACCTCGAGGCCGACGACCTGCGGGCAGACAGCCCGCTCGACGACCTGGGGGCCGACGCGGTGGC
>JAJXTD010000146.1 GCA_021784035.1 Actinomycetes bacterium | reverse complement strand
GCACCGTTACCCTGGACCCGTCCAGGCACGGCGACGACGGGGACGAGTAGTCCCGCACGCAGCCATGAGCGACCCGGGGACGGTGCGAGCCCGGGGGTGTGCGCGGGGTGAAGATCACCCCCGAGCTTCCGGAAGAGCCGCGATTCGCGGGGTAGAACCGGCGCCTGGACGCGCGAGAGGGACCGGTGCACCCGCAGGGGGGCACGGGTCCAAGGAGGGTGGTACCGCGGGGTGCCGACCGGACACCGGTCGCGCGTCTCGTCCCTCCGTCCCGAGCCCGTCCGGCGGTCGCACCGCCGGGCAGACGCACGACGACGGAGGATGCATGTACCGCCCGGTGCCGCCCCAGGTCGACCTGGCCGCGCTCGACCACGAGGTCCTCGACCTGTGGCGCGAGCGGGACGTCTTCGCCCGCTCGTTGGCCGCCAGCGAGGGTCGGCCGCTGTGGGTGTTCAACGAGGGCCCGCCCACCGCCAACGGCATGCCGGGCACCCACCACGTGGAGGCCCGCGTCTTCAAGGACGTGTTCCCGCGCTACCGGACCATGAAGGGCTACCACGTCCCGCGCAAGGCCGGCTGGGACTGCCACGGCCTCCCGGTGGAGCTCGCCGTCGAGAGGGAGCTCGGGTTCGCCGGCAAGAAGGACATCGAGGACTACGGCATCGCCGAGTTCAACGCGAAGTGCCGCGAGTCCGTGCTGCGTCACGTCGACGCCTTCGCCGACCTGACCGAGCGCATGGGCTACTGGGTCGACCTGGGCGACGCCTACTGGACGATGGACCCGCACTACGTCGAGAGCGTGTGGTGGTCGCTCAAGCAGATCTTCGACAAGGGCCTCCTCGTGCAGGACCACCGCGTCTCGCCGTACTGCCCGCGCTGCGGCACGGGACTGTCCGACCACGAGCTCGCGCAGGGCTACGAGACGGTCGTCGACCCGTCGGTCTACGTGCGCTTCCCGGTCACCGGCGGCGACCTGCTCGCCCGCCATCCCGGGCTCGCCCTGCTCGTCTGGACGACGACGCCGTGGACGCTCGTGTCGAACACCGCGTGCGCCGTGAACCCCGACGTCGACTACGTCGTGGCCCGGACCGCCGACGGCGAGACGCTGCTGGTCGCCGAGGCGCTGCGCGTCGCGGTGCTCGGCGAGGACTCGACCGTGCTCGAGACCGTGCGCGGCGCCGACGTCGTGGGGACGCCGTACTCCCGGCCCTTCGCCCTCGTCGAGTTCCCCGCCACCGACGCACCGCTGCACACGGTGCTCGCCGCGGACTTCGTCACCACCGAGGACGGCTCGGGGATCGTGCACGAGGCACCGGCGTTCGGCGCCGAGGACCTCGCGCTGTGCCGGGTGTACGGCCTGCCGGTCGTCAACCCGCTGCGCCCCGACGGCCGGTTCGCGGACGACGTCCCACTCGTGGGCGGCATGTTCTTCAAGAAGTCCGACGCGGTCCTCGTGGACGACCTCCAGGCGCGCGGACTGCTCTTCAAGCACGTGCCTTACGAGCACGCCTACCCGCACTGCTGGCGCTGCCACACGCCGCTCGTCTACTACGCGCAGCCGTCCTGGTACATCCGCACCACCGCGATCAAGGACGCGCTGCTCGCCGAGAACGACGCGACCGACTGGCACCCGCAGACCATCCAGTGGGGCCGCTACGGCGACTGGCTCAACAACAACATCGACTGGGCGCTCTCGCGCAGCCGCTACTGGGGCACACCCCTGCCGATCTGGCGGTGCGAGGCCGGGCACCTCGCGTGCGTCGAGTCGCTCGCCGACCTCGGTGCGCGCGCGGGCCAGGACCTGTCCAACCTCGACCCGCACCGGCCGTTCGTCGACGACGTCACGTTCCCGTGCGCGGAGTGCGGCGGCACGTCGACGCGCGTGCCCGAGGTGATCGACGCGTGGTACGACAGCGGCGCGATGCCGTTCGCCCAGTTCGGCTACCCGTACCGCGGCACCGAGGAGTTCGCCGCGCGCTACCCCGCCGACTTCATCTGCGAGGCGATCGACCAGACGCGCGGCTGGTTCTACACGCTCATGGCGATCGGCACGCTCGTGTTCGGCCGGTCGTCGTACCGGACGGTGCTCTGCCTCGGCCACATCCTCGACGAGGAGGGCCGCAAGATGAGCAAGCACCTGGGCAACGTCCTCGAGCCGATCCCGCTGATGGACCAGCACGGGGCGGACGCCGTGCGCTGGTTCATGCTCGCCGGCGGTTCGCCGTGGCAGGCGCGACGCGTGGGGCACAGCACGATCCAGGAGGTCGTGCGCAAGACGCTGCTCACGTACTGGAACACGGTGTCGTTCCAGGCGCTCTACGCCCGCGAGTCCGGCTTCGAGCCGACGACCACACCCGCTCCCCCCGTCACCGAGCGATCCGCGCTCGACCGGTGGGCGCTGTCGGAGGCGCACCGCCTGGCGCGCGACGTCGACGCGGCGCTCGACGCCTACGACACGCAGCGGGCGGGCCGGCTGCTCTCGGAGTACGTCGACGACCTGTCGAACTGGTACGTGCGCAGGTCGCGCCGTCGGTTCTGGGCGGGCGACCCCGCTGCCCTCGCGACGCTGCACGAGTGCCTCCGGGTCGTGACGCTGCTCATGGCGCCGTTCACGCCGTTCATCACCGAGCGGGTCTGGCAGGACCTGGTCGTCTCGACGAGCACCGAGCTGCCGGACTCCGTCCACCTGGCGTCGTGGCCCGAGCCCGACGCCGCGCTGGTCGACGACGAGCTCGCCGACCGGATGGCGCTCGTCCGGCGTCTCGTGGAGCTCGGCCGCGCCGCGCGCGCGTCGTCGGGGGTGCGGACGCGCCAGCCGCTCGGGCGGGCGCTCGTCGCTGCCGCCGGTTGGGAGCGCCTTCCGGCCGACCTGCGCGCCGAGGTCTCCGAGGAGCTCAACTGCGGCGAGCTGCTCGCGCTCGGGGACGCGGCGGGCGAGCTCGTCGACGTCAGCGTCAAGGCGAACTTCCGCGCCCTCGGCCGGCGGTACGGCAAGGACACTCCCCGTGTGGCCCAGGCGATCGCGGGTGCTGATGCCGCGACGCTCGTCGCCGCGCTGCGCGCTGCGGGCACGGCGACGGTCGTCGTCGACGGCGCGCCGGTCGAGCTCTCCGTCGACGACGTCGTGGTCACCGAGACGCCGCGGGCCGGGTGGGCGGTCGCGAGCGACGGCGGGGAGACCGTCGCGCTCGACCTCGAGCTCACACCGGCGCTGCGCCGTGCGGGGCTCGCCCGCGAGACCGTGCGGCTGGTCCAGGAGGCGCGCAAGTCCGCGGGCTTCGCCGTCAGCGACCGCATCGCCTTCGCCTGGTCGGCCGACGACGCCGAGCTGTCCGAGGCACTGCGGGAGCATGGCGGATCGGTCGCCGACGAGGTTCTGGCGACGTCCTTCGCCGAGGGCGAGCCGGACAGCGCGGCGACCGTGTCCGGGCACGACACCGACCTCGGCCTGCACTGGTGGATCACCCGGGCGTGAGCCCGCGCGGCGCTGCCACGACCGCGACCGGCCGTCCGTAGACTCGGCGCAGCACCGGTCGAGAGCACCTTCGACGAGGGGGAACAGCGACGTGACGGTGGGTTACGGCCGGGTCTTCGCGACCGCGCTCGACGCCACCGGCGGCACGCTCGCGCTCGAGGTGCCGCGCCCCGGTGTCACGTACGCCCCCGTCGTCGACCTGGTCGAGTCGCCCGAGGACCTCGCGGACGCGCTCGACCTGCCCTGGACGCGCGGCTTCCGGCACGGGTTCTGCTGGGGCCTCCTCGTCCCGGACGGGTCGCGGCTGCTCGTCGTGGTCATGGGTCGCGAGGCGCCGGACCTCGAGGGCGACGGCGTGGTCGCCGGCCGGCTGTCCGACGAGGATGCGGTGCGCTGGGCCCCGCTCTGGGGCGGGCGGGCGGTGCGCGTCTCCGTGCTGCTCGAGGCGACGCCGGGCCTGCTCGGCCTCGAGGTCCGGTTCCGGACCGGCGCGATCGCCGTTCCCGAGCCGGAACCGGAGCCCGCGCCCGTCGTCGCCGTCGTCCCCCAGCCGGAGCCGGTTCCCGAGCCGGAACCGGAGCCCGCGCCCGTCGTCGCCGTCGTCCCCCAGCCGGAGCCGGTCCCCGAGCCCGAGCCCGAGCCCGAGCCCGAGCCCGAGCCCGTCGCCGCCCTCGCCCTCGCCCCCGACCCGGAACCGGTCCCCGAGCCCGTGGTCGCCGTGATCCCGGAGCCGGAGGCAGCTCCCGGGCCCCAGCCCGTCGCCGCCCTCGACCCGGAGCCGGAGGCAGCTCCCGAGCCCGAGCCCGAGATGGTCCCCCAGCCCGTCGTCGCCGTGATCCCGGAGCCGGAGGCAGCTCCCGGGCCCGAGCCCGTCGCCGCCCTCGACCCGGAGCCGGAGGCAGCTCCCGAGCCCGAGCCGGTGGCCCCGCCGGAGCCCCCGGCGCCCGCCCTCGACCTCGGGCGGCTCGACCCGCCCGCGGCTCCGGCCGCGTGGTACGTCGACCCCTGGGACGAGACCTCGTGGCGCTGGTGGGACGGCACCCGCTGGTCCGCCGACGCCGCGCCCCGGACCCCGCCGGACGACGGCAGCGGCGCGACCTGACGACGGGTCCCGTCCGGGTGCGCCGACGACTCGAATGTCACCCGATCGGACCAGTCGACAGCGCTGCGTGGAGGCCCACTCGCGCACGGTGTCGGCGGCGACCCGGACGGGGGATCTCCGGGTCGGACGACCGGTCCCCGTTCGGCCCACACCCCTTCCGCCGGGGCCCGCGCTCCCTACACTCGAGGTGTGGCCGACCTCGACGTCACCGGGACCCGCGACGACACCGTCCGGGTGGACTTCGGCACGGCCGACCAGCGGCTGGTCGATGCCACGGGCGGCCGGCTCGACCTCCCCGCATCGTCGCTGGACGTCACGAGCCTCACCCTCGTCTCCCTCACCCGCCCGCCGACCGAGGTCGCGCGGCTGCTCGGCCTGGTCGAGCGCGGCGGCTTCACGCACGGCGCGCGGTGGGGCGTGCTCGAGCCGGCGGACGGCCACTGGCGAGCGGCCATCCTGACCGTCGGCGAGCCGGCTCCCGCGCACAGCCGGATCGAGGTCGGTCGACTCTCCGACCGTGCCGTGGCCCGATGGGCCCCCGCCCTCGACGGACGCGCCTTCCGCGTCGTGGTGTTCGTCGAGGCCACGCCTGGCTTCGCGGGGATCGAGGTCCGGTTCCTCCGCGGCGTCGTCGAGGGTGCCGTGGCCCCGGCGGGGACACGAGTCGCCCCCACCCGCGCGGAGCTCGACCTGCTGCTGCCGCCGCCGGTGCCGGAGGGGTGGTACGTCGACCCCTCGGGCACGTCGCTGCACCGCTGGTGGGACGGGATCGGCTGGACCCCGCACACGTCCCCGTCCTGACGTCGGGGCTACGCCTCCCGAGGTGGGGCGTCGTGCGGCGGCAGCGCGAACGGTGACGTGGGCGGCGGCGTCTGCTGCGCCGGCGCCTGCTGCGGCTGGGCCGGAGGCGGCGGTGGAACCGGTGCAGGCGCTGGCGCGGCGGGTGCCACGGGTGCGGGCTGCGACGCGGACGCGGAGCTCGCCGGAGCCGGCGCGGTCGGCGGCGCGAGCTGGGGCGTGGGCGCGGCAGCAGCGGCGGCAGGGGCGGCCGGCGCGACGTCGCCACCGCGGGTCTCGAGCTCCTTGAGCGCCGCCTCGTGGTGCTGGCGCAGGCGGGTGCGGTACTCGCGCTCGAAGGCGCGCAGCTCCTCGACCCGGCGCTCGAGCGCGGCCCGCTCGGCCGTACCGGCGCGCTCGAGCTCGGCCACCTTCGCCTGCGCGTTGGCGATCATCGCGTCCGCCTCGGCCTTGGCCCGCGACTTGTGCTCGTCGGCGGTCTTCTGCGCGAGGGCGAGCACCGCGACGGCCTGCTCGTTGTGGTCGGCAGCCGGCGCGGCGACCGGCGGCGGCGGAGCGGCGGCGGCCGCTGCGGCCGCCTGCTCGGCCGCGGTGACGCGACCCTTGAGCTCGGCGTTCTGGCGCGCCAGGTTGCCGAGCTCGAGCTCGACCTGGTCGAGGAACGAGTCGACCTCGTCCATCTCGTAGCCCTTGCGCTTCGCAGTCGAGAACTGCTTGTTGCGCACGTCCTCGGGGGTCAGTGCCATCGGGGTCACCTCGGTCTGGGGGAGGGTCGGGCGTGGGTCGAGTCTAGGCGGCCGCGGGTCGTTTCAGATCATCAACGCGAACGACGTGAGGACGCGCACGAGGATGAACAGGATGAGGAACACGATCGTCAGCTGGAGGTCGAACATGCCGACGCGGATCGACGGGATCACGCGGCAGAGCAGGCGGATCGGCGGATCCGTGACGGTGTAGATCGCCTCGACCAGGACGAGCACGAAGCCCTGGGGCCGCCAGTCGCGCACGAACATGAAGACGTAGTCGACGACGATGCGTGCGATGAGCACGATGAAGTAGATCTGCAGGACCCAGGCGATCGCGAGTCCCACGACGGAGGTGCCGATGGTCACCGCGGTCCGTTCCTGTCGTGCCGAGCGGATGCTCAGCTCTGGTTGAAGAAGCCGTCCTGGGCGAGGCGCCGGGCCTCGGCGGCGACGTCGACGTTGACGGGCGAGAGCAGGAACACCTTGTTGGTGACCCGCTCGATGGTGCCGCGGCAGCCGAACACGAGACCCGCGGCGAAGTCGACGAGGCGCTTGGCGTCGACGTCGTCCATGTCGGTGAGGTTCATGATGACCGGCACGCCCTCGCGGAACTCCTCGCCGATGCGGCGGGCGTCGTTGTAGGTGCGCGGGTGCAGCGTCGTGATGCGGTAGAGGTCGCTCACGCCGACGGGCTCGGAGTCCGCCAGCCTCGGGGCCACGGCCGTGTCGGTCGCGAGGGCACCACGCGTCGCGGGCACGGCGTCGACCGGCCGGTGCCCGGACGAGCGCGTGGGCTCGGGTCGCACCTCGCGGACCGAGGAGTACGAGCGGGGCTCGTCGTGCCGCGGCCGCGGGTCGACGTAGTCGTCCTCGTGGTCGGCGTACTCGAGGCCCTCGTCCTCGACCAGGCCGAGGTAGACCGCCATCTTGCGCATCGCGCCCATGCCTGCTCCTCGTCGCGTGCTGCCCACGCCGTCGTTGCGTACGACGGCGCGGACACGTGCCCGTGTTCGACGCCGTCGCGGAAACGCTACCCGAGTGCGGGGCGGCCTCCGAGCACCGCCGTCCCGACGCGGACGTGTGTCGCGCCCGCCTCGACCGCCTGCTCGAGGTCGTGGGACATGCCCGCGGACAGGACGACGGCCCCGGGATGGTCGCGACGGACGTCGGCGGCGAGGGCGGCCAGCCGGGCGAACGCCGCCCGTGGGTCCTCCTCCAGCGGGGCCACGGCCATGAGCCCGACCAGCCGCAGGGCCGGGCAGCGTCGAGCCACGAGGTCGGCCAGGCCCGGCAGCCCTGCGGGCGTCACCCCTCCACGGAGCGGCTGGGGCGGGTCGGCGAGGTCGACCTGCAGGAGCACGTCGAGCCGCCGGCCGCCCTCCCCCGCGGCGCGGTCGAGCGCGGCCGCGAGCTCCGGGCGGTCGACGGACTCGACGACGTCGGCGTAGGACACGACGTGCCGCGCCTTGTTGCGCTGCAGCTGGCCGACGAAGTGCCACCGCAGGCCGAGGTCGGCGCACTCGACGTGCTTGGGCCGCGCCTCCTGGTCGCGGTTCTCCGCTACGTCGCTCACGCCGAGGCCGGCCAGCAGCCGGACGTCGGAGACCGGCCACGTCTTCGTGACGACGACGAGCTGCACCGACCCGGGCGGGCGGCCGCCGGCGCGCTCGGCCGCGGCGATGCGCGCGCGGACGTCGGCCAGGTTGGCCGCGAGCTGCGCCCGCCGGTCCGCG
>JAJXTD010000145.1 GCA_021784035.1 Actinomycetes bacterium | reverse complement strand
CCCCCGTCTCGGGTCTGTTCACCGCGGCGGAGAAGGTCAGCTACACCTCGGCGATCACCGGCAACTTCATCGTCAACGGCGGCGAGGGCAACGACCACATCGCGCTCGACGACAACTCCGCGGTCACCACCATCAACGGCGGCAACGGCAGCGACAGGTTCAGCGTCGGCCAGCTCTACACCAGCTACGTCAAGGACTCGACGTTCGGCATCCCTGCGGCGCAGTTCTTCCACTCCACACGCGGCGACCTCTCCAACGGCGTCTCGTTCGCCACGACCATCAACGGTGGCTCGGGCGACGACAGCTTCGACATCTTCCACAACCTCGCCGTGCTCAGCCTCAACGGAGACGCCGGCGACGACACGTTCATCATCCGCAGCTTCGCGTCGGAGTCCGAGACCAGCCGGGTGAACACCGGTGAGGGCCGGGACTACGTCGAGTACGCGATGAACGCCCCAGTCTCGATCGACGGCGGAACCGGCTTCGACACCGTCGTGGTCATCGGGACCGAGTTCAACGACAAGTACGTGATCACGAAGGACGCCGTCTACGGCGCCGGGCGCTACGTGACCTACACGAACATCGAGCGGCTCAAGGTCTACGGCATGGAGGGCGACGACACGTTCTACGTGCCGTCGACGAACCCGGACGTCGAGACCTCGATCTTCGGCGGCCTGGGCAACGACCACGTCGAGGTCGGCGCCGCCGCCCCGGCGGTGCAGTCCAACGACCTGCTCGGCCACACCGGACTGATCCGCCACAGCGTCGAGGCGACCGGCGGGCTGAGCAGCGACTGGACCGGGATCCCGGTCGACGGTGTCGCGGCGGAGATCGTCGACAACGACGCGCCCGCGTTCGTGATCGTCCCGGTCGGCGGCCCCACCACCGTCGTCTCGGAGTCGAGCGGCGCCGCCGTCCAGCGCCAGATCAGCATCCGGCCGACCTTCGGTCCCGATACGACCGTGTACGTCACGCTGTCGGCTCCCGTGCTGCCCAGCGACCCGAGCCGCACGACGTACGTCCAGCTGTCGACCGACGGCGTCCACTGGAAGGCCAGCGCCACCCTGGTGTTCGCGGCCACGTCGACCACCGCGCAGACGCTCTACGTGCGTGCGGCCTTCGACCTGCTGCCCGAGGGCACCCAGGCCGCCCAGCTGCAGACCAGCGTCGTCGGCGCGATCAGCGGCACCGTCACGTCGGCGACGACCAACACCCTGACCGCCACCGGCGCCTTCGCCGGCCGCAGCCTTGCCGGGCTGACGGTCCGCATCCTGTCCGGCGCCGGCGTGGACCAGGAGCTCGTCATCTCGGGCAGCACCGCAGACACGCTCACGCTGGCCTCAGCCTGGGCCACGCTGCCCGACGCCACGAGCACGTGGCAGATCCTCAACGTCGGCCGCTACGACCGCCTCGCCGTGAACAACTCGGTGGTGACGATCGTCGACGACGAGGCCGCCGCCGTCGTGGTGACGCCGCCGACCGGCGGAACGACCGTGGTGGAGCAGGACTCCACCGGCAGCCACGGCACCACCGCCACGTTCACGATCCGGCTGCCGCGCGCGCCGTACGCCGGTGGCACGGTCACCCTGCACGTCGTCGCCCCGGCTGGACTGCAGATCCGCCTGGTGGGCACGACGTCGTGGTCGTCCACACTCGATGTCGGCTTCACGTCGGCGACCACGCTGACGATCGAGGTCCAGGCGCCCGACAACGGCGTCATCGAGGGCCAGCAGTTCCTCTCGCTCACGACGACGATCACCAGCAGCGACCGCATCACCGGAACGGTGGTCGGCACGACCGGGCGCGACGACGAGTTCACCTTCGGCGACTCCGCCCTCACGGCGAACTCGCTCGTGGGCTACCAGGTGCGGATCCTGTCCGGCGCGGGCGCGGGCCAGGTGCGCTGGGTGCTCGGCAACGTGGTCGACGGCGGCGTCAACGTGCTGCAGGTGAGCAGCGACTTCGACGTCCTGCCCGACTCCACGAGCACGTTCGAGGTCTTCGGCTACCAGGCACCGGTGACCACCGCGCAGGTCGGCGGCAACGTGACTGCCATCACCGACGACCGGCTCACCCTTACCGTCGACGGCACCCTGCCGACGGCGGACGGCGGTCTGTCCGGCGCGCTGGTCCGCGTCGTCGGGAAGACCGGCGCGATGTACTACCGCTACGTCGCGTCGAACACGAGCAGCTCCATCACCGTGACCGAGGCGTGGGGCTTCGAGGACGGCGGCGTCACCCCGGTGATCGTCGCCGGAAAGGCCGAGGTGGTCGTGGTCGGCGTGCCCGGACTGCTCGTCGATCCGGTGCGCGTGCTGGTGCAGGATTCCGACACCCCCGGCGTCGTCATCACCCAGTCCGACGGGACGACCCGACTGGTCGAGGGTGCGACCGCCGGCGAGTACGAGGCCACCGACGCCTACACCGTGCGCCTCACGCGCGACCCCGGCCTGACGACCGTCACCGTCACCCTGCGCCCGCTGATGACCCCGAGCCTCGACCTTCGTCAGGTCGGGACGGACTGCACCTCCGTCGCCGGCGGGTGCAACCTGGTTCAGGTACGGTTCGTCGCGGGTACGGGCCAGACGGTCGACACCGACGGCAGCCTCGTGCTCACCTTCACCTCGGCGAACTGGTTCACGGAGCAGACCGTCACCGTGGCGGCGATCGACGACACCGTGG
The DNA here is from genome assembly GCA_021784035.1 of Actinomycetes bacterium. GTDB lineage: Bacteria > Actinomycetota > Actinomycetes > S36-B12 > CAIYMF01 > Longivirga. The sequence continues at coordinate 5,181 of JAJXTD010000145.1, read as the reverse complement.
TGGACGGCAGCGACCTGCAGGAGTTCGCCGACTCTGCGCGTCGCGTGACCCAGATCCAGGGCCCGCTCACCGTCAGCGGCGGCGACGACCCGAGCCCGCCGGTGCCGCTGACCCTCGACGGCTACCTGCCGGTCGTGCTGCCCGGTGAGTCCTCCGACCACCCGAGGGCCGCCGGCGCGAGCACCGCGCTGGCCCTCGAGACCGCGCAGGTCGACACCCTGGTCGTGCACAACGAGGACAGCCCGGCCGCCGACACCGGGTCGCTGACCACCGACCCGATCACCGGCGAGGACCAGGTCACCGGTCTGGGCATGTCCACCGGAACTGTGCTGTCCGGCGTGCCTTTCTCCGGCGGCATCCTCTACGCCGACTTCGAGGACCTCACCGTCCTGCTCGGGTACGGCAACGACACGTTCACGATCGTCAACACCCACGACGGCACCACGACGATCGACGCCGGAAAGGGCGACGACACGGTCACCGTGCGGACGCTGTCGGGCCACACGCGGATCCTCGGCCAGGCCGGCGACGACACGTTCCGCGTGGGCTCGACGGCGCACCTGCTGGACGAGCTCGCGGCGCTGCTGGTGATCGACGGCGGCTCGGGCGCCGACACGGCGTGGCTCGACGACGCGGGCGACACGAACGACAACCTGGGCACGCTGACCCAGACGACGCTGACCGGCCTCGACATGGTCGCGCGGACCGCCCTGGACGACCTCGGTCGCCCGCTGGACCGGCTCTACTCGGTGACCCCGGCCACCGGCGCCGCCGAGTTCACGATCGCCCTGTCGGTCTTGATCGACGGCCTCACCACGGGCCTCGGTGCCGTCACGTTCGCGGTGGGTGCGTCGGCGGCCGCCGTCCAGGCTGCGCTGCAGCAGCTGCTCTTCCCGCGCACGAACGCGCTGACGTTCCCGTACGTGTCGAACCGGTGCGGCATCGACGACTCGACGGCCTGCGCCCCGACCGTCTACGTGTGGCAGGTCGGTGGCCGTTACCTCGTCGGCTTCCGTGGCGAGGTGAACGAGGACCCGGCGCACCCGGTGTTGGTCGGACTCACCGCCCTCGGCGTCGGTGGCGTCGCCGTCGACCTGACCCGCCGCGACGGCATCGACTACGCGGGCGTCGAGACGCTGAACCTGTCCCTCGGCTCCGGCTCGGATGTGCTGAACGTCCAGGGCACCTCGGCCCAGACGAACGTCTCGCTCGCCTCGGGCGACGACCGGGTCTACGTCGCGTCGCTGGCGAACGTCGGCCTGACGGACCGGCCGGAGTTCCTGCCCGGCGGCCTCGACGGGATCGACGGCACGCTGAACCTCGACCTCGGCAGCGGACGCAACACGCTCCAGATCAGCGACGAGGCCAGCAGCACCGGCGACCCGAGGGTGCTCATGACCGACGTCCGCTCGGCTGCGTGGGTGCGTGACGAGGCGGTGACCGCGGCGGAGGCGATCTTCGGCTCTCCGCAGGAGATCTACCTGGTGGGCCTCGCCCAGGGGTCGATCACCTGGCGGACCGCGAGCGACGGAAACCTGGCTGACGGCATCCGGATCTGGTCCGGTTCCGGTGCGGACACCTTCGTCGTCGACGGCACCCACAACCGAGCCGGCCTGCGCACGACCACGTGGCTCAACACCGGCCTCGGCAACGACGACGTGACCGTCAACCTCACCAACGGCCAGGACGGGTTCTTCGTCCTCAACACGCAAGGCCCGGTGGACAACGTCCTCCAGCTGAGCACCGTGCTCTCCGATGGCGACGCGCCGGTCCAGTCGTCCGCGGTCTCCGTCACCGTCAACGGGGCAGCGCTCGACCCGACCCGCTACGTGGTGCACAACCACCTGGACACGGTGGGCCTGTTCGACTCGCTCACACCGGGCGACGTCGTCGTCGTGACGGTCGACCACCGTGTCGTGACGACATACCGCTCCAGCGGAGCGCAGACCGTCGACCTTGAAGGCGCTCTCGGCTCGGGCGAGTCGGTGCGCGTGCTGGTCAACGGCGTGGAGATCTGCGGTCCGTCCTCCACGCTGTGCTCGGTGAGCGGCTCCATGCTGACCTTCGACGCGGGCACCAGCCACGACCTGGCGGACCTCACGGCGGACGACGGGTCGTCGTACATCGTCGTCGAGGTGACCCGCCGGACGACCCAGTCGTTCGCCGCCCCGCAGCTCGGTGCCACGGACGACGACACCGTCGACGGCCGCCTGTCGACCCTCCCGCTGGTCATCTTCGGCGGCCAGGGGTCGGACAAGATCGACGGCGGCACCGGTGGCGACATCGTCCTCGGCGACCGCGGTCGTGTGCTCTGGTTCACCCCGGGCAGCATCCCTGCGATCGCCGGCATCGGGACGAGTGAGATCACACCTGAGCTGCTCGCGCAGCTCGAGGGTCTCGCCGTCGCGGTCTCCGGCAACGGCGGTTTCGGCGACAAGACCGATGGCGTCGAGCGCCTCGTGGGTCTCGTCGTCACGACGGACCCGACCATCGGCGGCGACGACACGATCACCACCGGCAGCGGCAGCGACATCGTCCTGGCCGGGGCCGGTGGCGACTCCGTGACGACGAACCGCGGCAGCGGGGCCGACCTGACCGACCTCGTGCTCGGCGACCACGGCTTCATCGACTGGGTCACCCTCGACGGCGATCCGACCGACCTCGACCGGATCTGGAGCACGGATACCGCGCTCGGTGGCGACGACACCATCACCACGGGGCTCGGCGACGACGTGGTCTTCGGTGGCACCGGGGCGGACGGGATCGTCGCGGGCGACGGTCTGAACATCGTCCTGGGGGACAGCGGTCGGTTCGATGCCTTCCCGGCGGTGACGAGTCGCTGGGGCCAGCTGCCGATGAGCGCCGGGGTGCTGCAGACCATCAGCCCGTCCGTCGGTGGCATCGACCGCATCACCACGGGTAGCGGGGTCGACGTCGTCCTCGGTGGCTGGGCCGGCGACGTGATCGACCTCGGCGGCGCCGCCGACCTCGCGCTCGGCGACAACGGCAAGGTCACCTGGGACGTCCGCGCAGACGCGCTCCAGGTAGTGCGGGCCGAGATCACCGACAACGCGCTCGGCGGTGACGACACTGTGTACGGCCGCGGCGGCGACGACCTCCTGATCGGCGGCACCGGGTCCGACAGCATCGACGGCGGCACCGAGCGCGACCTCATCCTCGGCGACAACGCCGTCGTTGACCGGTCCACGACTTTCGGCGACCACCGCAGCCCGCGGTTCCGCACGCTCGCCGCGGGGGCGACGCAGATCTACAGCACCGACCTGACGATCGCAGGCACGGCCAACGTGGACGCCGGGTGGCAGCTCGACCCCGCTCACGCGGCCGCCTGGACCGACTTCCGGATCACGCTGCTCGACCACGAGATCAGCACGAGCTCCGACCGGTACGGCAACGACTACCTCGCGGGTGGCGCAGGCGACGACACGATCTTCGGCCAGCTCGGGAACGACACGATCCAGGGCGACGGCTCGATCGACCACGTGGCGCAGCAGGTCGACCCGCTCACCGGCGCTCCGGTCACGGGCGGCGCCACCGGCCGGGTCGGTGCCCACCGCAACAGCGCGGGCGACTTGGTCCTCCTGCCGTCGTTCGAGGCGCCCACCGACGGGTCGGACTACATCGAGGGCGGCGGCGGCAGCGACGTCGTCTTCGGCGGCCTGGGCGCCGACGACATCATCGGCGGCAGCTCCGACCTGTTCTCGCTCGACGCCACCGGTGCCGACGGCATCGCGCAGCGGACCGACGGCGGCGACCTGCTCTTCGGCGGCGCAGGCACGCGGGCCGCGCGCAGCGACCTCACCGCGGGCCACGGCCGCGACTCCGACACGATCGTCGGCGACAACGGGCGCATCCTGCGCCTCGTGACCGTGACGAATGCGACGACGGGCGCCACGGCGTACCTCTCCTTCGCCTACGCCACCCAGTACGCCGAGACCACCGCCCCGCTCGTGCCGCACGCCGTGGTCCTGCTCGACTACACGTCCGGCGGACCGGACGCGCACCCCGACCTGTTCACCGGAATGACCCAGTCGGCCAGTGTCGGCTCGGGCACCGCGGCCGTCGACGTGTGGGGGAGCGACGAGGTCCACGGCGAGTCCGGGGATGACACCGTCTACGCGGGCGGCGGCAACGACGTGGTCTACGGCGACGCCGGCGACGACGACCTCGTCGGAGGCTGGGGCGCGGACTGGATCTCCGGCGGCGCGGGCACCGATGGCATCCTCGGCGACGACGGCCGGATCTTCACCAGCCGCAACGGCCTCACCGAACCGCTCAACGGCGTGACCGTGGCGACGGTGCAGTCCACCATCTCGACGCCGGGGCAGATCCAGACCGCGGTGATCAACGCGACCGGACTGCTCACCAAGTCGGTCGACCTGACCCCGTGGGCGCTCAACCCGATCACGTCGACGCTCACGGCCGGGGACCCGCTGTTCGACGCGCAGTACGCCGACGACCTGCTCTTCGGCGGCCTCGGCGACGACTTCGTCCACGGCGGCGGCGGCAACGACGGCATCTCGGGCTCCGAGGCGCTCGCAACCTCCTACGCCCCGGTCTTCACCGGGAGCGTCATCACCGGTGTCGTCGAGAGCGGCTGGCTGCGTCCGCTCGCGTTCCACGGCATCCTCGGCTACGGCACGCTCCGGGTCGGCACCTTCGCGCTCTACGACGAGTACGACCCGCGCCGCATGATCACGCTCGCCGTGAACGGCACTTTCAACGCGGTGCCGGACCCGACCAGGCCGTGGCTGCTCAACAACGACACGAACGACGGACTGACGCAGCCGCTCTCGACCAAGCTCAGTGACGGCAACGACGTCCTGTTCGGGGACTACGGCAACGACTGGCTGGTGGGTGGCACCGGGCGCGACACCCTCTGGGGCGGCTGGGGCAACGATCTGCTCAACGGTGACGACGACCTCACCACGAACACGAACCTCAACGACGTGCCGGATACCGAACCGTCGTACGAGGACCGGGCCTTCGGCGGGGCGGGCCTCGACGTCCTCATTGGCAACACCGGCGGCGACCGCCTCATCGACTGGGTCGGTGAGTTCAACTCCTACCTCGTGCCGTTCTCGCCGTTCGGCATCGGCACGGTCAGCCGCCAGGTGCTGCCCGGCCTGCCGGAGTTCCTCTACGCCTTGTCGAAGTCCCAGG
>JAJXTD010000012.1 GCA_021784035.1 Actinomycetes bacterium | reverse complement strand
GGTCGACCGGTCCCTCGTGCGCACCGACACCGTCAAGGGCTCGCAGCTGCTCCAGCCGCTGTTCGAGTTCTCCGGCGCGTGCGCCGGCTGCGGAGAGACGCCGTATCTCAAGCTCGTCACGCAGCTCATGGGCGACCGCATGGTCGTGGCCAACGCCACCGGCTGCTCCTCGATCTACGGCGGCAACCTGCCGACGACGCCGTGGGCCAAGGACCGCGACGGGCGCGGCCCGGCCTGGGCCAACTCGCTGTTCGAGGACAACGCGGAGTTCGGGCTCGGGATCCGGCTCGGGGTCGAGCGCCAGACCGCCGACGCGCACCGGCTGCTCTCCGAGCTGTCGGCGCAGCTGCCCGTGGAGGTCGTCTCCGCGCTGCTCGCGGACGCGCCCGAGGTCACCGACGAGCCGGGCATCGTCGAGCGGCGGGTGCAGGTCGCGCGGCTGCGCGAGGCGCTCGTCGGCATCGACGACCCGCGCGCCACGTCGCTCGCGTCGCTCGCCGACGCGTTCATCCCGACGGCGGTCTGGATCGTCGGCGGCGACGGCTGGGCCTACGACATCGACTTCGGCGGGCTCGACCACGTGCTCGCCTCGGGCCGCAACGTGAACATCCTCGTGCTCGACACCGAGGTCTACTCCAACACGGGCGGCCAGGCGTCGAAGTCGACGCCGCGAGGTGCCGCCGCGAAGTTCGCGAGCACCGGCAAGGCCACCAAGAAGAAGGACCTCGGCCTCCTCGCCCAGGCCTACGGCGACGTCTACGTCGCCCAGGTCGCGCTCGGCGCGAACGAGACGCAGACGGTGCGGGCGATCCTCGAGGCCGCGGCCTGGCCGGGGCCGTCGCTGATCCTCGCCTATTCCACGTGCATCGCCCACGGCATCGAGATGTCGAGCTCGATGGGCCACCAGAAGGCGGCCGTCACGAGCGGCTACTGGCCGCTGTACCGCTTCCACCCGAGCCCCGCCCCCGGTGCGCACCCGTTCAGCCTCGACAGCAAGCGGCCGACCACGTCCCTCACCGACTTCACCAACGAGGAGACGCGCTACACCTCGTTGGACCGGGCGGACCACGACCGGTCGGAGTACCTGCTCACCCTCGCGCAGGCCGACATCGACGAGCGCTGGCACTACTACGAGCAGCTCGCCGGCGTCGAGCGCTCGCTGTCGGCCGAGCCCGACGAGGAGCTCGGGCACCCGGAGCAGATCCACTACGCCCACCACGGGGACGAGAAGCCCGAGACCGACTGACGCCGGCGACCGCACGGGCCGGTCGCCGGGGTGAAGGGATTCGTCGCGGCGCTGGACCAGAGCGGGGGTAGCACCCCGAAGGCAGGCGGCCGAGGCGCTGCTGCACCAGACCCTCGTGCGGGAGCTGAATGCGCTCGACGAGGGCGTGCGGGTGATGCTCAAGCTCGCGCTGCCCGGCGAGGAGAACCTTGACGCCTACCTCGTGGCGCACCTGCGCGTGCTGCGGGTGGCGGCGCTCTCCGGCGGCTACGGCCGGCAGGGGCGGTCGAGCTGCCCGCGCGCAACCATGGCGGGATCGCGAGCTTCTCCCGCGCGCTCACCGAAGGTCTGGACGTGCACCAGACGGCCGTCGAGCTCGACGCCGCGCTGCACGAGTCGGTCGAGAGGATCTACCGCGCCTCCATCACCTGAGTTCGGCGGCTCGAGCGACCCCGCGCCGCGCCGCTCGAGCCCGCTCAACGCCTGTGTCGTCTCGATAGGCTGGTCAGCAGGGTTTCCACCGTTCAGCCGCATCGAGGCCGCCATGGCGAACGTCATCGAGCTCACCGGTGTCACCAAGCGCTTCGGTCACGTGACCGCGTTGGACGGGCTTGACCTGTCCGTGTCCGCCGGGGAGGTGCACGGCTTCCTCGGGCCCAACGGCGCGGGCAAGACGACCACGCTGCGGCTGGTGCTCGGCCTGCTGCGCGCCGACGCCGGCTCGATGACCGTCCTGGGTCTCGACCCGTGGCGCGACGTCGCGGAGCTGCACCGCCGCCTGGCGTACGTCCCCGGTGACGTGGCGCTGTGGCCGAACCTGACCGGCGGCGAGGTCATCGACCTGCTCGGCCGGCTGCAGGGTGGCCAGGACGCTGCCCGTCGGGACCGGCTAGTGGAGCTGTTCGACCTGGACCCGACGCGCCGCGCGCGCACGTACTCCAAGGGCAACCGCCAGAAGGTGGCGCTGATCGCCGCGCTGGCGACCGACGCGGAGCTCCTCCTGCTCGACGAGCCGACCAGCGGGCTCGACCCGCTCATGGAGGACGCCTTCCGCGGCGAGGTACGTGCGCTGCGCGACCAGGGGCGGAGCGTCCTCCTGAGCAGTCACATCCTCAGCGAGGCGGAGGCGCTGTCCGACCGGGTCAGCATCATCCGCGCCGGCAAGGTCGTGGAGACCGGCGGGCTCGACCAGCTCCGGCACCTGACCCGTACGTCGGTCACGGCCGACGTACGGACGGTCCCCGAGGGGCTCGAGCGCCTGCCCGGCGTGCACGACGTCGTCGTCGTGAACCACCGGGTCTCCGCGCAGGTCGAGCCGTCGGGTCTCGAGCCGATCATGCACGCGCTCACCGCCGCGGGGCTGCGCACGCTCACCAGCCAGCCGCCCACGCTCGAGGACCTGTTCCTGCGGCACTACGGGGTCGCCGCCGGGGACGCGACCGACGACGCCGGCGCGGGGCGGTCCGACCGTGCGTGACACGCTGGTCGGCACGGGCAGCCTGATCCGGCTCGGGCTCCGGCGGGACCGCTGGCTGCTGCCCGTGTGGATCCTCGCGTTCGCCGTCATGGCGGGCTCGACCGCCACCGCGAGCGCCGACCTCTTCCCGGACCTCGCCAGCCGGGTCGAGGCGGCGAGGAGGCTCAACGGGACCGCGTCGGTGGTCGCGCTGTTCGGGCGGGTCTACGACCCCACGTCGATCGGCGCGCTGTCGATGATCAAGTACACCGCGTTCATGACGGCGGTGCTCGCGGTCCTCGTCGTCGTCGTCATGGTCCGCCACACCCGCGCCGACGAGGAGTCCGGTCGGCTGGAGCTGCTCGGCGGCGGACGGCTCGGGCGCAACGCGCCGCTCACCGCAGCGCTGACCATCTGCGTCGGGGCGAGCCTGCTGCTCGGCCTGCTCTCCGGCGCCGCCCTCGTCGCGGGAGGCCTCCCGGTCGCCGGATCGTTCGCCTTCGGGCTGGGCTGGGCAGCGACCGGCCTCGCGTTCGGCGCGGTCGCCGGCGTGACCGCCCAGATCGCGTCGACCAGCCGGTCGGCCATCGGCATGAGCTCGATGATCATCGCCGTCACCTACGTCCTGCGCGCGGTGGGCGACCTCGCCGAGCCGGGCCCGTCGTTCCTGTCCTGGCTGTCCCCGATCGGGTGGAACCAGCAGGTCCGCGCCTACGCGGGCGACCGCTGGTGGGTGCTGCTGCTGCCGCTCGCGCTGTTCGCCGTGCTCGTGCCCGTGGCGTTCGCGCTGCGCGCCCGGAGGGATCTGGGGGCCGGACTGCGCGAGGAGCGGCCGGGCCCGGCCCGGGGCTCGCTCGCCGGAGTCTGGGACCTGGCGGTCCGGCTGCAGGACCGGGTCCTCGCCGCCTGGCTCGTCGCGTTCGTCCTGTTCGGCGCCGTGATCGGGTCCCTGGTCAGCGGCGTCGAGGACTTCTTCGGCTCGGCCAACGCGCAGGACCTGATCAAGCAGCTCGGCGGCGGGCAGGCGCTCACCGACGCGTTCCTCTCGGCCGAGATCACCATCCTGGGCATCCTCGCCGCGGTCTTCGGGATCGCCGCGGTGAACCACCTGCGCGCCGAGGAGACGGCCGGTCACGCCGAGAGCCTGCTCTCGACCACGACGACGCGCACGCGCTGGGCCACCAGCCACGTCGTGGTCGCCCTCGCGGGCGTCGCGCTGCTCATGCTGCTCGGCGGGCTGTCGATCGGCGCCGGCGCCGCGCTCAGCCTGCACGACGGCGGCCAGGTGGCCCGGGTGACCGCCGTCTCGGTCGCCCAGGTACCAGGGGTGTGGGTGATGTGCAGCATCGCGCTGGCGGTGTTCGGCTGGCTGCCGCGGCTCACCCCGGGCGTCTGGGGCCTCTACGTCGCCTTCGTCGCACTCGGCGAGTTCGGCGTGCTCTGGCACGCACCGCAGTGGCTCACGGACCTCTCGCCGTTCCAGCACGCGCCGCGGCTCCCGCTCGACTCGGGCACCGTGACGGCGGTCGTCGCGCTGACCGCGACCGCGGCGGTCGTCGCGGCGCTCGGCTACGTCGGCTGGCGCCGTCGCGACCTCACGGCATGAGGGCCGCCGGCGCCGCGCTCTCCTAGGCTGGCGGCATGGTCGCGGCGCAGGCCCCCTCGAGCGTCCGGGTGGACGCGTGGGTGTGGGCGATCCGGCTCTACGCCACCCGTTCCGCGGCGACCGCCGCGTGCCGGGCGGGCCACGTGAAGGTGAACGGCGCGAGCGCCAAGCCTGCGCACGCGGTCCGACCGGGCGACACCGTGCGCGCGGACACCCCGGCCGGCGAGCGCATCGTCGTCGTCACGGGCCTCATCGAGAAGCGCACGAGCGCGGCGCTCGCCGCGCTGAACTACGACGACCGCACGCCGCCCCCGCCGCCGAAGGAGGAGCGACCCGCCGAGATACGGCGCGACCGCGGCGCGGGTCGGCCGACCAAGCGCGACCGCCGCCTGACCGAACGCCTCCGCGGCCGCGCCTGACGGCGACGGGCCACCGCTCGCGCTGCCGTGACAGGCTGGGCCCGTGCGCACCTGGATCGTCGCGCAGCCCGGGCCGGTCGCCACGCGCCCGCTCGTGCTCACCGACCGCCCCGAACCCGATCCGGGGCCGGGCCAGGCCCGCGTCCGGGTGCACTGCTGCGGCGTATGCCGGACCGACCTGCACCTCGCCGAGGGCGACCTCGCGCCGCGACGGGACGGCGTCACGCCGGGTCACGAGGTCGTCGGCGTCGTCGACGCCGTCGGGCCGGCGACGTCGCGGCTGTCGGTCGGCACGCGGGTCGGCGTCGCCTGGCTCGCGGCGACGGACGGCACCTGCCGTTACTGCCGATCGGGGCGCGAGAACCTGTGCACCGCACCGGCATTCACCGGCTGGGACGTCGACGGAGGCTACGCCGAGAGCTGCCTGGTGGACGAGCGCTTCGCCTACGTCCTGCCCGACGGCCTCGACGACGACCAGGCCGCCCCGCTGCTGTGCTCCGGCATCATCGGCTACCGCGCCCTGCGCACCGCCGCGGTGCCGCCCGGCGGCCGGCTCGGGATCTACGGCTTCGGCGGCTCGGCGCACCTCACCGCGCAGCTGGCGCTGAACCAGGGCCTGCGGGTGCACGTCCTGACGCGGGGCGAGGAGAACCGCCGGCTCGCGCTGGAGCTCGGCTGCGACTCCGCCGGGGGAGCCGACGACGAGCCGCCGGAGCCGCTGGACGGCGCCATCCTCTTCGCGCCGGCCGGCGAGCTCGTCCCGCCGGCGCTGCGCGCGCTCGACCGCGGCGGAACGCTCGCGGTGGCCGGCATCTGGCTGTCGGACATCCCGGCGCTGGACTACCGGCGGGAGCTGTTCGAGGAGCGCGTGCTCCGCAGCGTCACGGCGAACACCCGGGCGGACGGCGAGGAGTTCCTCCGCCTCGCCGAGCGGCTCGGCGTGCGCGCCACCACGACCCGCTACTCCATGGCCGACGCCGACACCGCCCTCGCCGACCTGGCCGCGGGCGCGTTCGCCGGCACGGCCGTCCTGCACGTCCCGCCGGAGTGGTCCACGACCCCGGCGTAGACCCGCCGACCCGTCAGCGGCTCGCCATCGACCGGACCCGGGCGCTCCTCGACCGTGCCCGGGCCGCCCGGTGGCAGGAGCCCGGTGAAGTCCTCCGGACTCAGCGGACGGCTCCACAGGTAGCCCTGCGCGAGACCGCAGCCGATCGAGCGCAGGTAGCGGGCCTGCTCCTCGGTCTCGACGCCCTCGGCGACCACGTCGAGGTGCAGCCGTCGGGCCAGGCGAACGACGAGGTCGACGATGGCCCGGCTGCGCTCCTCGTGCAGCATCCGCGCGACGAAGGCGCGGTCGATCTTGACCATGTCGACCGGGTAGTCGATCAGCCGGCCGAAGGCGCTGTACCCCGTGCCGAAGTCGTCGACGGCGAGCCCGATCCCCCGCCGGCGGAGCTCCGCGAGGTCCTGCGACAGGGACCCGCCCACCTCGTCGAGCTGGTCCTCGGTGAGCTCGACGACGAGGCACGGTGCCGGCAGTCCCGTCTCGTCGAGCGCGGCGAGGACCTGCTCGAGCAGGTCGCCGCGCTGGACCTGTCGGCCGGAGACGTTGACGTGCACGCGCAGGCCCGCGGAGCCGGTCGACGCCGTCCAGGCCGCGGCGAGCCGGCACGACTCCCACAGCACCCACCGGTCGAGGTCCTCGCCCGACGGACTGCCCTCCGCGACGTCGAGCCACTCCCCCGGCGGCAGGAGCCCGCGCTGGGGGTGCTGCCAGCGGACGAGCGTCTCCGCCGAGACGACCCGTCCGGTGGCCAGGTCGACGACGGGCTGGGCGTAGAGGCGCAGCTCACCGCGGGCGACCGCACCGTCGAACTCCTGGGCGATCTCCAGGCCGCGCAGCGCACGCGCCCGGTACGTGTCGTCGAAGAACGTCGCCCGCCCGCCGCCGCTCTTCTTGGACACGTACATCGCCGTGTCGGCGTCTCGGAGCAGCCCGCTCACGGTGCTCCCCGAGGAGTCCTTGACGACGCCGATGCTGGCCGACACGCGGTACGTCCCGGCCGGGATGCTGATCGGGGCGACCAACGACTCGAGCACCCGGTCGACCGCCCCCTGGACGCAGTCCGGCTCGATGGCCGGCAGGAGCACGCAGAACTCGTCGCCGCCGAGCCGGGCGACGGTGTCCGACGCGCGGACCGCTCCCCGGAGCCGGTCCGAGACGCGCACGAGGAGGTCGTCCCCCGCCTCGTGACCCATCGAGTCGTTGACCCGCTTGAAGTCGTCCAGGTCGAGGAACAGCAGCGCCAGGCTGCTCCCGTCCTCGTGGTCGAGCTCGAGCGCCTGCTCGATCCGGGACCTGAGGAGGGTCCGGTTGGGCAGGTCGGTCAGCGGGTCGTGCAGCGCGATCCGGGACAGCGCCGCCTCGGCCTCCCGCCTGGCCGTCACGTCCACCAGGTGGACGATCAGCAGGTCGACGCCGACGACCGACTCGATCCGGGCCGCCGCGACCTCGACCCATCTGGCGTCGGCGCAGGACGGCATCGCGAGGCGCAGCTCGCCCCGCCACCCCCTCGACCGGCCGCGGCAGAGGACGGCGACCGCGCGGCGGAAGTCGCCGTCGTCGTCCCGGACGTGGTCGAACCAGTCGGTGCCGGTCAGCGTCGGCGGTGGTCCGCCGAGGAGGCCGGCCGCGATCCCGTTCAGCTCGACGATCCGCAGGCTGACGAGGGAACGACGCAGGATCACCGTCCCCTGCAGCGCGTCCTGGAAGCCGGCGCGGAACAGGCGCTCGCTCCTCGAGACCTGGACGAGCGCGGAGCGGCGCTGGTCGACCGCGAGCGCGAGCGACAGGACGGCCAGCACGGTGACGAGGAGGTAGGTCTCGACGAGGGTGGCGGCCAGCATCGGGTCGGCCGAGCTGTCCGCCGCGGCGGTGAAGGACCCGCCACCCAGCACGGTCAGGACCGACACGCCCAGCAGCACCACCACCAGCTGACGGACCACGGCCCGCACCGCGAGCCTCAGCGCGCCCCACATGAGCGGCGCGAGGGGGACGAACGACAGCGGGAGCCCCCACCGCGGCCCGAAGGCGTACGCCGTCAGCGTGAGGGTCGCGACCCACTGGAGGACCGTCTCGGTCCGGCCCGCGTCCGCCCGCGTCCCGCTCGCCCGGAGCACGAGGGGCACGATCAGGAGCACCGCGGACAGGTGGGACGCGGCGACGTGCGGGAACGTCGCCCAGGCGGTGGCGCTCCCGACCAGGGACACGACGGCCACCCGGATCCCGACGGCCACGACCACGGTGCCGAGGAGCCCCCCGACGACGAGCCGCCACAGGTCGCCGAGCGTCGTCATCGTCGGACGGCCCGGGCTCCCGCGCAGGATCCACCAGCCCGCCACGGCGGCCTCCGCCGCGTCGGCCGCACCGAGCCACAGCGACAGGTCCAGGGGCCGGCCGCCCACCAGGTTGCCCGCCGCGGTGACCAGTGCCACCAGGGCGACCATGACCGCCCGGTGCCGGGCACACACCGACACGACCGCCGCGACCGAGGCACCCGCGGCCGGCCACCACAGCGACGAGTCCGCGCCGTCCACGCGGAGCCGGACCGCGGCGACGCTCAGCGCCAGGATGGCGACCCCGGCGAGGGCGAAGCGCCGTACGTCCGACGCCTGCCCTGCCGGAGTGGGCGCGCCGACGGACGGCGGAGCCGGGGTCACGACCTCGACCACCGCCTCCGTCGGGGACCACTCGGTCCCGCCGCTGGACACCTGAGGACGGCGCGGGCACGTCGCGGAACGCGCTCCCGGCCATCCGACCTCGGCAAGCATGGAGCAGGCACACCGGTGGTTGCACGTCGTGGGACGGATAGGTCGCACCCGTTGGACGCGCACCGTGAACCTGCATGGCGCCTAACATGAAGAAATCGTCATATGCGAAGATGAAGCACTGACGGAGAAGAGGAACCGTGGTCACACCGCTCTACCAGGCGAAGGCCGAGCTCTTCCGCACCCTCGGACACCCGGCGCGCATCCGGATCCTCGAGCTGCTGGCCGAGCGAAACCACGCGGTCCACGAGCTGCTGGACGCGATCGAGATCGAGCCGAGCAACCTCTCCCAGCAGCTCGCCGTCCTGCGCCGCGCCGGGCTCGTGTCCCAGCACCGGGACGGCGCCACGGTCGTCTACTCGCTGAGCGTCCCCGACGTACGTGACCTGCTCGTCGCCGGTCGGGGCATCCTGCTCGCCATCCTCTCCGACCAGGACTCCCTGCGGGCCGAGCTCCGACCGGCCCGGCGGCGGTCGCGATGAGCCTCATCGGGCTGGTGCGGCTGATCCGCACCACCGGCCGCGTCGCCGAGCCGGCCCCGCCCCGTCCCGACCCGGCGCCCGGGCGCCCCGCGGCGCTGGCCGGCAGCGTTCAGGTGCGCCACGTCGACGCCGGCTCCTGCAACGGCTGCGAGGTGGAGGTCGCCGCCGCGTTCGGCCCCGTCTACGACGCGGAGCGCTACGGCGCGCGGCTGGTCGCCTCGCCGCGGCACGCCGACGTCGTCCTGGTGACGGGGGTCGTGACCCACAACATGGCGGAGCCGCTGCGGCGTACGGTCGACGCGACCCCGCGGCCCCGGATGGTGGTGGCCGTCGGCGACTGCGCACGCGACTGCGGGGCGTTCGCCGGTGCCCACGGCGTGGCCGGGGCGGTCCACGACGTGGTCGACGTGGACCTCGAGGTGCGCGGCTGCCCCCCGGAGCCGGACGCGATCGTCGCCGCCCTGCGGCAGGTGACCGGCCGGTGACACCCATCCAGGCCGGGCTGCTCACGCAGCTGGCGCTCGCCGCCCTGGCCGTCGTAGCGGCCGTGCTGACCCCGCCGCGGTTGCGCGCGCGCGTCGCCGGTGCGGCGGTCGTGGGCCTCGGGGTCGCCGGCGCGGTGACCGGTGCCTGGGCGCTCGGCGGCGGGCAGGGCGCGCTGAGGATCCCCGTGTCGCTGCCCTTCGACCCGGTCGTCCTCTCGCCCGACCGGCTCGGCGGGCTCTTCATGCTCGTGGCCGGCCTCGTCGGTGCCGTGTCGGCGTCCTACGGGATCTCCTACGTCCGGGGACCCGCCGCCTCGCGCACGTCGTGGTCGGCGATGGCGGTCTTCCTCCTCGCGCTGCAGCTCGTCCCGGCCGCCGCCGACGCCGTGTCGTTCCTGCTCTGCTGGGAGCTCATGGCCGTCTCCTCGACCGTGCTCCTGCTGGCCGAGCACGCACACCGGGCGGCGGTGCGCTCGGCCGCCCTGTGGTACGCCGTCATGACCCATCTCAGCTTCGTCCTGCTCCTGGTCGGGTTCGCCGTCCTCGCCGACGCCGGTGGGGGGACGGGCTTCGCCGCGCTGTCCACGGTCCCCGCCGGCTCCGCCGCGGCCTCGCTGGCCTTCGCCCTGCTCGTCCTCGGGTTCGCGAGCAAGGCGGGGATCGTGCCGCTGCACGTGTGGCTCCCCCGGGCGCACCCCGAGGCGCCGAGCCACGTGTCCGCGGTGATGAGCGCGGCGATGGTGAAGATGGGCGTGTACGGCGCCGTCCTCGTGACGATCCGCCTGCTGCCGGGCGGGCCGGCGTGGTGGGGGCTGCTCCTGCTCGCGTTCGGCGCGGTGTCCGCGGTCTACGGCATCCTCCAGGCGTCGGTGGCCACCGACCTGAAGCGGATGCTCGCGTACTCGACGTCGGAGAACGTCGGCCTCATGTTCCTCGCGCTCGGCACCGGGCTGCTGCTCCGCGCGCAGGGCAGCGCGGGCCCGGCCGACGCCGCGATCGCGGCCTGCCTGCTCCTGGTCGTCAGCCACGCGGCGTTCAAGACGACGCTGTTCCTGGGCGCCGGCTCGGTCCTGCACGCCACGGGCGAGCGGGACCTCGACCGGCTCGGCGGGCTCGGCGCGCGGATGCCGACGACGTCCGTCGCGTTCGGGATCGGCGCGCTCGGCGCGGCCGCCCTCCCGGTCACCTCGGGCTTCGTCGCGGAGTGGGCGCTGCTGCAGTCGCTCATCCACGGCGCCAACGCGCAGGACCGGCTGGTGGCCGTGGTGATGCCCGTGTCCGTCGCGGTCGTCGCGCTGACCGCGGGGCTGGCGCTGCTCGCATTCGTCAAGGCGTACGGGATCGCGTTCCTCGCCCGGCCCCGCAGCGAGGGCGCGGCCGCCGCGCACGAGAGCGCACCGGGCATGCGCGTCGCCCTGGTGCTCGCGGCCGCGAGCGTCGTCGTGCTGGGGCTCGCACCGGGGCCGACGTACACCGCGGTCGCCGCCGCGGCCGGACTGCCCGGGCCGCAGCCCGTCGGCTGGTGGGGCATCGACCTGTCCGCCGTCGGCGCGCTGCTCGATCCGGTGGCCCTGACGGTCCTCGCCGTCCTCCTCGTCGTCCCGGTGCTCGTGGTCTCCGTGCGCCTGGCGCGACGGCAGCCGCGGCGCGAGGTGGACCTGCCGTGGGGCTGCGGCGGCGTTCGGCTGAGCCCGCGGATGCAGTACACCGCGACGTCCTACGCCGAGCCGCTCGCGCGGGTGTTCGACGACGCCCTGCGACCCGAGCGCGACGTCCTCGTCACGCACTCCGCGGAGTCGCGGTACCTCGTCGAGCGCGTGCAGTTCCAGCAGCACGTGGGCGACATCGTCGAGGAGACGGCGTACCGGCCCGGCATCCGGTTCGTCGACCGCCTCGGCCTGCTGGCCCGTCGCCTGCAGAACGGCAGCATCCACCGCTACCTCGGCTACTCGTTCGTCGCGCTGCTCGCGGTCCTCGTGGTGGTGAGCCTGTGAACGCCGGCGCGCTCGTCCTGGTCGTGGTCCAGGTGGCGGTCATGGTGGTGCTGTCGCCGCTGCTCGTCGGCGTCATGCGCCAGGTGCGCGCCCGGATGGAGGGCCGGGCGGGCGCCGGCGTGCTGCAGCCCTGGCGCGACCTGCGCAAGCTGCTCGGCAAGGAGACGCTGCAGGCCGACGGCACGAGCTGGGTGATGGCCGCGGGTCCCGTGGTCCTGCTCGGCTCCAGCGCCCTGGTCTGCGCGCTCGTCCCGCTCGTCGGGACCACGACCTTCCCGCTGGTGCCCGACGACCTGTTCGTCGTCGTCTCGGTCCTGCTGCTCGGGACCGTGGCGCTGGCCCTCGTCGGCCTCGACGCCGGCTCCGCGTTCGGCGGGATGGGCTCGAGCCGGCACATGACGATCGCGGCACTCGTCGAGCCGACGGTCCTCGTGTCCGTCTACGCACTGTCCATCCCGGTCGGTTCGTCGGCGCTGTCGGCCATCGTCGAGGCACGGATCGCCGACCCGGCGAGCATCGCGTCCCCGGTGAGCCTGCTCGCGCTCGTCGCACTGTCCGTCGCGGTGCTCGCCGAGACCGGCCGGATGCCCGTCGACAACCCGTCCACCCACCTCGAGCTCACGATGATCCACGAGGCGATGGTGCTCGAGAGCTCGGGCCGCGACCTGGCGTGGCTGGAGCTCGGGTCCTGGCTGCGCCTGGGCGCGCTGCTGGGGCTCGTCGGCAGCCTGCTGGTGCCCTGGGGCATCGCCGGTGACGTGACCGTGCCGGCGCTCGCCGTCGGCGTGCTCGCCCTGGCGCTCAAGCTCGGGGTGATCGGCGCCGGGCTCGCCGCGGGCGAGGTCTTCCTCGCGAAGCTCCGCCTGTTCCGCGTCCCCGAGCTCCTGGCCGGCTCGTTCGTCCTCGCCTTCCTGGCCGTCACGGCCTCCTACCTCGTGGTCCAGGGGTAGGCATGTCGACGAGCTGGTTCGACCAGGCGATCGGTCTCGCGGCCGGCGTGCTGCTGCTGACCTCGGTCCTCCTCGTGTGGAAGCGGTCGCTGGCCGCCGCTGTGCGGTCGCTCGCCGTCCAGGGGGTGGCGCTGGCGGCGCTGGTCGCCGTCATCGGGATCTACGAGGGCGACCCGCAGCTGGTCGCGATCGCGCTCCTCGTCCTGGCCCTCAAGGGGTTCCTGCTGCCGTGGGTGCTGGACCGCAGCCGGGTCCGGATCGCCGCGGTGCGCGAGGAGACCCCGCTGCTCAACACCACCGCGTCGCTGCTCGCCCTGTCGTTGCTGACGATGCTCGCCTACCTCGTCAGCCGGCCGTTCCTCACCCTGGCGCCCGGTCCCACCTCCGCGGCGGTCCCTGTCGGCATCTCCCTCGTGCTGTACGGGTTCCTGATCCTCACCACCCGTCGGCACGCGATCTCCCAGCTCGTCGGCTTCCTCGTCCTCGACAACGGGATCGCGACCGTCGCGTTCCTCACCTCGGGAGGGGTCCCGCTGGTGGTCGAGCTCGGCGCCTCGCTCGACGTGCTGCTCGTGGTGCTCATCCTGCGGGTGCTCACGTCGCGCATCACCGCGGAGTTCGGCGCCGCCGACCTCGACGACCTGATGGAGCTGCGCGACTGATGGCCGTCCTCGTGCTCCTCCCCCTCGTGGTCAGCCTGGTGCTGGCGGTCCTCACCGCGGCCCTGCGCACGCCGCTGCTCTGCCGCTACGCCGGGGTCCTCACCGCGGCGACGGTCCTGGCGAGCGGCGTCGCGCTGAGCGCCGCCGTCCTCGACGGCGCGACGCCGACGGCCGGCGACCTGCTGCGCGTCGACGCGCTGTCGGCCTTCATGCTGGCCGTGGTGGGGGCCGTCGGCCTCACCGCCACGTGGGGCGGGCTGACACCGCCCGGCGGCCGGACCGACGCGTGGACGTACTCGACGCTGGTCGCCCTCTTCCTCGGGGCCATGTCCCTCGCGGTGCTCGCGGACAACCTCGGCGTCCTGTGGGTGGCCGTCGAGGCGACGACGATCGCCACCGCGTTCCTGGTCGGCCACCGCGGGACGCGGACGTCGCTCGAGGCGGCCTGGAAGTACGTGGTCCTCGGCTCGGTCGGCGTGGCGATCGCCTTCCTCGGCCTCGTCCTGCTCTACGCCGCGACCGTGTCGGCCGGCCGGCCCACGCTGTCCTGGATCGTCCTGACGCAGGAGCACCTGGCGCTCGACCCGTCCCTCGTCAAGGTGGCCGGTGCGCTGGCCGTCCTCGGGTTCGCGACGAAGGCCGGCCTCGCCCCGATGCACAGCTGGCTGCCGGACGCGCACAGCCAGGCCCCCGCACCCGTGTCCGGCCTGATGTCCGGGGTGCTGCTGTCCGTCGCCTTCTACGCGATCCTGCGCGTGCAGGCCGTCGTCGACCCGGTCCTGGGTCCCGGCCTGATGCGCGGGCTGCTCGCCACGGCCGGGCTGCTCTCGCTCGCGGTCGCGGCCGGTCTGGTCGTGCGGCAGCGCGACCTCAAGCGCATGCTCGCCTACTCCAGCATCGAGCACATGGGGCTGCTCGCCCTCGCGGCGGCGGCCGGCGGGACCCTCGCCCTCGCGGCGGCGCTGCTGCACGTGCTGGGCCACGGCCTGGCCAAGTCGAGCCTGTTCGTCGTCTCCGGCCGCATCCTCGCGACCGAGGGGACGACGCGGATCTCGGGCATCCGGGGCCTGCTCGTGCGCCGGCCCGGCGTGGCCGTCCCCTACCTCGCCGGGATGGCGGCGCTGCTGGGCCTCCCGCCGTTCAGCCTGTTCTTCTCCGAGGTGGCGATCGTCGTGGCCGGGTTCCAGCGCGGGCTCGGTGGCGTGATGGTGGTGGCGGTCGGCCTGGTGCTCGTGCTGTTCGCCGGCCTCGCGCGGCACTCGGCCGCCATGACCATGGGCGGGAGCCCGGACGCCGGACCGACGCCGGACGGGACCTCGCTCGGCCCCCAGACGCCCCTCGTCCTCGCCCTGGGTGCGACCGCGGTCGTCGGTCTCGCCGCGGGCCCGCTCGCGACTCTCCTCGCCGAGGCCGGCGCCGTCCTGGCGGGTGCCCGATGACCGGCCGGTCGCGCACCCAGGTGCTGGACGTCACTCGGGAGGACGTCGCGGCCGCGCTCACGTCCCGTCTCGGCGCCGGGTTCCGGCCGGCCATGGTCGCCGGTGTCGAGGACGACGGCTCGTTCCGGGTCGTCTACGTCCTCGTGCGCCCCGCCGACGACGCCCGGGTGGAGCTCGTGCTGCGCACGTCCGGCGTACGGCCGACGATCCCCAGCCTCGCCGCCGTCAGCTACCCGGTCGGACGCTTCGAGCGGGAGATCCGCGACCTGTACGGCATCACGCCGGAGGGCCACCCCCTGCCGCACCGGCTCATCCGCCACGGGCACTGGCCGCAGGGCTGGTACCCGATGCTGCGCGACGCCGACCCGACCCCCCGCTTCGACCCGGACGTGGGCTCGTTCCCGTTCCTCGAGGTCGAGGGCGAGGGCGTCTACGAGATCCCGGTCGGGCCGGTGCACGCGGGCCTCATCGAGCCCGGCCACTTCCGGTTCTCCGTCGTCGGCGAGACCATCCTGCGGATGAAGGCGCGGCTGTGGTTCGTGCACCGCGGCGTGGAGAAGCTCTTCGAGGGCCGGCCGCCGGCTGCGGGGATCGAGCTCGCCGAGCGGATCAGCGGCGACACCGCCGTCGGCCACGCGCTGGCGTTCGCCATGGCGGTCGAGGACGCCGCCGGCATCGCCGTGACCGAGCGCGACCGCTGCGTCCGTGCCCTCCTGCTGGAGCTGGAGCGGCTGCACAACCACGTCGCCGACATCGGCGCGCTCGCGAACGACGTCGGCTTCGGGCTGGCCAACGCCCACGGCCAGCGGCTGCGCGAGACCCTGCTCCGGATCAACAAGGCGACGACCGGGCACCGACTGCTCCGGGGCGGGATCACGATCGGCGGGGCGCGCCTGGTCGCGCTGCCCGACGTCGACGCCGTCGCCGGCGTCGCGCGCGAGGTCGCCGAGCTGGCCGACCTCGTGCTGGCGGGCTCCACGGTGCGCGACCGGTTCACCGGCACGGCCGTGCTCGGCGCGAACGCGGCGCTCGGCGTCGGGGCGCTCGGCTACGTGGCGCGCGCCTCGGGCATCGACGTCGACGCCCGCCGCGACCACCCGTTCGTCGACCTCGGCGAGCACTTCGCCGTCGTGCTCGAGCAGGACGGCGACGTCCTCGCACGGTTCCTCGTCCGCGTCCGCGAGGCCGCCGTGTCGGCGGCCCTGGTGCGCGACCTCGCAGCCCGGGCGAACCGGTCGATCGCGACGCCGTACGCCCCCGCGGTGGACGGACCCGGAGCCGGGCTCGGCCTCGTCGAGGGCTGGCGGGGGACGATCGCGCACCGCGTCGAGCTCGGTGCCGACGGGACGCTGCGCCGCGTCAAGGTCGTGGACCCGTCGTTCTTCAACTGGCCCGCCCTGCCGCTCGCGCTCGCCGACACGATCGTCCCGGACTTCCCGCTGGCCAACAAGAGCTTCAACCAGTCCTACGCCGGCAACGACCTGTAGGCCGCGGGCGAGGCGGTCAGGCGCGACGCGGGAACTGGGTGAAGTCGGGGGTGCGCTTCTCCTTGAACGCCTCGCGGCCCTCCTGCGCCTCGGCGGACCCGTAGAAGAGCAGGTTCGCGTCGTGCGCGAGCTGCTGGATCCCGGCGTACCCGTCCTCGGCGGCGTGGAAGCTGGCCTTCATCAGTCGCAGCGCGAACGGCGAGAGCGCGAGCATCTCGCGGCACCACCGGACGGTCTCGGCCTCGAGCTCGGCCAGCGGCACGACGGTGTTGACGAGGCCCATGTCCAGCGCCTGCTGCGCGTCGTACTGACGGCAGAGGAACCAGATCTCCTTGGCCTTCTTCATCCCGACGAGCTGGGCCAGCGAACTGGCCCCGAAGCCCCCGTCGAAGGACCCGACCTTGGGCCCGACCTGGCCGAAGCGCGCGTTGTCGGCGGCGATCGTGAGGTCGCACACCAGGTGCAGCACGTGCCCGCCGCCGATCGCCCAGCCGGCCACCATCGCCACGATCGGCTTGGGGCAGCGGCGCATCTGCACGTGCAGGTCGGTCACGTGGAACCGGCCGGTCGCGCCCTCGTCGGTCTTGTACCCGCTGTCGCCGCGCACCCGCTGGTCGCCGCCCGAGCAGAACGCCCGGTCGCCCGCGCCGGTGAGGACGATGACGCCGACGGACTCGTCGTCGCGCGCCCTCGTGAGCGCGTCGGAGATCTCGATGATGGTCTGCGGCCGGAAGGCGTTGTGGACCTCGGGGCGGTTGATCGTGATCTTCGCGATCCCGTCGGGGGACGTGGCGTACACGATGTCGGCGTAGTCGCCCGACTCGTCCCAGGTGACGTCCGGCCCGGTCGTTGAGTTGGTCATGGCGACATTCTGCTCGGAGCGGCTCCGCCGGGTCCGAACCGGGCGTCCAGGAACCGGCGTACCGCGGCGACGAACGCGTCGTTGTCGTCCCCGGCGACCATGTGCCGGGCGCCCGGGACGGTCACCACGTCGACGTCGTCGAGCGCGTCGGCGAGTTCCTGGATGCCGGTGTCCCCCACGACGTCCGAGGCGCCGCCTCGCACGACGAGCACGGGCACCCGGACGGCACCGGCGGCCGCCATGAGCGCGTCGCCGCTGCTGCCCGGCCGCGGTTCCTCGTTCTGGTCGGGGCGCATGAGCGCCGGGTCCCAGTGCCAGTACCAGCGTCCGTCGGCGCGCTGCCGCACGTTCTTGCGCAGGCCGCCGATGTCGGTCCGTCGCGGCCGACCGGTGTACTCCGCGACGGCGTCCGCCACGTCGTCGAGCGAGTCGAAGCCGTCCAGGTGCCCGGTCATGAACGCGACGATCCGCCGCACGCCCTCGGGCTCGGGCCGGGGGACGATGTCGACGAGGACGAGCGCCCGCACGAGGCCGCCCGGCTCGGCCGCGAGCGTCAGGGCCGTCATGCCGCCGAGCGACGCACCCACCAGGACCACGTCGCCGCCGAGCTCGGCGCACACGGCGCGGACGTCGCTCGCGTACGCCGCGAGGTCGTAGCGACCGTCGCTCGCCCAGTCGCTGTCGCCGTGGCCGCGCAGGTCCACAGCGACGGCCGTCCAGCCCGCCTCGGCCAGCAGCCGCGCTCCCCCACCCCACGCGTGCCGCGTCTGGCCGCCGCCGTGGAGGAACAGGACCGTGCCCCTGCTCGGGTCGGGACGCCGCTCCTCGCCCCGGATGACGAGGTCACCGGTCGGGAACGCGACGTCCCTCGACACCAGCTCCACGCCGACACCCTCCGCCGACCCACGGGATGCACTGCGCATCCGTCGCGCAGCCTAGGCCGACCCGTTCCCGGCCCGGCCGGGCGGGCGCGCGCGACGATCGGAGCTGGTAGCCGATGTCCCGCAGGAGCTGCCGGCGCCCGCGCTCGACGTCGGCGTCCTCGACGTCAGCCGCCGAGCGCCGCGGCGACGACGGCGCGGGCCTCCGCCTGCACGGCCGCGAGGTGCTCGGGACCGCGGAAGGACTCGGCGTAGAGCTTGTAGACGTCCTCGGTGCCCGAGGGTCGTGCGGCGAACCACGCGTTCTCGGTGCAGACCTTGAGCCCGCCGAGGGGGGCGCCGTTGCCCGGTGCCGTCGTGAGGGTCGCGGTGATCGGCTCGCCGGCGAGCTCGATGGCCGTGACCTGGGCCGGCGAGAGCCGGGCGAGGACGGCCTTCTGCTCGCGCGTCGCCGGCGAGTCGATGCGCGCGTACGCCGGGTCGCCGTACCGCTCGGTGAGGCCGCGGTAGAGCTGCGACGGCGAGCTGCCGGTGACGGCGGTGATCTCGGAGGCGAGCAGGCACAGGATGATGCCGTCCTTGTCGGTGGTCCACACCGAGCCGTCGCGCTGCAGGAAGCTCGCGCCCGCGCTCTCCTCGCCGCCGAACGCAACCGAGCCGTCGAGGAGGCCGGGCACGAACCACTTGAAGCCCACCGGGACCTCGAGCAGGCGACGGCCGAGGCCCGCGACGACGCGGTCGATCATCGACGAGCTGACGAGGGTCTTGCCCACGGCGGCGTCGGGCGACCAGCCGTCGCGGTGCAGGTAGAGATGGCTGATGGCCACGGCGAGGAAGTGGTTCGGGTTCATGAGACCGGCGTCCGGCGTGACGATGCCGTGACGATCGGCGTCGGTGTCGTTGCCCGTGGCGATGTCGAAGTCCGACTGCCGCGCGATGAGGCCGGCCATCGCCGACGGCGACGAGCAGTCCATCCGGATCCTGCCGTCCCAGTCGAGCGTCATGAACCGGAACGTGGGATCGACGTCGGGGTTGACCACGGTGAGGTCCAGGCCGTACCGCTCGCCGATCGCCCCCCAGTACGCCACGCTCGCCCCGCCGAGCGGGTCTGCGCCGATGCGCACGCCCGCGCCGCGGATCGCCTCGAGGTCCACGACCGACCCGAGCGACCCGACGTACTCGCCGAGGAAGTCGTAGGTGCCCGGACGCGAGGTGGCGAGCGACGCCCGCTTGACGCCGACGAGGCCGGTGCGCAGCAGCACGTTGGCGCGGTCCTGGATCCAGCCCGTGATGTCGGTCCCGGCCGGGCCGCCGTCCGGCGGGTTGTACTTGAAGCCGCCGTCGGCCGGCGGGTTGTGCGAGGGCGTGACGCAGATGCCGTCCGCCCTGGCCCCGCCGGCGTTCGCCGCGAGGATGGCGCGGGACACCGACGGCGTGGGCGTGTAGCCGCCCCGCGAGTCGACGAGCACGTCGACGCCGTTGGCGAGCAGCACCTCGAGCGCGCTCACCGTGGCGGGCTCGGACAGGGCGTGGGTGTCGGCGCCGAGGAACAGGGGGCCGTCGATCCCCTGGCCCGCGCGGTACTCGCAGATCGCCTGGGTCGTGGCGAGGATGTGGTCCTCGTTGAAGCTGGCCGAGAACGCCGAGCCGCGGTGCCCGCTCGTCCCGAACGCCACGCGCTGGCCCGGGTCCTCCGGGTCGGGGTGCACGGTGAAGTACGCCGTCACCAGCTTGGCGACGTCGACGAGATCGGCGGAGCCCGCCGGCTGCCCGGCCCGGGGATCGGTCATGGTGCCGATCCTGGCACTGCCCCGCGCGGGCGGTAGGGGCATCACGCGCGGTCGTGCCCGCTCGGCCGCGGATGCGGTGTACTACGGGGTCCCGGGCGCGATGGCGGCGGGAGGTCGGACGCACGTGCGCGCACCGGACAGGGACCGGCACGAGGCCGCCCCTGCTCGAGACGTCGACGTGGCGCTACTCCCCCGAGCCGAGGTCCCGCTGGTAGGCCTCGACCACCAGGGTGCGGGCGCGCCGCTGGTGCCCTCGGATCCGGGCGACCATCTCGGTGGCCGCCGCCAGGACCTCCGCGACGCCACCGGGACGGCCGATGGAGGCACCGATGAGCGCGCGGAGCTGGGCCAGCTCCTCGGTGAGCTCGGTGTGGTCCTTCTCGAGGCTCCTGATCTGGAACGCCAGGCGCGGGTGCTCCTCGAGCAGGTCGCGATGGAGCCCGCCATGGCCGTCTGCCCGGTGCTCCCACATCACGTCGATCAGGTCGTCGACGCTCCGTGCGATGGCGCTCCACCATGAGCCGCAGTCGGCGCGCAGCACCAGCAGGTCGTTGACCCGGGTCAGTGCGCGCTCCTCCGAGAGCGGGTCGTGGCCGTGCGTGGCGCTCTCGTACGAACGAGGAAGCTCGAGATCGGCTGCGCTGGTCATGGCACTGTCCTCTCGCCGGTGGGGGACTCCTCCGATCCCACTCTGACCCGGGACATGCCCGGGGACCATGGGTACGCCGTCCCAGGTGTGTCCCATTCCTGTCTCGTCGCGCGCCCTCGGGCCCCCGGGCCGAGGTGGTCACCTCGAGGGCGAGGCGGTGCGGGTGGCCGTCAGCGGGAGGAAGTCCGCGCGGGCCACCGGACCGTCCTGGAGGCGGCCATCGGGCAGCGGCACGGTGACGGCGTTGCCGGTGGAGTCGACGAAGCGGATCTGCACCGTCGACGCCTGGGTGAGGGTGAGCACGACCTGGCCGATGAGCAGCACCTGGTCGGCCGGTGCCAGCTTGGCGAAGGTCTCGCTCAGCTGCACGGTGATCGCGTCGCCCGACGGGCTCGCCGACGCCACGGTCGACGGATCGCCGACGGAGGCGAGCGGCGGACCCCCCTGGGGATCGCCGACCAGGGTGCGCCACCCCGGTCGGAGCGGCGTCACGGCGAGGAGCGAGAGCAGCCCACCGGGCGTGACGGGCGACGGGCTCGTGGACGGCGTGCTCGTCAGGCTGCCGCCGTCGACGTACCAGAGCACGACGCGGGTGCCCGTGGCGCTGGGCGACGACCCGGAGGGCGAGGCCGACGTGGTGGGCGGGAGGTATCCGTCCACCGGCCGTGCCGCGTCGTCCAGCGGGACTCCGCACGCGGAGAGACCGATCGTGGCGAGCAGCACGGCGGCAGCCACCCGCAGGGCGGTCGATCGCCTCGTCATGCCGGGTCCACGGGCAGCCGAAGGGTGAACCGAGCTCCGCCGCGCGGCGAGCCGCTCACCGTGATGTCTCCGCCGACGGCCTCGGCGCAGTCGCGCGCGATCGCGAGGCCCAGGCCCGCGCCACCGGTCTCGGCCCGCCCGTCGGTCCGTCCGCGGACGAACGGCTCGAACAGCCGAGCCGCGTCGCCCGGGCTGATGCCGGGCCCGGCGTCGTCGACGTGCACCAGCACCGCGCCCGGGAGCAGCTCGATCGTCACCCCGGAGACGCCCTCCCCGTGGCGCTCGGCGTTGTCCAGCAGGTTGGCGAGAACCCGCTCCACCCGCCGGGGGTCGGTGCGGATGACCGGTCGATCTCCGATGAGCAGACCGAGACGGTCCCGCCCGACGAGGAGCCGTTCGACCATGGTGGCCAGGTCGATCGAGTCCACCTGCACCGGGTCGACGTGGGTCTCGCTGCCCAGCTCGAGCAGGTCCACGACGGTCTTCGAAAGGCTGCGGGACCTGTCCACCAGGCTCTCGACGAGCGCCGCGTCGCGCGCCGGGAACTCGTCGCGATGGTTGCCCAGCAGCTCCGCCGTCCCGACGATCGCGGTCACCGGGGAGCGCAGCTCGTGGCTCACGTTGGCGACGAACCGGCGCTCCCGATGGATCCGGTCCTCCACGGCGTCCGCCATCTCGTTGAAGGCCGCGCCGATCGGGTCGAGATCGGGGTCGCCGTGCGGCGGGATCCGGTGCTTGAGGTCGCCGGCCGAGATCGCGGCGGCTCCCTCGGCCAGGGACCGCACCGGACTCATGAGTCGCGAGGCGGTCCATCGGCCGACCAGGGCGCCCACCACGAGGGCGAGCAGCGACGTGCCGGCGAGGAACCACGCACCCGTCCGGAACGTGGTGTCGAGCGACGAGAGCGGGAAGAGCTCGACGTACAGGCCCGCCGCGGTGTTGACCGAGACGCCGAAGTACGGCGCCCCGCCCGCGCTGAACCGCTGTTGTGCGGCGCCCGACGCCTCGGCGGTGCTCAGCAGGCTCGCGGGAAGGTCGCTCGGCGAGACGGTGATGCCACCGCCGTACCAGACGCCGTGGACGCGCCCGAGCGCCTGGGACTCCCCGACGGACGGCACAGCCGCCAGTGCATTCCCCGGGTCCGTGCCGGCGGTGAGGTCCGCGTTCACCGCTCGGGCGTCGAGCAGCGCGCGGGTCACCGCGGTGCTCTCCCGCTGGGTGACGAGGTAGGAGCGGGCGACCACGTAGGCCGACACCGAGACGATGACCGCCACGGAGAGCGACAGCAGGCCGAAGGCGAGGGTCACGCGGGCGCGGAGGCCGATCACGCGTCAGGCCTTGAGCCGGTAACCGAAACCGCGGACGGTGATGAGGTGCTCGGGCGAGGCGGGGTCGGCCTCGATCTTGCTCCGCAGCCGGTAGATCAGGTTGTCGACGACACGTCCGTCCCCGGCGTGCTCGTACCCCCAGACCTGCTTGAGCAGGTGGTCGCGACTCAGGACCCGTTCCCGCGCGGCCATGAGCTCCTCGACCACCTTGAACTCGGTCCTGGTCAACGGCACCGGATCGCCGCCCACGAGCAGTGCACCGAGATCCGGGCTGAGCTCGAGAGGGCCGCACACGAGGACCGCGTCGTCGTCCGTGTCCGGGGCGGCACGGCGCAGCTGGGCGGCGATCCGAGCCAGGAGCTCACCCGTGACGAACGGCTTCGTGACGTAGTCGTCGGCGCCGGCCTCGAGCCCGGCGACGATGTCGTGGCTCTCCGCCTGCGCGGTCAGGATGATGATCGGGACGCGGCTGGAGCCCCGCACCGTCCGCACGACGTCCAGGCCGTGGATGCCGGGCAGGCGCAGGTCGACGATGAGCAGGTCGGCCGCCTCGTCGATCCGCAGCAGGAGCGCCTCCTCGCCGCTGGCGGCCTCGAGCACCTCGTAGCCGGCGTCCTCGAGGGCGACCCGAAGCACCATCCTGATCGCGGAGTCGTCCTCGACGAGCAGGACAGAGCGCCTCATGCGCCCATTCCACCATCGGGCGGCTCCGACATCGAACCGGGCCCGGAGCGACGACGCAACTGCGACACAACCACGACACGGCTGTCATCCCGGACGCGCCGGACGGGGGGAGGCTGGTGCCGCCCCAGCCACGGCGTGGCAGCGGCCCGGACGCCCACCGGGCCAACCTCACCGAGGCCGGCGCTGGCCGCGAGCCGCACCGGCGATCGGCTCGTCGCTGCGGTGCGGCCGTCCGTGGTGGAGCTGGAGCGCACTGACCACGAGGGCGAAGTGGCTGAACGCCTGCGGGGTGTTGCCCAGCTGACGGCGTTCGCGGGGGTCCCACTCCTCGCTGAGCAGGCCCACGTCGTTGCGGAGGTCGAGCAGGCGGACGAACAGCGACTCGGCCTCGGTGCGCCGGCCCGCGGCGTGCAGGGCGTCGACGAGCCAGAACGAGCACGCCAGGAACAGGCCCTCGCCCACGGGCAGGCCGTCGCCGGTGTCGGCGGTGTCGTAACGCCGGACGAGCCCGTCCTCGGTCAGCCCGCGCTGGATCGCCTCGATCGTCCCCAGCACCCGCGGGTCGGTCGCCGGGAGGAAGCCCACGCGCGGGATCAGCAGGAGGCTCGCATCCAGTGCCGTGCTGCCGTAGGACTGGACGAACGTGTTCGCGCGCGCGTCGTAGCCGTGCTCGAGCACGTCGGCGCGGATGGTGTCGCGGAGCCGTGCCCAGCGCTCGGCCGGCTCGGGCAGGCGCAGCTCGCGGGCGGCTCGTGTCATGCGGTCCGCGGCGACCCAGGCCAGGACCTTGGAGTGGGTGAAGTGGCGCCGGGGGCCGCGGACCTCCCACAGTCCGTTGTCCGGCTCCCGCCAGGTGCTCTCGAGGTGGTTCATCAGACCGACCTGCAGGTCCCACGCGTCCTCGCTCGGCGCCATGCCGGCCTCGCGCGCCAGATGGAGCGCATCGAGGGTCTCGCCCCAGACGTCGAGCTGCCGCTGGTCCGCCGCGGCGTTACCGATCCGGACCGGGGCGGAGTGCTCGTAGCCGCTGAGCCACGGCAGCTCCCGCTCCGGGATCCGCCGAGCACCGTCGATGCTGTACATGATCTGCACGGACCCCGGATCGGGGGCGACGGCGCGCAGCAGCCAGTCACGCCACGCGACGGCCTCCTCGACGTAGCCGGCGGCGAGCAGAGCCTGCAGGGTGTACGTCGAGTCGCGCAGCCAGCAGTAGCGGTAGTCCCAGTTGCGCGATCCGCCGATCTGCTCGGGAAGCGAGGTCGTTGCCGCAGCCACGATCCCGCCGGTGGGCCGATGCGTGAGCGCCTTCAACGTGATGAGCGACCGCTCGACGGCGTCTGCATGCGGCCCGGTCACGGCCGAGCTCCGACCGGACCACTCGGTCCAGAACGCCACGGTGGAGGCGAGCGCCGCCTCGGCGTCCAGCGGTGTCGCGGAAGGGCGCCGACCGTGGGCCCAGGAGAGGACGAACGGGATGCGCTGTCCCGCCCCGACGGTGAACTCCGAGACCACCGACGGCTCGACCGACGTCGCGACGATCGGCGAACGCAGGCGGACCCGTTCGGGGCCGGCCACCGCCTCGAGCCCGTCGTCGAGACGGCGGACGCGTGGGGCGGTCCGGCCGTAGTCGAAGCGCAGCCGCACCTCCGAGCGCATGGCCACCGTGCCGCGGACACCCTCCACGATGCGGACCAGGGCAGGGTCCTCGGCGCGAGGCGGCATGAAGTCGGTGACGCGGACCAGCCCGTCCCCGCTGGTCCACTCCGTCTCCAGCACCAGCGTGCCCGCGACGTACCGGCGACGGGCGCACCGCGTGCCACCGGGCGGCGCGATGACCCACCGACCGGCGTCCTCGTCGGCGAGCAGCGCGGCGAAGCACGCCGGCGAGTCGAAGCGCGGCAGGCACATCCAGTCGATCGCCCCGGCGGTGCTCACCAGGGCCGCCGTGTGGAGGTCGCCGAGCAGTGCGTAGTCCTCGATCCGCGCCATCACCCGAGACTGGCACATGCGACCACGCGCACCGGCGGGAACGACGGTGGACCGGACCTTCGCCGGGGACGCAGCGGTGCCGGATCGTCGACCGCCTGTCGCAGGTGGGTCAGGAACGCCTTCGCTCCATGAACCGCGCCTCCAGGACCGCGAGGTCGCGCAGCGCGAACTGGCGGTGCCACCACTCCTCGTTGAGCAGCGTGAGCAGGCACTCGCGGACCGGGTAGCTGCGCGGCTCGGGCCAGCCCGGGCCGTCGACCGGGACGGTGTCGGACGCGAGGGTCGCGTCGTCGAGCGTCGCCAGGTAGCGGCGTACGGCGGCCTGCCGGTCGAGCCGCAGCGCGAGCGCCTCGTCGAGCGAGGGCTGCGCGGCCCGGTCGCGCGGCACGCCCTCGGTGTCGGGCATCTGGTCCCAGGGCAGCGACAACGGTGCCCACGGGCGCGGGTCCCCGAGGATCGCGCGCAGCAGCCAGCACTCGGTGGCGAAGGAGAGATGGCGCAGCGTCTCGACGAAGGACCACTCGCCGTCGACCGACTCGTGCAGCGCCGCCTCGGGCAGCGCCCGGGCGCGCTCGACCGCACCGGACCACAGCCGCTCGAGGAGGTCCCACGCCTCGCGGAACCCGTCCGGGTCCGTAGGGCGCATCTTCGCGAGGTCGGGCTCGCGACGCTCCAGCTCGGCCTGCACCAGCGGGCCGATGTCCACGCCGTTGACGGTGACGCCCTCGAGCTCACCCTCGATCCGCACGTTCTGGAGTGCGACGCCGCGCATCACGGCGTCCTTGAAGAAGGCCTCGCGGAACTGCGCACCGGTCAGGTCGACATCGTTGAACACGGCGTCGTTGAGGCGGACCTGGTGGAACGTCGCACGCTGCAGGTGGACCTGCTCGAAGCGGGAGCCGGCGAGGTCCTGCTGGTGGAAGTCGGCCATGCCGCGAGACTAGCGAAGCCCGCCGACCGGTGGGTTTCAGGGCGATGCGGGTCCGGGGTCAGTAGTAGTGGCGTCGTCCTCCGACGGCGCGGCCGGCGGAGCCCAGGACCATGAGGACGACACCAATGGCGGCGAGGATGATGCCGAGCGTCTCCAGGATGGAGATCTTGGCGATCAGACCGATCACGAAGAGGACGATGCCCAGGATGATCATGGTGTTCTCCTTACGCGGAGGTTGAAGACGAGGTCGGTCGCACGTCCCGAGCGGTGAGTGAGCGCGAGCGCAGGGTGGGGCCGGCTGGGTGGGTTCCCGCTGCGTCGCAGTCGCTGACGAGGTCGTCCGCAGGGTCAGGCGTCTCGGCGACTCGGTCGAGGATCGCTCGGGCGGCGGTCGCGACGCGTCTGGCCCTGAGACGTTCGGCGAGGTGTCGGTCGACGTCGGTGGTCGCGTTGACGTGGCTCCACAGCGCCCACACATGCTCGGCCACCGAAACCACGAGGCCGCAATTCACGCACGACGCAGTGCGGGTGCGCCGGCTGCCGGCCTTGAATGCCGCGATCTCGATGGGTTCGCGACAGAAGACGCACGCCACGCTGGGATCACCGGCGGCACCGATACCGCGAGCCTTGGTCTCGTCGGCTTCGGGGCTCGACCGCTTGGTGGTCCGGTGCGTCCTCGTTCGTTGGGTGGCCGACTGGGGACCTGCGGGCAGGGTTCGCTCGGCTGCGCGGAGGAGTTCTGGCGCGGTCATGATGCGGTCATCCGAGTGTCCGTGTCGACCGACCTGAGCAGCATGGGAGGGGTTCTGCAGGGTGTCATGGCGACCGCCAAGGGCGAGGGCGAGGAGAGCCATGCCGGGGTCTGGGACACGAGCAGAACAAGACTGCCGACTCCACTGTCTCACGCCTGAGGGCTCATACCAACGGATGTGCACACGTGGTCGGATGACGCGAGGGGTGGTGCACCCTTGCCGGATCTCGCCGGCGGGTGTCATAGTCGACTCGTCGGCGTCCTCGCCGCGCTGTCCCAGACCCCGGCAGGTTCGCTGCTGCTGCTGTTGGGCTGTACAGGATGCGTACGCCACCGAGCACGGGCCCGCGTTCGGCCGCGGACACGACGTTGACGCCTCGGACTTCGGTCGGTTCCTATCACGGTGCTGCTGCCTTCCCGCCGATGGCAATGCCCGAACGTGGTGCTCACGCGGCGTTGCGGGTCGGCGTGACGCTGGCTCTCGTGGTCGGCCCGTTGACCGGCGTGGTCATCGCCGGGGTGCTTGTCTGGGGCCGGGCGTTGAGTGTCGTGGATGTCGGCCTCGCCGTGTTCTTCTACGTGCTGACGGGTCTCGGGATCACTGTCGGGTTCCATCGCGGGTTGACTCATCGCAGTTTCCGGATGCGTCGTGGCCTTCAGGCGGTCCTCGTGGTGGCCGGGTCGATGGCGTTCGAGGGCGCGGTCATCGACTGGGTGGCCACCCATCGCCGTCATCACGCGTTCACCGACCGCCCGGGGGATCCCCATTCCCCGTACCGCTACGGCACCGGAGCATGGGCTCAGACCAAGGGGCTCGGGTACGCACACCTGGGGTGGCTGCTCAGCAATGACCCCACCCCGTCCGAGCGCTACGCCCCGGACCTGTTGCGGGACAACCAACTGCGTCGCATCGATGCCGCCTTCCCGGTGCTGTGCGTGGCTTCCCTGGCGTTGCCCTTCGCGTTGGGCGCGGCGCTGACGGGGAGTTGGCGTGGCGGGCTGACGGCGTTCATCTGGGCCGGCCTCGTCCGGGTTGCGGTCCTGCAGCACGTGACCTGGTCGGTGAACTCGTTGTGCCACCTGGTCGGGCAGCGCCCGTATGCGACCCGCGGCCTCGATCGGGCGACGAACCTGTGGCCGCTGGCGTTGGTGTCCTTCGGCGAGAGTTGGCACAACGGCCATCACGCCGACCCCACCTGCGCCCGCCACGGCCGGGGCCGGTACGAGATCGACACCACGGCCGGCGTGGTTCGCGTCCTGGAGCACGTGG
The DNA here is from genome assembly GCA_021784035.1 of Actinomycetes bacterium. Taxonomy (GTDB): domain Bacteria; phylum Actinomycetota; class Actinomycetes; order S36-B12; family CAIYMF01; genus Longivirga. The sequence goes on along the minus strand of JAJXTD010000012.1, from coordinate 3,850 downwards.
GGTGGGTCAGCGCGGTGCACTGGCCCACCACGGAACCACCGCCCCGCACCCGCGCACCGGAACCGAGGGACACGACGAGCGTCGACTCGACCCCCCGGGGCCGCGGGGCTCGCCGAGCCGCGTCAGCGGACGCGCCCCGGCGATCACGGCAACCGAGGCCGAGCGAACGGCGTGTCATCAACGCTGAGTCCGGTTCGGCGGCTACCCCGGACCCGATCGGGTGTGCGACAGGCGCTCATCACCACTCCAGCTGACCAAGGGAACCCCGTCATGACCACGAGCGGCCCTTCGTCGGAGGATGCCGGACTTGCGCTCATGGTGGAGCGTGGCGCTGCCGGGTGTGCGTGGGTCGCGGCGCGTGGTGAGCTTGACCTGTTCACTGGCCCCGCCTTGCGTCAGACGGTGGGTGTTGAGCGCCACGCTGGTTGACGACGTGTAGGGGTCGTTGCGTCATCGACGGTGACGACGATCTTCAGGGCGGCCCGGTGGGTTGGCTTTCTGTGTTGGCGACAAGATTGTGACGACGTTGTCGAACGCAGCGGCCCTCCCCGAATCCTTGGCCGGAAGGGAGGGCCGTCGCTTGGTGCTTGGAGTCGCACCCGGTGTTGATGGTAGGTACGGACCCGCTCGAGGTCGAGGTGTTGCTGGCTGGTGGTGCGCTGCGCTGTCCTGACTGCGCGGGTGAGCTCCGGCCGTGGGGTCATGCCCGAGAGCGTGGGGTGCGCGCGGAGGACGCGACGGTGTCGTGTCGTCCTCGACGCTCGGTGTGCTCGGCGTGCCGCCGCACGCATGTGCTGTTGCCGTGCTCCACGCTGGTCAGGCGGGCTGACGCGGTCGGGGTGATCGGCGCGGCGCTGTTGGGCAAGGCGATTGGTCGGGGGCACCGACCGATCGCGCGGATGCTGGGGCGGCCGGAGAGCACCGTGCGGGGCTGGTTGCGCCGGTTCGGCGCTCGCGCAGAGAGGGTGCGGGTGCTGTTCACCGGGCTGCTGCACGCCCTGGACCCGAGCGCCGCGGCGGTGACGGTGACGGGGTCGGTGTTCGCCGATGCGGTGGAGGTCCTGGGTTTGGCCGCGGCTGCGGCCAGCCGGTTGTTCGGGCCTGGACCGGCCTGGCAGTTCGCCTCCTCGGCCAGCGGCGGCCTGCTGCTCGGTCCGACCCGGGTGGCCAACACGAGCTGACCCTGGGCGGCAGCCTCGGGCGCCGACAGCCTTCGACGTCGACAGATCACGACGCGTGATCACGACGGACGGGAGGCCGGATGGCCGGCAGCACGGGAGATCGCGACGACAAGCGGGATGACAGCGGCGCCCGGAGGGACCGGGCTCGGGAGGTCGGGCTGTTCCGGTATGCGCTGATCCGGGAGGCCGCTGACCCGCAGCTGTCGACCCGGCAGCGTGGCCGGCTGGTCCGGGAGCTCGCCGACCGGGAGCACACCGGCCCGTTCGGCGAACGGGTCCGGATCTCGCGGGTCACCCTGGACAAGTGGATCCTGGCCTGGCGCCGCGGTGGGTTCGACGCGCTGCTGCCCTCGAGCAGGCGTTGCGGCCCACGGTCGTCGGCGACGCTGCTGGAGCTCGCGGTGGCGCTCAAGCGGGAGGTCCCGGCGCGCACCGGCGCGCAGATCGTGGCGATCCTGCACGCCCACGCCGGACAGGGCGGCACCGTCCCGTCGGTGCGGACGGTGCAGCGGCACTTCGCCCGCCTGGAGCTGTCCACCCGCCCTGACGGGCGACCGCCGCGGGCGTTCGGCCGGTTCGAGGCGGCCGCGCCGAACGAGCGCTGGACCGGCGATGCGCTGCACGGTCCGGTGGTCGCCGGCCGCAAGACGTTCCTGTTCGCGTTCGTCGACGACCACAGCCGTGCCCTGGTCGGCTACCGCTGGGGACACAGCGAGGACACCGTCCGGCTCGAGGCCGCGCTGCGGGCCGGGCTGGCCGCCCGGGGCCTGCCGAAGGTCGTCTACCTCGACAACGGTTCGGCGATGGTCTCCCGCCAGCTGCTGCGGGCGCTGGCGGTGCTGGGGATCCGGCTCACCCACTCCAAGCCCGGCCAGCCGGCCGGGCGGGGGAAGATCGAGCGGCTGTTCCGGACCGTCCGGGAGCAGTTCCTCGTCGAGCTCAGCGCCCCCGGCGCGCTGGACGCGGTCACGGACCTGACCCGGCTCAACGAGCTGTTCGCCGCGTGGGTCGAGACCGTCTACCACCAGCGCGTCCACCGCGAGACCGGACAACCACCGCTGGCTCGCTTCCTGGCCCCCGGGCCACCGGCGCTGCCCAGCCCGCAGCTGCTCCGGGAAGCGTTCCTGTGGTCGGCGACCCGGCGGGTCACCAAGACCGCGACGGTGAGCCTGCACGCCAACACCTACGAGGTCGACGCCGCGCTGATCGGCCGCCACGTGGAGCTGGTGTTCGACCCGTTCGACCTGACCAGTCTTGAGGTCCGCTACCAGGGCCGGCCGATGGGACTCGCCGTCGGGCACCGGATCGGCACCCACGTCCACCCCCACGCCCGACCCGACCTGCCCGTGACGCCGGCGGCGCCGACCGGGATCGACTACCTCGCCCTGGTCGCCACGAAGCATCGAGCCGAACTGGCGGCCCGGATCAACTACACCAGCCTGCCCGACACTGGCCCCGACCCCCGCGAGATCAGCGGCCAGACCGGCGCGGAGCAACTCGATGCCGAGCTGGCGTCCTTCGCCGCCCTGAGCAACCAACCCGGCGGTGAGCTGCCCGACCAGCTCGGCCTCACCGACCTCACCGACCTCACCGACGGACGCGACCACGAGGGAATCCGATGACGATCGAGAACCTGCAAGCCCACTACGGCTTCACCCGGATGCCGTTCAGCAAGAACCTCGCCCCGCAGATGCTGCACCGGCACGCCACGCACGCCGAAGCGGTCGCCCGGATCGGCTGGTGCCTGACCGAACGCGCCCTGGGCGTCATCACCGGCGAGGTCGGGGCCGGCAAGACCGTCGCGGTCCGCGCCGCCCTGGGCGGGCTGGACACCAGCCGCACCACCGTGATCTACCAGGGCAACCCCGCGGTCGGTGCCCGCGGCCTCTATGCCGGGATCGTGCTCGCCCTCGGCGGCACCCCGCGCTACCAGAAGTCCATGCTCATCCCGCAGACCGCTGAGCTGCTCGCCGCCGAAGAGCACGAACGCGGCCGCACCGTCGTGCTGGTCCTGGACGAAGCCCACCTGCTCGACGTCGACCAGCTCGAAGAACTCCGACTGCTCACCAACGCCGACATGGACTCCCACAGCCCGTTCGCCGCCCTGCTCGTCGGACAACCCACCCTGCGCCGACGGATCAAGCTCGGCACCTTCGCCGCCCTCGACCAACGCATCGCGCTGCGCTACGCCATGACCGGCATGGACCCCGCCGAGACCAAGACCTACCTGGCCCACCACCTCAACCTCGCAGGCCGCGCCGACACCCTGTTCAGCGACGACGCCGCCGAGCTGATCCACCAAGTCAGCCGCGGCCTACCCCGCGCGGTGAACAACCTCGCCATCCAAGCCCTCGTCGCCGCGTTCGCGGCCAACAAGAGCATCGTCGACGAGTCCTCCGCACGAGCCGCAGTCACCGAGGTCACGACAGACTGACCACCAACGCGACACCACGACCACGAACCCCGCCGGTCACCGACCGGCGGGGTTCTTCATCGTCCGCATCACGTCATCATCGACAGTGACGCCGCCATCGTCATCGCGAATGGCGCGCAACACCAGGGAACTGGAAGAACGACTTCGGCGGGTTGCCGAGGGGGGCCGGGTTCATCGCGAAGGACTGGATGGACGCGCCCGTGCCGACCGCCTGGATGAAGTTGTTCACGTTGGT
>JAJXTD010000144.1 GCA_021784035.1 Actinomycetes bacterium | reverse complement strand
TGCCCATGTGCCGGCACTCGCCGAGGTAGACCGCCGACTTCTCCTTGTCGTCCTTGACGCTCTGCAGCAGCGCGGCCATGTACTCCGCGGGGTAGTTCGCCTTGAGGTAGGCCGTCCAGTAGGAGACGAGGCCGTAGCCGGCGGTGTGCGCCTTGTTGAAGGCGTAGTCGGAGAACGGGACGAGGATCTCCCACAGCGTGGAGATGGCGCCGGCGGAGTAGCCGTTGGCGCGCATGCCCTCGGAGAAGGGCACGAACTCCTTGTCGAGGATCTCCTTCTTCTTCTTGCCCATCGCTCGGCGCAGCAGGTCCGCCGCGCCGAGCGAGTAGCCCGCCAGCCGCTGGGCGATCGCCATGACCTGCTCCTGGTAGACGATCAGCCCGTAGGTGTCGCCCAGGATGTCGGCCAGCGGCTCGGCGAGCTCGGGGTGGATCGGCACCACCGGCTTGCGGTCGTTCTTGCGGTCGGCGTAGTCGTTGTGCGCGTTGGCGCCCATCGGACCGGGCCGGTAGAGCGCGAGGACGGCGGAGATGTCCTCGAAGTTGTCCGGTGCCATCGAGCGCAGGAGCGCCCGCATCGGTCCGCCGTCGAGCTGGAACACCCCGAGGGTGTCTCCGCGGGAGAGCAGCTCGTAGGTGGGCCGGTCGTCGAGAGTGAGCTCCTCGAGCACGACCGTCTCGCCGCGGTTGCTCGCGATGTTGCGCAGGCAGTCGTCCAGGACGGTGAGGTTGCGCAGGCCGAGGAAGTCCATCTTGAGCAGGCCGAGGGTCTCGCACACGCCCATGTCGAACTGCGTGATGATCGCGCCGTCCTGGTCGCGCCGCCAGATCGGGATGACGTCGATCAGGGGCTCCGAGCACAGGATGACGCCGGCGGCGTGGACGCCGGGCTGGCGCTTGAGCCCCTCGAGGCCCTTCGCGGTGTCGACGACCTTGCGGACGTCGACGTCGGCCTCGTAGAGGGCGCGGAACTCCGACGCCTCGTTGTAGCGGGAGTGGCTCTTGTCGAAGATGCCGGCGAGCGGGATGTCCTTGCCCATCACGGCCGGCGGCATCGCCTTGGTGATCCGCTCGCCGATCTGGAACGGGTAGCCGAGCGCCCGGGCGGAGTCCTTGATCGCGGCCTTCGCCTTGATCGAGCCGTAGGTGATGATCTGCGCGACGCGCTCCTCGCCGTACTTCTCGGTCGCGTAGCGGATCATGTCGCCGCGGCGCCGCTCGTCGAAGTCCATGTCGATGTCGGGCATCGACACGCGCTCGGGGTTGAGGAACCGCTCGAAGAGCAGGCCGTGGGCGATGGGGTCGAGCTCGGTGATGCCCAGGGCGTAGGCGATCAGGGCGCCCGCCGCGGAGCCGCGCCCGGGACCGACGCGGATGCCGCTCTCCTTCGCGTGGCGCACGAGGTCGGCGGTGACCAGGAAGTAGCCCGGGAACCCCATCTGGCAGATGACGCCGACCTCGTACTCGGCCTGCCGGCGGTGCTGGTCGGGGACTCCGGCGGGGAACCGCCGCGCGAGCCCGCGCTCGACCTCCTTGACGAGCCAGGACTCCTCGCTCTCCCCCGCGGGAACCGGGAAGCGGGGCATGAGGTTCGCGCCCTCGTTGAACTCCACGTTGCACCGCTCGGCGACGAGCAGCGTGTTGTCGCAGGCCTCGGGCAGCTCGGACCAGACCTCCCGCATCTCCGCGGCGGACTTGAGGTAGAAGTCGCGGGCGTCGAACCGGAAGCGCTTCGGGTCGTCCATCGTCGTGCGCGTGCCGATGCAGAGCAGGACGTCGTGCGACTCGGCGTCCCCGGGATAGACGTAGTGCAGGTCGTTCGTGGCCAGCAGCGGGATGTCGAGGCTGCGGGCGATCCGGAGCAGGTCGTCGCGGTGCCGGCGCTCGATGCCGAGCCCGTGGTCCATGAGCTCGCAGAAGTAGTTGTCCTTGCCGAGGATGTCGCGGAAGTCGGCCGCCGCGGCGAGCGCGCGGTCGTAGTTGCCGGCCTGCAGCCAGCGGTTGACCTCGCCGGAGGGGCAGCCGGTCGTGCCGATGATGCCCTTGCCGTAGGTCTGCAGCAGCTCGCGGTCGATGCGCGGCTTGCGGTAGAAGCCCTCGAGGCTCGACAGGCTGGAGAGCCGGAACAGGTTGTGCAGCCCCTCGGTGGTCTCCGCCCACATCGTCATGTGGGTGTAGGCCTGGCGCCCCTTGCCGGTGCTCTCGCCGTCCTCGCCCGTGCCCTCGTCGTAGCCGCCACCGAAGTCGAACGGGCTGCGCTCGAACCGGCCCTGCGGCGCGTAGTAGCCCTCGATGCCGATGATGGGCTTCACGCCCGCGGCCTTGCCGCGCTTGTAGAAGTCGTAGGCGCCGTAGACGTTGCCGTGGTCGCTCATCGCGAGGGCCGGCATCCCCATCCGGGACGCCTCGCTGAACAGGTCGCCGAGGCGGGCGGCGCCGTCGAGCATGGAGTACTCGGTGTGCACGTGCAGGTGCACGAACGAGTCGCCCGACACGTGCGCTCCCCTCGTCGTCGACACCGCACCCGGCCGTGCGGACGGGCGATCACCCCCGACTCGCACCGGGGGAAGTCGGCGGTTCGGGAGGCTTCACCCTAACCCGCGCCACCGACGCTCCCGGCCGAGGGAGAGGGGGCGCGCAGGTGGCACGGCGTGTCGGTGATCTTGGTCCGGGAGGGGCCACGGCCGCAGGTCGTGGCCCCTCCCGGACGCCGGGTCACCGCCCGACGGACGGACTTCCCTCCGACCGACACGGCGGCACGGCGTGACGGTGATCGTGGTCCGCTGAGGGGTCAGCCGACGAGGAAGTCGACGGCCCGCTGGGCGTCCTCGACCGTCGGGAAGCCGGTGATGACGAGCACGGCGCCGTCGATCGCCTCGGTGATCGTGGGTGCCGACTGCACCCGGCCGTGGCTCACGATGGCGAGCCTGTTGCGCGGAGTCGGCTCCAGCATCCCCTCGGCCGTCAGCCTGGTCAGGGACGCACCGCCCTGGGCGTCGAGCTTGACCTGCACCTGCGGTGTGCGCGACGTGATGGTCGCCTCGACGCTGGTGACCCGCGCCCCGGTGACGCCGGCCGGGCCGAGCGAGTAGAGCAGGATCCGGTCCTGCGAGCAGAGCTGCGCGGGTGCCGTGGGGTCCGGCGTCGGCGGCGGGGTCTCCCCGCACTGGCCGGCCTGCGCGTTCGCGATGTCGAGCACCGGGCGCAGCTGCAGGTCGAGCTCCGGCGCCGAGGCCCCGGGCGTCGAAGTCCCGGCCGCGGTGGGTGTCGCCGAGACCGACGAGGGGGTCGACGTCGTGGACACCGAGCACCCGCTGAGGGCGACGGTCCCGAGCAGGAACGTCGGGACGACGAACGCCGTCGCCGGTCGTCGGGAGCGGCCTCGCACCGTGCGTCTCACGGTGCCGCGAGCGCGTCCAGCTCGGCGTACGTCGCGTCGTCGAGGACGACGAGCGCGGCGGCGCAGTTCTCCTCGACGTGCCCGACGCTCTTCGTCCCCGGGATGGGGAGCATCACCGGGGAGCGGCGCAGCAGCCAGGCCAGCGCGAGCTGTGCCGGGGTGTGCCCGGTGCGGGTGGCGATCGCGGTGAGCGGACCGTCCGGCGCCACCAGGCCGCCGGTGGCGATGGGGTACCACGGGATGAAGCCGATGCCGTGCTCGGCACAGTGGTCGAGCAGCGCCTCGCTCTGCCGGTTGGCCACGTTGTAGAGGTTCTGCACCGTGGCGATCGGCACGATCTCCTGCGCGGCGCGCAGCTCCTCGACCGTCACCTCGGACAGCCCGACGTGCCGCACCTTGCCCTCCTCCACCAGCTCCGCGAACAGGCCCAGCTGGTCCTCGAGCGGGACCTTGGAGTCGATGCGGTGCAGCTGGTAGAGGTCGATGGTCTCGACGCCGAGGCGGCGCAGGGACATCTCCGCGCACTGGCGCAGGTAGGCCGGCTGGCCGACGACGCGCCACTGCCCCGGCCCCTGCCGGGTGAAGCCCGCCTTGGTCGCGATCCGCACGTGTCCGTACGGGTGCAGCGCCTCGCGGATGAGGTCCTCGGAGACGTACGGGCCGTAGCTGTCGGCGGTGTCGACGAAGTCGGTGCCGAGCTCGACCGCGCGGCGCAGCGTCGCGATCGCGCCGGCGCGGTCGGCGGGCTCGCCCCATACGCCCGGGCCGGTGATCTGCATGGCGCCGTACCCGAGCCGGTGCACCTCGAGGTCGCCCCCGATGGCGAACGTGCCGGACGCGAGGACGGGCTGCGTGGAGTCGGTCATGACCTCATCCAACCCGATCCGGCGGCGGCGGCGCCCGGGGGGCGTCCGCTCAGCCCGTGGTGGGGACCGGGTCGGTCGAGACGGTGAACGACTGCACGAGCGGCTCCCGGTCGGGCGAGAGCAGCACCTCCGCCCAGGCCGCCCCCTGCACGCCGTCGAGCCACCAGCGGGCGTGGGCCGGCGACGTCGACTCCACGGGTCGCGACGACCGGGTGAACGGGCCGATCCGCGACCGCACGCCCGCCACCGCCGCGCGTCGCTCCGCCCGGGGCCGGTCCAGGTCCACGTTCGGTGCCAGCCACGCGTCGGCGAGCCGCTCGTCCCAGGCCTCGAGCAGCGACTCGACGACGGCCATCGCGTCGCGGGTGCGCGGCCACAGCGCGGCCGCGACGTCGACGGGGTGCTCGGCGCGGTGCTGCGCGACGACGGTGGAGAGCACGGCGCCGGCGACCTTGTTCGCCCGCGTGTAGGTCCGGTTGCCCAGCACGACGACGCCCCAGCCGCTCTCCGGATGCCAGCGCATGTGCGACCCGAACCCGGGATAGCCGCCCGAGTGCATGACGAACCGGCCGAGTCTGCGGTCGTTCTCGACGAAGAGGCCGAAGCCGTACGACGTCGACACCACCCGCTCGGGCACGTCCGCGGACGCCGGCACCACCGCGGAACCGACGTGGGTGTGCTGCTCCTGCATCTCGCGCAGGCTCCACCGCGACAGCGGGTGGGCGTCCTCGCCGTGCCACGACCGCTGGAACCCCGCGACCCAGGCGGCGAGGTCGCGGACGGTGCTGTGCAGACCGCCCATCGGGCTGAACGCGCCCGGGCCCGTGACCGGCTCGGGCACGAGGCCGACGTCGACGGGCGCGTAACCCTGGACCAGCAGGTCGGCCGGGACGTCCCGCGCGTCGAAGCGCGTCGAGCCCATCCCGAGCGGGTCGAGCAGCTCGCGCCGGACGAGGTCGGGGTAGTCCGTGCCGCTGGCGACCGTGATGACGCGGCCGAGCAGGGCGTAGCCGAGGTTGGAGTACTCGAACCCGCTGCGCGGTGCGCGGGCGAAGGAGATCCCGCGGCCCACGAGCGCGTCGAAGTCCGCGACGGGCAGGCTCTCGAGCCGGTCGCCCCACGGGTCGTCGGTGGGGAACCCGGCGTTCATCGAGAGCAGGTCGCGGATCGTGATCACCGGCCCGCCACCGGGCGGGACGAGGCCCTCGGCCCACGGCAGGTACGCCGGCAGCGGGTCGTCCAGCCGCAGCGCACCGCGGTCGCGCAGCAGCAGGACGGCCGCGGCCGTGAAGCTCTTCGTCATGGACGCGATGCGGAAGACGTCGTCGGGGCCGGGCACCCGCCCCGAGCCGAGCACCGTCTGCCCCGCGCCGCCGGAGTGCACGAGCACGCCGTCCCGGACGAGTCCGTACGCGATGCCCGGCACGTCGGACTCGGCGCGGAACTCCGCGGCCCCGTCGTCGAGAAGGGCGGCCGCCTGGTCGATGTCCATGCCCCGGAGTCAACCAGCCCGTCCCCGTCGGCCGCGCCGGACCTCCTGTCCACGGCACCCGCGCCGCCCGCCGGGCCACGCGCACCCGCGGGCCGCGCGCGTCAGCCGCGCGAGACCACGTCGAGGGCGTGCTGCAGGTCCGGCGGGTACGGCGAGGTGAACTCGACACGAGCGCCGCTGCCGGGGTGGTCGAACGCGAGGCGGACCGCGTGCAGCCACTGGCGCTGCAGCCCGAGACGCTTGGCGAGCACCGGGTCGGCGCCGTAGGTGAGGTCGCCGACGCAGGGGTGCCGCATCGCCGACATGTGCACGCGGATCTGGTGCGTGCGACCGGTCTCGAGGTGGATCTCGAGCAGCGACGCGTGCCGGAACGACTCGATCGTCTCGTAGTGCGTGACACTCGGCTTGCCCGCGCTCACCACGGCCCACCGGTACTCGTGCTGCGGGTGGCGGTCGATCGGGGCGTCGATCGTGCCGCGGGGCGGGTCCAGCTGACCCTGCACGAGCGCGTGGTACGTCTTGTCGACCGTGCGCTCCTTGAACTGCCGCTTCAGCGAGGTGTAGGCGCGCTCGCTCTTCGCGACGACCATGAGGCCGGTGGTCCCGACGTCGAGCCGGTGCACGACGCCCTGCCGCTCGTCGGCCCCGGAGGTCGAGATGCGGTACCCCGCGCCGGCGAGTCCGCCGACGACGGTCGGCCCGGCCCATCCGGGAGAGGGATGCGCGGCGACCCCGACCGGCTTGTCGACGACCACGATGTCGGCGTCGTCGAAGACGATCCGTAGGCCGTCGACGGTCTGCGCGACGACGCGCACCGGCGTCGGCGGGTCGGGCAGCTCGACCTCGAGCCAGGCCCCCGCGGTGACGCGGGCCGACTTGCCGGCTTCGACGCCGTCGAGCAGGACGTGTCCGGCGGCGGCGAGGTCCGCCGCCTTCGTGCGGGACAGACCGAACAGCCGGGCGAGCGCGGCGTCGACCCGCTCACCCTCGAGCCCGTCGGGAACCGGGAGGCTGCGCAGCTCGCCCACCGTCAGGACCGCCGGCCGTCGATCTCGATGCCGCGCAGCGCGAGCAGGACCATGAGCACGGCCGAGCAGACGATCGACGCGTCCGCGACGTTGAACACGGCGAAGTGCGGGAACGCGATGAAGTCGACGACGTGGCCGCGCAGCAGACCGGGCTCGCGGAAGATCCGGTCGAGGAGGTTGCCGAGCGCACCGCCGAGCAGTCCGCCCAGCGCGATCGCCCAGCCGAGGCTGCCGAGCTTGCGCGACGTCCGGACGATCACGACGACCACCGCGATCGCGATGCCGGTGAAGATGAACGTGTAGCTCTCGCCGAAGCTGAACGCCGCGCCGGAGTTGCGCAGGAACACGAGGCGGACCCAGGTGCCGATCACCTCGACCGGCGGCCGGCCCTCGAGGTTCCGCACGGCGAGGTACTTCGTCAGCTGGTCGACGACGACGACGAGCGTCGCCACCGCGAACGTGATGCGGACGAGGTGTCGGTTGCCGGCGACCGTCTGCTCGGCCTCGATGACGTCGTCGCTCACGAGACGCGAGGGTACGTGTCGAACGGCGTCACCGACGAATCCCGGCGGCCCGTGCGGTTGGAGCAGGAGGTCAGCGACGCTCTTCGAGCTGCTTGCATGCGACGCAGAGCGTGACCCTCGGGAATGCCTGCAGCCGCAACTTCCCGATCGGCCTGCCGCACCGCTCGCAGGCGCCGTAGGTGCCGTCGTCGAGCCGGGCGAGCGCCCGCTCGTTCTGCAGCAGGAGCTCGCGGGCGTTGTTCGCCAGCGACATCTCGTGCTCACGCTCGAACGTCTTGGTGCCGGCATCGGCCTGGTCGTCGCCCGCCCCGTCACCGGAGTCGCGGAGCAGGTCGGCGATGCCCTCCTCGGCCTCGGCGATCTGGTGGTTCAGCCGGCCGATCTCGAGCTGGAGCTCGGTGCGGACCTCGGCGAGCTCCGCCCGCGTCCACGGGGACTCGTCCTCCCGGACCGCGATGGCCGGCGCGCCCTTGACGGGCCCGGCCTTGGCCGGCGCCTTGACCGGGGCCTTCGCGGCCGGCGCCTTGACCGGGGCCTTCGCGGCCCGTGTCTTGACCGGGG
>JAJXTD010000143.1 GCA_021784035.1 Actinomycetes bacterium | reverse complement strand
TGTGCGAGTGGTAGACGATGACCGGCACCTCGTCGTTGTCGTCCATCTCCCGGTAGAGGCGCAGCAGGTCCATCGAGTCGAACTCGTAGAACGTCGGCGACCGCGCGGCGTTGACCATCGGGACGAACCGCTCCGGGCGGTCCGAGCCGGCCGGGCCGGCGACGACGCCGCACGCCTCGTCGGGGTGGTCGGCGCGCGCGTGCGCCACGATCGCGTCGACGAGGTCCTGCCGGATGGTGAGCACGGGCACAGCCTAGGAGACGGCACCACGGGCGCCGACGTGGTCAGTCCGCTGCGTCGAGCGGCTCGCTGAGCAGACCCGACAGCGCGTGCACGAGCGTCTCCTGCAGGAACGTGAACCAGTCGTAGAGGTGGAACAGCGCGAAGAACGGGTGCTCCTCGGGCAGGTCGTAGAACGCCTCGTGGTTCTCCTCGTCGAGCCCGATCCGGGACGCGAGGGTGAGGCGCAGGTCGTTGAGCGTGCCCAGCCAGGCCTGGGCGTCGCCGTCGGAGAGGACCACCTTGGTGCCGGAGCGGCGCAGCGTCTCGAGCACGGTGTTCGCGTGGGCGACCTTGGTGTCGCGCAACGACCGCTCGGTGAAGCGGCGGAACTCGGCGGCGGCGTCCTCGTCGTCGGCGTAGGCGTCGGGGAACAGACGGCGCAGCGCGGGGTCGTCCGGACGACGGGCGTAGGGGTCGATGCCGACCATGGCCGCGAGCGGGTCCACGTCGCGCCCGGGCGGCGGCCCGTCCGGGGTCACGAGCTCGAGGATCTGGTGCACGAGCGCGGCGAGGAGCAGCTTCTCCTCCTCGTCCACGCGCAGGACGACCCGGCCCTGGAGGCTGCGCCGGAAGCCGTGCTCGCCCACGTCAGTCGTCCTTCTGGAGCGTGGCCCACAGGCCGTAGGAGTGCATGGCGGTGACGTCGCGCTCCATCTCCTCGCGGCTGCCGCTGGACACGACGGCGCGTCCCTTCGTGTGGACGTCGGTCATCAGCCGCTGGGCCTTCTCCTTCGGGTAGCCGAAGTAGGTCATGAAGACGTAGGTGACGTAGCTCATGAGATTGACCGGATCGTTCCAGACGATGGTGATCCAGGGCGTGTCGGGCAGCGTGCTGCTGCCGGCCTCCGGCCGCTCGAGCTCCACCGGCGCGATTCCCACGGGTCTCATCGTCGCACGGGCCGAGACCGGGGCCCTCGGCGTCGTACGCTCGAGGGGTGTCCGAGGAGCTGCTGCCCGTCCCGCCGCGCGACCCCGTGCTGCCCGAGCCGCCGCTGCTGGCCCGGATCCGGGACGGGGTCATCGGCGACGACCAGGTCATGCACGGCCCCTTCGGGCCCCGCCGGGTCACCTACGCCGACTACACGGCGTCCGGGCGCGCCCTGGGGTTCCTCGAGGACTTCATCCGCGACGAGGTGCTCCCCCGCTACGCGAACACCCACACCGAGAGCAGCGGCACGGGTCTGCAGACCACGCGGCTGCGCGAGGACGCCCGCGCGATCATCCACGACAGCCTCGGCTGCGGCGAGGACGCCGTCGTCATCTTCACCGGGTCGGGCACCACCGCGGCCATCGACAAGCTCGTCGGCATCCTCAACCTGCGCATCCCGGCCGACCTCGACCGCGCGCACGGCTTCTCCGCCCAGATCCCCGCCGCCGAGCGGCCGGTCGTGTTCATCGGCCCGTACGAGCACCACAGCAACGAGCTGCCGTGGCGCGAGTCCATCGCCGACGTGGTGCAGATCCCCGAGGACGCCGACGGCCACATCGACACCGCCCGGCTCGAGGCGGAGCTCGTGGCCCACGCCGGGCGCCCGCTCAAGGTCGGGTCCTTCAGCGCCGCGTCGAACGTGACCGGCATCGTGACCGACACCCGCGGCATCTCCAGCCTGCTGCACCGGCACGGCGCCATCGCCGTGTGGGACTTCGCCGCGGCGGCGCCGTACCTCGAGATCGACATGGCCGCCGCAGCGGACGACCCGGCGTCGTACAAGGACGCGGTGGTGCTCTCGCCGCACAAGTTCGTCGGCGGCCCCGGCACGCCGGGCGTCCTCGCCATCCGGCGCGACCTGCTCACGAACTCCGTGCCGGTCGTGGTGGGCGGCGGATCCGTCGCGTACGTCAACCCGGCCGAGCACGTCTACCTCGCCGACCCGGTGCACCGCGAGGAGGCAGGCACGCCGGCGATCGTCGAGTCGATCCGCGCCGGCCTCGTGTTCGACCTCAAGCGCAACGTCGGGATCGACGTCATCCGCGCGCACGAGAACGACTACCTGCGCCGCGCGATCCAGGCGTGGCAGGCCCACCCGAGCATCGAGATCCTCGGCAACGTCGACGCCGAGCGGTTGTCCATCGTGTCGTTCACCGTACGGCGACCGGGCGGCCGCTTCCTGCACCACAACGTCGTCGTCGCGATCCTCAACGACCTGTTCGGGATCCAGAGCCGCGGGGGCTGCTCGTGCGCCGGTCCCTACGGCCACCGGCTGCTGGGCATCGACATCGAGCGGTCGCACGAGTTCGAGCGCGAGATCACCCACGGCTGCGAGGGCATCAAGCCCGGCTGGGTGCGGGTGAACTTCAACTACTTCATCAGCGAGCAGGTCTTCCAGTACGTCGTGCAGGCCGTCGCCCTCGTCGCGGACCACGGCTGGCGCCTCGTGCCCGAGTACCGCTTCGACCTCGTGTCCGGTCGATGGCGGCACAAGGACGGCGCGGTCGAGCCGCCGCTCCGGCTGTCGCAGCTGCACTACGTCGACGGCGTGCTGACCTACCCCCGGCACGATGACCGGGCACCCGAGTCGGACCTGATGACCTACCTCGCCTACGCGCACGACCTCATGGAGTCGCTGCCCGAGCCCGGGGCGGACGTCGCGCCGCAGCGGGTCGCCGCCGACTTCGAGCACCTGCGGTGGTTCGAGCTCCCCGACGTCTGCCTGTCCTGACCGGCAGACGCCGGAGCTCGGTCAGCGCGTGTAGATCGAGAACCACGCCTTGGTCGCAACCGCGCCCGGCCACGAGCCCGTCACCACGCGGTAGCTGTTCTTGGCGTTCCTGCCGGTCGGCACCACGACGAAGAACGCGCGACCCCAGACGTCCGTGGTCCGCGAGCCGAGGGTCGACCAGCGGCCGGAGCGCAGGACCTGCAGGACGGCGAGCTGGCCCTTGTGCCGGGGCAGCAGGTGCAGGGTGACGACCACCTTCGTGCTCGGCTTCACCCGCGCGGTGGGCGCCGTCACGCGCACGAGCGTGCGCAGCGCCACGGCCCGCTCGGCGATGCCGACGGCGCGCGCGTAGGTGCCGCTCACGTAGGCCCGGAACGTCCCCTTCGCGCTGACCAGGGCGTTGAAGTACGCCGAGCCGGTGCTCCCCGTTGTCACCTGGGCGATCTTCGTCCAGCCGCGGGCTCCGACGGCCCGGAAGAAGAGCGTGACCGGTGCTCCGACCGCCGGGACCCCGGCGGTGAGGGCCGTGACGCGGACCATCGTGCGGCTGCCGTAGGGGATGACGGTCGGCGCGGCGATCGTGACGCGCGTCGGCGTCGGCGCGATCGTGCGCGCGTAGCTGCGCAGCGCCGACCACTGCGCCAGGTCCTCGCCGCCGATCGTCCACTGCGCGATCCCGGCGAGCTGGTACTGCCCGACGAGGGCGGCCCGGGCGGCCGCCGCCGATCCGTCGGAGTACCAGCCGACGCGGGAGATGGTGCAGGAGGCACTCACGGGCGCGGGCCTGACCGTCAGCGTGCCGGTGACGTTCTGCGTGTTCGGCTTGCTGAGCGTGACGACGTTGCCGGAGACCGAGACCACCGTGGCGCCGGTGCCCACGCCGGTGCCGCTGACGGCGCCGTCCTGGACCACCCCGGCGGTGGACGCGAGGACGACCGTGGTCGCGCCGGCCACGCCTCCGGGCGCGGTGGTCGCGGTCGTCGAGGTGAAGACGACCGGTAGAGCGGTGATCGGCGCCGGAAGTGCGGCACTCAGGGTGACGACGTTCCCCGCCACGCCCACGACGGTCGCCCCGGCCGGGATGCCGGTGCCCGTGCTGGTCACCGTCTGGCCGACGGCGATGCCCGCGGCCGAGTCGACGGTGATCGTCTGCGTCGGCGAGGCCGGGGTGCCGGTCGCGTTGGTCGATGCCGTGAACGACACCGAGCCCGCGACGATGGCAGCGTTGGCGGCGCTCAGCGTCACGACGTTGCCGGAGATCGAACTCACCTTGGTGCCGGTCGCGATGCCGCTGCCCGACACAGTCGCGCCCGGGGCGATGCCGACCGGAGCGGCGACGGTGATCGTGCTCTCACCAGCCGCCCCGACGAGCCCGACCGCGGTCGTCGTGACCGTGGCCGGCTGCGAGCGGCCGGCGAAGCCGAGCTGATAGGGGTAGGTGCGCTCCTTGTTCGTGGCGTCCCAGCTGACCGCCGGCGCCTGGACGACCGAGATCCCCGGGACGGTCGCGGCCTGGTTCACGAACAGGCTGCCGACGTAGCCGGCGGCGGACCGGGACGAGAACGCGTGCCGGTCGCGCGCCCAGGACAGGCTGCTGAACAAGCTGCTCGACTGGGCGGGCGTCGCCCCGGCCGGCGCGAGGGTCGGGCACGTGCCGCTGGTCGAGACCGGCCAGTCCCGGCCGTAGGCCGCGACGCCGATCTGGATCTTGCCGGACGGGACCTGGGTGACCGCCTGGGCCACCACCTTCTGGACCCACGGGAACGGCCCGATCGGGCCCGGCCGTGCCGGCGAGTAGTCGTAGGCCATCACCCGCAGCCGGTCGACGTAGCGACCGATCTGGGACCAGGCGTAGACCCAGTAGCCGGTGGAGTCCGACGACGTCGCGGTTCCCGCCGGAACCGTCACCGAGAGCAGCTTGCCGTTGGCGTGCAGCGACGCCGCGAGAGCGCCGACGAACGCGATCCAGGCCGGCCGGGTCGTCGACCAGGTGGACGAGCCGTCGTTGAACGCGAAGCCCTCGAAGTCCAGGTCGATCCCGTCGTAGCCGTTGGCGGTCACGGTCGCCACGATCTGCGCGACGAACCGCGCCCGGGTCGTGGCGTTGGCCATGACGGCGGCCATGCGCCGGGCCGGCATCCCGTCGGTGACGGTGGGCAGGACCTTGACGCCGGTGGCGCGCATCGCGGGCAGGACCGTGCCCTTGTTCGAGGCGTAGGGCGCGGCGGCGACGTAGGACCCGGACCCGCTCCACCTCGCGGTGTACCAGAACGGCGAGACGTCGGAGAACAGGTCGGCGTTGGCGGCGAGGGCGGTCATCGCGGTCGAGGTGGTCGAGTTGAAGTAGCCCCACCCGGACACGATGCGTCTCGGGGGTGGCGGCGCCGTCGCGGCCTGCGCGGGCGCCGGCAGGACCACTGCCACGAGGGCGGCCGCCGCGGCGACGGCCACGGCCGTGGCTCCGCGACGGGAACGGGTGGGACGGACGGCCGTGCGGTGGTGCTCGAGCATGGGACTCCCCGTCGTCGGGCGACGTCTCGCACGCCGCCGGTGGGTCCTGAAGGTCGGCGGGCCACGACGGGGATGCCGTGGTCCACCACTGATTGCTTCGGCCCACCATGCCTCACCCCTGAGCCGACACGACCACCCGGGTGGTCGACTCGCCCGATTCGTCCGCTTTTCGGATACTCCGTGCTCCGGTATCCGCGTGCTCAGCGCGGTCCGCGTCCGCTCCAGGACCAGGGGTACGCCGGGTCCTCGCCCTCGCGCGCGGCGGCGCCGACCTCGAGCGGGCGGAACGTGTCGACCATGACCGCGAGCTCCTCGGTCGCCACGGCGCCGATCGATGCCTCGACGCTGCCCGGCTGCGGCCCGTGGGTGAAGCCGGCGGGGTGCAGCGAGATCGAGCCCTGCTCGATCCCGGCGCCCTTGCGGCTCATGAACTCCCCGCCGCAGTAGAAGAGGACCTCGTCGCTGTCGACGTTCGCGTGGTTGTACGGCGCGGGGATCGCGAGCGGGTGGTAGTCGAACAGCCGCGGCACGAACGAGCACACGACGAAGTTCGGCCCCTCGAACATCTGGTGGACCGGCGGCGGCTGGTGCAGCCGTCCGGTGATCGGCTCGAAGTCGTGGATCGACACGGCCCAGGGATAGTTGCAGCCGTCCCACCCGACCACGTCGAACGGGTGGTCGGCGTAGGTGTAGCGGGTGAGCCCCTGGCGGGTGCGGACGACGACGTCGACGTCGGTCCCCTCGTGCTGGAGCGTCGCCTCGGGTCCGCGCACGTCCCGCTCGCAGTACGGCGCATGCTCGAGGAACTGGCCGCGCGGCGACAGGTAGCGCCGCGGCGGGCCGACGTGCCCTGATGCCTCGATCACGAACAGCCGCAAGGGATCCGGGCCGCCGGGCAGGACCCGGTACGTCGTCGACGTGGGGAGCACGACGTAGTCGCCCTCGCTCACGGCGAGGGCGCCGTAGACCGTCTCGACGGTGCCCTCGCCCGACTCGACGTAGAGCACCTCGTCGCCGATGGCGTTGCGGTAGAGCGGGCTCGGCTCCGTGGCGGCGACGTAGGCGAGGCGCACGTCGGCGTTGGCGAGGAGCACGCGACGGCCGGCGACGGCGTCCGGCCCGGTCCCGATCGCGTGCGTCCGCACGTGCGCGGGCAGCAACGGGAGGTTCGGCCGCAGCCCGGGGTCCGGCTCGGGCACGACGACCGCGTCGACGATCGCCGTGGGCAGGTGCCGGTGGTAGAGCAGCGCGGAGTCGTGGCCGAACCCCTCGATGCCGACGAGCTCCTCGGCGTAGAGGCCGCCGTCGGGACGGCGGTGCTGGGTGTGCCGTTTGCGCGGCACGTCTCCGACGCGGCGGTAGTACGGCATGGCGAGCCCTCCGGAGTGCGTGCGATTCTGTCCGATAGTCGGCGTAAACCGTCCTTTGACAGAACGGTCCGCTAGCCTGCCGCGCGTGTCAACCCTGACGCCCGCCCAGCGCGCCGGGCTCGAGCCGGGTCGCGCCGCGGCCTACGTCGTCGCGCTCGTCGACGACGCCGCCGTGTTCCCGCCCGGCAACGCCCCGCTCCCCGGCGCCGTCGCGGCGCACCGGGCGCACCACGCGGCCGAGCACGGCCTCGTCGTGGGTCCGTTCCTCGCCCCGGTGTCCCGGCTCGGCGAGCTGCTCGACGCCCTCGACGCCGCTCCCTCGAGCACGCCGCTCGACCTCGTCCTCGTCGCCGACACCGGTCTCGTCGAGGCCGCGGAGGCCCGAGCCGTCCTGCTCGACGACGACCGCGTCGAGCTGCTCGGCCTGGAGATCGCGCTGCCGGCCGACGGCCCGCTCGGCGAGTCCGCGCGGCTCACCCTCGACACCCTCGACGTCGCGCTCCCCGCCGCGATCGAGGTGCCGCGCGTCCCGGGCTGGCGCGACGCGCTCGACGTCCTCGCCGAGGACGGCGCCGAGCGGGCGAAGTTCCGCACCGGAGGTCCCACCGCCACGCACCACCCCAGCGAGGCGGAGCTCGCCGAGCTCATCGTCGCGGCGACCGGCCGCAACCTCGCGTTCAAGCTGACCGCGGGCCTGCACCACGCACTCCGGCGCACCGACCCGGACACCGGCTTCGAGGAGCACGGCTTCGTCAACGTCCTCGCGGCCACGGCCGCGGCGATCGACGGAGCCGACGTCCCGCGCGTCGCCGCCCTCCTCGCCGAGCGCGACGCCGCACCGCTGCTCGCGGTGCTGGCCGCGGCCCACCCGGGCGTCGTGCGCCGCCGCTTCACCTCGTTCGGGAGCTGCTCGATCAGCGACCCCGTCACCGACCTGCGAGCCTTGGGGATGCTCGAGGAGGAGACGGCATGAGGTCCTGGATCGCCGGCGCGGACGGCAGCGGGTTCGGCCCGGAGCACCTGCCGTACGGCGTCGTCACCCACGAGGGCGGGCAC
>JAJXTD010000011.1 GCA_021784035.1 Actinomycetes bacterium | reverse complement strand
AGGCCGAGACGGGGATCATCTACATCGACGAGATCGACAAGGTCGCGCGCAAGAGCGAGAACCCGTCGATCACCCGCGACGTCTCCGGCGAGGGCGTGCAGCAGGCGCTGCTGAAGATCCTCGAGGGAACGACCGCGTCGGTGCCGCCGCAGGGCGGGCGCAAGCACCCGCACCAGGAGTTCATCCAGATCGACACGACCAACGTGCTGTTCATCGTCGGTGGCGCGTTCGCCGGGCTCGACAAGATCATCGAGCAGCGCATCGGCCGCAAGGCGCTCGGCTTCACCGCGACGATGGACACCACGGACACCAACCCGGGCGACGTCTTCGGGCGCGTGATGCCGGAGGACATGCTCAAGTTCGGCATGATCCCCGAGTTCATCGGTCGCCTGCCGGTGTTCACCTCCGTCGTCGCGCTCGACCGCGACGCCCTGGTGAAGGTCCTCACCGAGCCGCGCAACGCCCTCGTGCGTCAGTACCAGCGGCTCTTCGAGCTCGACAACGTCGAGCTCGAGTTCACCCCCGACGCGCTCGAGGCGGTGGCCGACCAGGCTGTCCTGCGCGGCACCGGCGCGCGCGGCCTGCGCGCGATCATGGAGGAGGTCCTCCTGTCGGTGATGTACGACGTCCCGAGCCGCGACGATGTCGCGCGGGTCGTCATCACCGGTGCGGTGGTCCTCGACAACGTGCTGCCCACGCTCGTGCCGCGCGACGCCGCGCCGCCGCGCCGTGAGCGGCGCGAGAAGAGCGCCTGACCCGGTCCCGGTCCCGGTCGAGGTTCCGGGCCTGCGGGGCTCAGCCGCGCGTCTCCACGGCCGAGCGGATCGCCGTCGCGAGCGCCGCACCCTGCGCGGCGCTCGCCGGCCGCAGCACGGTGATCGCACCGAACGTCGCGTCATCGGACCAGAAGCAGACCGAGGCTGGCGTGCTGCCGACCAGGCTGCTCCCGCAGCTCATCCGGCCGCCCGGAGCACCCGGCGGCACGGGCGTGATCCCGGTGACCACCCGGCCCGTGGCGCCCTGGTAGCCGGCGAACGCGGTCGAGACGTCGGCGGGCGTGCCGCGGTTCGTCGCGGTCCAGGCGATCACCGTGGCGGCCGGCGTCGTGCCGCGCCCGTAGACGGCGCTGACCGGCGCGGTGTAGCCGGGGATGCTGGTGGCCGAGGCCGCCTTCGTGAGCGCGTCGGCCGAGGCGCCGCGAAGCAGCGACAGCCCGGCGACGCTCTGCGGCGTCCGCAGGGTCACCGGCGCGCTGACCGGTGCCGCAGGCTGCGCCGCGGGGGCCGCGCCCGGGTCCTCCTGGGACACCAGCAGCCCGGGCCAGCCGAAGGCGGCGACGGCGCCGAGGACGACGACGCCCCCGAGGGTGCCGAGCAGGACCAGCCGGCGACGGGACGGGTCGGGCACGTCGTCCGCTGCGGGCTCGGGGCTGCGGTGCGCCCCGCCGGCCTGCACCGGCTCGCCGCTCGGCGGGGCCAGGTCGACGGGCAGCGATGCGGGGCCAGGCTCGGGTAGTGACGTCGGTGCGGGCAGCGCGGTCGGCGCGGGAGCCGCAGAAGTGCCCCACGGCGCGGTGGGCGGCGCGGCACCGGCGGCGGCGTAGGCCGCGGCCACGGGTGGCGCCGAGGGTGCCGGGGGATCGAGGGCGGGCACGGGTACGGCGAGCGCCTCGGCGAGCGCGTCGTCGGCGCTCGGCGGGGGACCGTACGGGCCGTCGGGGGCGGGCGCCTCGGCGAGCGCCTCGACCGGGGCGAGGAACGGCACGGGCGCCGCGGCGGGCGGTTCCGCCATCGCCGTGGGCGGCGCATCCGGGACGTCGACCTGGGCGACGGAACCGAAGGGCGCCGCGAGGGGCGCCGGCGCATCCGGGACATCGACCTCGGCGGCCGCGACGGGGGCCGGCGCGAGCGGCACCGGCGGGGGCGGCGGGTCCGGCAGGACCGGCTCCTCCGTGCGGCCCCACAGCGGCAGCGGCACGCCGGGCAGGATCGTGGCGCCGCCGGGGGTGCTCTCGGCGGGCGGTGCGACAGCAGCGGACGTGCGGGCCACGCCGATCACCTCGTTCGGTCGCGGAGCGGCCACGTCGGCCGTTCCGGCTCCCTCGAGGGATCGACGTCGCCCGGCGGTCACTTGAGCGACCGGGCGGGCCGCTTAGCCCGCCAGCGTGACGGCCACGCCCACCGGGCCGTCCGACGGGGCGAACCGCAGGTCGGCCACCCGACCGGCGGCCGCGAGGTCGCCCGCGGCGCGCTCCACGCGGGCCAGCGCCGCGGCGTCGCCGGTGACGACGACGGACGCCACGTCGCTGCGCATGGAGACCTTGGCCTCGCTCTTGGCCTTGCGGATGCCGGACAGCACGGCCGCCACGTCCGCCACGACCGCGGCGTCGCCCGTCCCGCCGGCGAGCTCCGCGACCGACGGCCAGGCGGCGCGGTGCACGCTGCCCTCGAGCCACCAGGACCAGACCTCCTCGGTGACGAACGGCAGCACGGGCGCGAACAGGCGCAGCTGCACCGAGAGGGCGACCGCGAGCGCGGCCTTGGCCGACTCCGCGGCCTCGGGCCCGCGCGCACCGTAGGCGCGGTCCTTCACCAGCTCGAGGTGGTCGTCGCAGAACGACCAGAAGAACGACTCGGTGAGCTCGAGGGAGCGCGCGTAGTTGTAGTCGTCGAACGCGGCGGTGGCCTCCTCGACCACGCCGGCGAGCGAGGCGAGCATCGCGCGGTCCAGCGGGTCCGTGACCACGGCCAGGTCCGCGGGCAGCGCGGCGCCGAGGCCCAGCACGAACTTGCTCGCGTTGAGCAGCTTGATCGCGAGGCGGCGGCCGATCTTCATCTGGCCGACGTCGTACGCCGTGTCCGCGCCGGGTCGGCCGGAGGCGGCCCAGTAGCGCACCGCGTCGGCGCCGAACTCCTCGAGGCGGTCCATCGGCGTCTCGACGTTGCCCTTGGACTTGCTCATCTTCTTGCGGTCGGGGTCCAGGATCCAGCCGCTGATCGCCGCGTGCTTCCACGGCAGGACGCCGTCCTCGAGGTGCGCGCGCACCACGGACGAGAACAGCCAGGTGCGGATGATCTCGTGCGCCTGCGGGCGCAGGTCGAACGGCCAGAGGCGCGACCAGAGGTCCTCGTCCACCTCCCAGCCGCCGGCGATCTGCGGCGAGAGCGACGACGTGGCCCAGGTGTCCATCACGTCGGGGTCGCCCATGAAGCCGCCGGGACGGCCGCGCTGCGACTCGTCGTAGCCCGCGGGGGCGTCACTGCTCGGGTCGATCGGCAGCTCGTCCTCGCGGGGGACCAGAGGCTCGTCGTAGACCGGCTGGCCGTGCTGGTCGAGCCGGTACCAGACGGGCACGGGCACACCGAAGAAGCGCTGCCGCGAGATCAGCCAGTCGCCGTTGAGGCCCTCGACCCACGAGGTGTAGCGCGCCTGCATGAACGACGGGTGCCACTGCAGCTCGGCGCCGCGCTGGACGAGGCGCGCGCGCAGGTCGGCGTCGCGACCGCCGTTGCGGATGTACCACTGGCGCGTCGTCACGATCTCGAGCGGCTTGTCGCCCTTCTCGTAGAACTTCACCGCCTGCACCGTCGGCCGGGGCTCGCCCTCGAGGAATCCCGCGGCGCCGAGCGCCTCGACCATGCGCTCCTTCGCCGTGAACGCCGACGTGCCCGCGATGGCGGCGTACGTCTCACGGCCGACGTCAGTGCCGATCCAGCCCGGCGTCTCGGGCAGGACCCGACCGTCCCAGCCGATGATCGGGCGGGTCGGGAGGTCCAGCTCGCGCCACCAGGTGACGTCGGTCGTGTCGCCGAACGTGCAGATCATCGCGATGCCCGACCCCTTCTCGGGATCGGCCAGCCGGTGCGCGACCACGGGCACCTCGACGTCGAACAGCGGGGTGCGCACCGTCGTGCCGAACAGCGGCTGATAGCGCTCGTCGTCCGGGTGCGCCACGAGGGCCACGCACGCGGCGAGCAGCTCGGGGCGGGTCGTCTCGATGAAGACCCGTGAGCCGTCGGCGGCGGGGAAGCCGACCCGGTAGTAGAGGCCCGCGCGCTCGCGGTCCTCGAGCTCGGCCTGTGCCACCGCGGTGCGGAACGTGACGTCCCAGAGGGTCGGCGCCTCGTGCTGGTAGGCCTCACCGCGCGCGAGGTTGCGCAGGAACGCCCGCTGCGACGCCGTGCGGGCGGCCGAGTCGATGGTCTGGTAGTTGTGCGCCCAGTCCACCGACAGGCCGAGCCGGCGCCAGAGGTGCTCGAAGGCCTTCTCGTCCTCGAGCGTCAGCCGCTCGCAGAGCTCGACGAAGTTGCGCCGCGACACCGGCAGCTGGTTCTTGCCCGCCTCGGCCGGGGGCTCGAAGGACGGGTCGTAGGGGAGCGACGGGTCGCAGCGCACGCCGAAGTGGTTCTGCACCCGGCGCTCGGTCGGCAGCCCGTTGTCGTCCCAGCCCATCGGGTAGAAGACCTCGAGCCCGCGCATCCGCTGGTAGCGCGCGATGCAGTCGGTGTGCGTGTAGGAGAACACGTGGCCGACGTGCAGCGACCCGCTGACCGTGGGGGGCGGCGTGTCGATGGCGTAGATCTGCTCGCGGGTCTTCGTCCGGTCGAACCGGTAGGTGCCCGCCTGCTCCCATACGTCGGCCCAGCGGTCCTCGATGCCGTCGATGGTCGGCTTCTCGGGGACGCGCGAGTCGGGCGCAGGGGTGCTCATGGGCGCCAATCCTAGGGAACGCGGCGGCGCGCACCGAACGCGTTGCCGGGCGGACGCCCGGAGGGCCGGCGGCCGCTCCGCGCGTAGGATCCCGGCACGTGGGCACCGGTGACGAGCGCGACGACATGGACGGCCCGCTCGGCGACCTGAGCGGGCCGATCCACGACCTCCGCGGGCCCGTCGGCCTCGGTCCCGACGACGACGAGGACAGCGGCCTGGGCCCGGCGTTCGACGACGAGGCGCCCCTCGACGCCGAGGACGGACCGCTCGCCGCGCTCGAGGGTGACGCGGCCGAGGACGTCCTGACCCGCTACCTCGTCATCGAGGGCGCGCTCGCCGGGCGCTGGCCCGAGTCGAGGATCGAACCGTCGCTCGACCGGATCCGCGGCCTCGTGGAGCTGCTCGGCGACCCGCAGACGGCGTACCCCGTCATCCACGTCGCTGGGACGAACGGCAAGACCTCGACGGCCCGCATGATCGAGTCGCTGCTGCGCGCCTTCGGCCTGCGCACCGGCCTGTTCACCAGCCCGCACCTGCACTCCGTCCGCGAGCGGATCCGGCTCGACGGCGAGGCCATCGACTCGGAGCGCTTCGTGCGCATCCACGACGACATCGAGCCCTACGTCGCCATCGTCGACCGTACGAGTGCGGGCGCCGGCGGTCCCCGGCTGTCCTTCTTCGAGATCATGACCGCGATGGCGTACGCGGCCTTCGCCGACGCACCCGTCGACGTCGCCGTCGTCGAGGCGGGCATGGGTGGCGCCTGGGACGCCACCAACGTCGCGGACGGGACCGTGGCGGTGGTGACCCCGGTCGACCTGGACCACCGCGACTACCTCGGGTCCACGGTCGCGGCCATCGCGGGGGAGAAGGCGGGGATCATCAAGCCGGGCGGCACCGCGGTGCTCGCCGCGCAGTCCCTCGACGCGGCCGAGGTGCTCATGCGGCGCTGCGTGGAGACCGGTGCCACCGTCGCGCGCGAGGGCGTCGAGTTCGGCGTCGTCGACCGTGCGCCGGCGATCGGCGGCCAGCTGCTCACGCTGCGCGGCCCGGGCGGCGACTACGACGACGTGTTCCTGCCGCTGTTCGGCGCCCACCAGGCGGAGAACGCCGCGGTCGCGCTGGCCGCGGTCGAGGCGTTCCTCGGGGGCGGCTCCGCGTCGCTCAACCCCGATCTCGTGCGCCAGGGCTTCGCCTCGGTGGCCTCGCCGGGCCGGCTCGAGGTGGTCCGCCGCGGGCCCACCGTGCTGGTCGACGCCGCGCACAACCCGCACGGCGCAAGGGCCCTGGCGGCCGCGATCTCCGACGGCTTCGAGTTCACCTCGCTCGTGGGCGTGGTGGCCGTGCTCGCCGACAAGGACGCCCGCGGCCTGCTCGAGGCGCTCGAGCCCGTGCTCACCGAGGTCATCGTCACCCGTAGCTCCTCGCCGCGGGCCACCGACGTCGACGCCCTGGCCGCGATCGCGGTCGAGGTGTTCGGCGCCGAGCGCGTCGAGGTCGAGGGCCGGCTGGCCGACGCCCTCGACGCCGCGATCGCCCGCGCCGACGAGGCGGCCACCGAGCTCAGCGGCGGCACCGGTGTGCTCGTGACCGGCTCCGTGGTCACCGCGGCCGAGGCGCGCGCCCTGCTGGGCCGCGGGGAGGCGTGACCCGGTGAGGTCGCTGCTCGCCGCGCTGCTGGTCCTCGAGGCCCTCGTCGTGGCCCTCGCGATCCCGGTGGCGGTGCTCGCGGTCGGACGCGACGCGTCGTCGGCCTGGGTGCTGGGCGCCCTGGCCGTGCTGCTCGTGCTCGCCGCGGGCCCCGTCCGGCGCCCCCACGGCG
The DNA here is from genome assembly GCA_021784035.1 of Actinomycetes bacterium. Classification (GTDB taxonomy): domain Bacteria; phylum Actinomycetota; class Actinomycetes; order S36-B12; family CAIYMF01; genus Longivirga. The sequence goes on along the minus strand of JAJXTD010000011.1, from coordinate 25,286 downwards.
TGGCGGTGGGCTGGGCGATGCAGGTCCTGGTGCTGCTGGCCGGGCTCCTGGTCCCCGCCCTGGCCGTCCTCGGACTGGTGTTCCTCGCGGTGTGGGTCGTCGCGATCGTTTACGGCGCGAAGGGCGACCGGCTGGCCGCGCAGAACGCCCTGCGGGCCCGAGGCGGCGTCGGCGGCGTCGCACCGGGGCCCGCGGGCGGTCCGTCCGGCGGGCCTCCGGTCGACGGCTAGGATCGGGTGGTCGCCGGGGCCGTCCTCGTGCGGCGACCATCCCCGACCCTCACCATCCCGGGAGCACAGCCGTGTCCGAGCGCACCCTCGTCCTCGTCAAGCCCGACGGCGTCGCCCGCGGCCTGGTCGGCGAGGTCCTCAGCCGCATCGAGCGCAAGGGTTTCCGGCTCGTCGCCCTCGAGCTGCGAACGCTGGACCGGGCCACGGCCGAGGAGCACTACGGCGAGCACCGGGACAAGCCGTTCTTCGGTGAGCTCGTGGACTTCATCACATCCGGCCCGCTGCTCGCCGCGGTGATCGAGGGGCGCGAGTCGATCGCGTCCTGGCGCACGATGATGGGCGCGACCGACCCCGCCAAGGCCGCTCCCGGCACCGTCCGCGGGGACCTGGCCACCGTCATGAGCGAGAACATCTCGCACGGTTCGGACTCCCCGGAGTCGGCAGCGCGGGAGATCGCGCTGTTCTTCCCCGGCCTGACCTGAGCACGTCGCACCCGTTCGGGAAGGGTCCGGTCGCCGGAGCGACGTGGACGCCGACCCCCACCAGGCCCGTACCATGGTCCCTGGACCGTGTCCGCAACGACGCATGCCGGTTCGCCCGATCGTTCTCCACCGGAAGGCTTCCCCGCCCCATGGCCAACAACCTGTCGTTCATCGGTCGTGACATGGCCGTCGACCTCGGCACCGCGAACACGCTCGTCTACGTGCGCGGCCGGGGCATCGTGCTCAACGAGCCGAGCGTCGTCGCGATCAACAACACCACCGGCGGCATCCTCGCCGTGGGTGCCGAGGCGAAGAAGATGATCGGCCGCACGCCGGGCAACATCGTCGCCATCCGTCCGCTCAAGGACGGCGTCATCGCCGACTTCGACACCACCGAGCGGATGCTCCGCTACTTCATCCAGAAGGTGCACAAGCGCCGCCACCTGGCCAAGCCGCGCCTCGTCGTCTGCGTGCCCTCCGGCATCACCGGCGTGGAGCAGCGCGCGGTCAAGGACGCCGGCTACGCCGCGGGCGCCCGCAAGGTCTACATCATCGAGGAGCCGATGGCCGCGGCGATCGGCGCCGGCCTCCCGGTCCACGAGCCCACCGGCAACATGGTGGTGGACATCGGCGGTGGCACCACCGAGGTCGCCGTCATCTCCCTCGGCGGCATCGTGACCAGCCTCTCCATCCGCGTGGGCGGTGACGAGCTCGACACCTCGATCATCAACTACGTGAAGAAGGAGTACTCCCTCATGCTCGGCGAGCGCACCGCCGAGGAGATCAAGATGGCGATCGGCTCCGCGTTCCCGAGCCCGGACGAGCCGCACGCCGAGATCCGCGGCCGCGACCTGGTGACCGGCCTGCCGCGCACGGTCGTCGTCACGGCCGAGGAGATCCGCCGCGCCATCGACGAGCCGGTCAACGCGATCGTCGACGCCGTCAAGACCACGCTCGACCGCACGCCCCCCGAGCTGTCCGGCGACATCATGGACCGGGGCATCGTGCTCACCGGCGGCGGCGCCCTGCTCCACGGCCTCGACGAGCGGCTCCGGCACGAAACGGGTATGCCGATCGTCATCGCTGACGACCCGCTCGACTGCGTCGCGCTCGGGTCGGGCAAGTGCGTCGAGGAGTTCGAGGCCCTCCAGCAGGTCCTCATCGCCGAGGCGCGCAACTAGGTCGTCGAGCACGTACGGGTGCGCCCGCGACGCCACGCGTCGCGGGCGCACCCGTGACCAGGGAGAGCACACCGAATGCGGGACACGAAGCGGACGCGGACCATTCTCGGTCTGCTGCTGCTCACGTCCCTCACCCTCGTGGTGCTGAGCCTCCGCGGCGGCGGTGGTGGCGCCCGGGACACGGCGTCGGGCATCTTCGGGCCCGTCGAGAACGCGGCGAGCGCCGTCGTCCGGCCGGTCCGCGACTTCCTGTCCTCGATCTCGTCCCTGGGGTCCAAGGACCAGCAGATCGCCGACCTGCACCGGCAGGTCGACGCCCTGCAGCAGCAGGTCAACACCACCGAGTACGACCGCAACCGCGCCCAGGAGCTCAACGACCTCCTCCGGCTGGCGGGTGCCGGGCAGTACAAGACGCTCCCGGCCCAGACGATCGCCTACGGCCCCGCCCAGGGCTTCGCCTGGACCGTCACGATCGACGTCGGCAGCAAGGACGGCGTGAAGGTGGACCAGAGCGTCGTCAACGGCAAGGGGCTCGTCGGGCGCGTCGTCGCGACGACGTCCTCGACGGCGACCGTGGCGCTGCTGGTCGACGCCACCTCCACCGTCGGCGCCCGGGTCGAGTCCTCGATGGAGGTCGGGTTCCTCAACGGGACCGGCGACCCGCGCTCCCTGGAGCTGCAGCTGCTCGACCCGTTCGCCCCCGTCGCCGCCGGTGATCGGCTGGTGTCCTACGGCGTCAAGGGCGGCGCGTACGTCCCGGGCATCCCACTCGGGACGATCACCTCCGTCGAGGGGACGCCGGGCCAGCTGACCCGGATCGCGAAGGTCGAGCCCTTCGTCGACGTGACCTCGCTCGACCTCGTCGGCGTGATCGTCCAGCCGCCGCGGGACAACCCGCGCGACGCCGTGCTGCCGCCCAAGCCCACGCCGAGCCCGTCCGCGTCCCCCAGCACCGGGGCGACGGCCGGCGCGACGCCGGCCCCCAGCCCCTCGGCGTCCTGACATGGGCTGGCTGCGCACGGCCCTCACCGTCGCCCTCGTGGTGACGGCGCTCCTCCTCGAGCTCACCGCGCTGCCGCTCGTGCACCTGCCGGGGGCCGTCCCCGACCTCCTGACCGTGACGGTCATCGCGCTCGGGTTCGTCGGCGGTCCGGTGCGCGGCGCCGCCACCGGGCTGTTCGCCGGTCTCCTGCTCGACCTCGTGACCCCGGCCGTCGGCGTGCTCGGCCTGTCCGCGGTCATGCTCGTCGTGGTGGGCTACTTCGCCGGCGTCCTCGGCGGCGACCGGGACCGCTCCCCGTTCGTCACCGTGCTCGTCGCCGGGCTGCTGGCGGGGGCCACGACCCTCGGCCTCGCCCTCGTGGGCGGCGTCGTGGCCGACCCCCGCGTCTCCTGGGACCGGGTGCCGGGGCTCGTGCTCACGCAGACCGCCTACGCCGTGGTCCTGGCCGCCTTCGTCGTCCCGGGCGTGGCCGCGCTGTGGCGCCGGGTCGATCCACCGGCCCCGCGCTACGAGGTGGGGCGCCAGTAGCCTGGAACCCCGTCCCGGCACACGAGCGACGCGCCGCAGCACGAGTCGTGCGTCTCGTCGGGGAACCCGAGGGCCCCGCCCGTCGTCCACGCCCTAGCGACCCGATCCGCCCGACCCGCCCCACCCGCCCGTCCCGAGCACCAGAGCAGGAGTCCTGACCCGTGAGCGAGAGGTCGTCACTGCGCCTCGCGGTCCTCGGCGTCCTCATCGTGTCGCTGCTCGTCACGATGATCGGACGCCTGTTCTTCCTCCAGGTCGTGTCGGCCGACGTCTACACCCAGAAGGCCTCGGCCAACCAGTACCGCTACGTCGTGACCCCCGCCACCCGTGGCCTCATCCTCGACCAGCTCGGCCGGCCGCTCGTCTCCAACCGCACGTCCCTGGTCGTGAGCGTCGACCGCACGGTCCTCGCGAAGCAGAAGGACAAGGGCGTCGCGGTCCTCGCCCGGCTCGCGAAGGCCCTGCACACGACGCCGACCGCGATCTCGTACCGGCTCGAGATCTGCGGCCAGGGGGCCCACGAGAAGCCGCCGATCTGCTGGAACGGGTCGCAGTACCAGCCCATCCCTGTCGCCAAGGACATCCCGCAGGATCTCGCGCTCACGATCATGGAGAAGCGCTCGGACTACCCGGGCGTGACCGCCGGTCTCGAGGCCGTCCGTGTCTACCCCGGCCTGGACGGCGTCAACGCCGCGCACCTGCTCGGCTACCTCGGCCCGGTCAGCGACACCGAGCTCGCCGCGCAGAAGAAGCAGCAGGAGGCCGGCGCGGCCACGTCGACCGAGACCCAGCTGCAGCGCACCGACCTCGTCGGCCGGTCCGGGCTCGAGGCGGAGTACGACGCCCAGCTGCGCGGCGTGCCCGGCGTGAAGAAGCTCGTCGTCGACCAGGCGGCCAACGTGGTCGGGACCGTGGGGGAGACGCAGTCGACGCCGGGCGACTACCTCGTGACGAACATCGACGCCAAGCTGCAGGCGGTGGTCGAGCAGCAGCTCTACGCCGCGATCCTGCGGGCCAGGTCGCAGATCGACAAGAACACGGGCACGCACTACAAGGGCGACTCGGGTGCCGCCGTCGTGATGGACGTGACCAACGGCCACGTGCTGGCGATGGCGTCGTACCCGTCGTACGACCCGTCGGTCTGGGTCGGCGGCATCACGAAGACCGAGTACTCGAAGCTCACCAGCCCCGCGTCGAACTACCCGCTCATCTCGCGGGCCATGCAGGGTCAGTTCGTGCCGGCGTCGACCTGGAAGATCGTGACCGCATCCGCGGCCCTGCAGGACGGCTACACGGCGACCCAGACCTACAAGTGCCCCTCGTACATCATGGTCGGCAACCGCAAGTTCTCGAACTTCGAGGGCGAGGCCCCCGGCGACGTGGACCTGGCCAAGGGGCTCGCGGTCTCCTGCGACACCATGTGGTACCAGGTCGCCTACGACATGTGGCTGCGCGACGGCGGCAACAAGCCGATCGCCAAGCCCAAGGACCCGATCGAGACGATGGCCAAGGCGTTCGGCTACGGCCGGCGCACCGGCATCGACCTGCCCAGTGAGTCGCGCGGGCGCGTCGGCGGGCGCGCGTTCAAGACGGCCCTCAACGCGCAGCTGCACGACGCCTGGTGCCGGCGCGCGACCACCGGCTACCCCGAGGTCGCCAAGACCGACCCGAACCGCGCCGCCTACCTCAAGGCGCTCGCGGTGGAGAACTGCGCCGACGGCGGGGTCTTCCGCGGTGGTGACTCGGTCAACCTCGCCATCGGCCAGGGCGACACGGTCGTGACGCCGCTGCAGGTGGCCACGGCGTACTCGGCTCTCGCCAACGGCGGCACGATCTGGCAGCCGCAGGTCGCCAAGGGGCTCGTCGCGAGCGACGGCAAGGTCGTCTCGGTCTTCAAGCCGAAGAAGACCGGCACGCTCCCGGTGCCGAAGGCCGACATGGCGTTCCTGCGGATGGCGTTCTCGGAGGTCACCAGCAAGCCGTACGGCACGGGCTACAACCCGTTCAGGGGCTTCCCGCTCGACCGGCTCCCGGTGGCAGCGAAGACCGGCACCGGCCAGGCCGCCGGGAACCAGCAGTCGACGTCCTGGTTCGCCACGTTCGCGCCCGCGACCAAGCCGAAGTACGCCGTCGTGATGATGGTGTCGCAGGGTGGCACCGGCGCCGGCACGAGCGCCCCGAGCGTCCGCAAGATCTACGAGGCCCTCTACGGCATCACCGGCTCGACGATCGACCCCGCGAAGTCGGTCCTCGTCGGCGGTGCCCCCGCCACCAAGCTGCCCACCGTCCGCGCGGACGGGACCCCGGTCTACCCGGGCATGCCCACGACGGTGCAGATCGCGAAGCCCGCCGGAGCCTCGCCCGCCGCGACGGCCACGTCCGGCTCGGGCCCGACGCCGGGCCCGACGTCGACCGGATTCCTCGCGGCACCGCTCCTGCTCGGCGGGGGTCTCCTCGGGCGCCGCGCCCGCCGGCGCCGGCGGCCCCGTGCGCCCGACGTCCGGCTGTGGTCGTCATGACCGTCGGCTACGCCGCACCGCCGGTTGCCCGGCGCTCCTCGTCGTCCTACCTGCGCCGGCTCGACTGGGCGCTGTTCGGCTCCGCGCTCGCGCTGTCCGTGATCGGGTCGCTGCTCGTCTGGTCGGCCACGCAGGGCAAGCTGCTCGAGCAGGGGCTCGACCCACAGTCGTTCCTCAAGAAGAACCTGTTCAACCTCGTCGTCGGCATCGCGTTCGCGGTCCTGGTCTCGCGCTTCGACTACCGGCTGCTGCGCGCCTACACCCCCATCCTGTGGGGCCTGTCGATCCTCGGGCTGCTGTTCGTGCTCGTGCACGGGTCGCGCATCAACGGCGCGAAGGCCTGGATCGCGCTGCCGGCCGGGCTCAACCTGCAGCCGGCGGAGTTCGCCAAGATCGCCATCATCCTCGGGATGGCGATGATCCTGTCGGAGAAGCGGGACGCCGAGAACGAGCCGCGCGACGTCGACGTCGCCTTCGCGCTGGGTGTCGCGGCCGTCCCGATGGTGCTCATCCTGGTGCAGCCCGACCTCGGCACGGTGATGGTCATCGCGACCATCGTCTTCGGCATCATCGCCGTGTCGGGTGCGCGGGCGCGCTGGCTGGTGGGGATCCTCGCCGGCGGGATCCTCGTCGCGTTCGTCGCGATCCAGGTCGGAATCCTCAAGCAGTACCAGCTCGACCGGCTGACGGCGTTCACCGACCCGAACGTGAACACGCGGACGTCGGGCTACAACACCCAGCAGGCGCGCATCGCGATCGGCTCCGGCGGCATGTTCGGGACCGGCCTGTTCCACGGCCCGCAGACGCAGGGCCACTTCGTGCCGGAGAACCAGACCGACTTCGTCTACTCGGTGGCGGGCGAGGAGCTCGGCTTCGTCGGCGCCGCGCTCATCATCGTGCTGCTCGGCATCATCCTGTGGCGCGCGATCGTGATCGCGCTGCGGGCCTCCGACCTGTTCGGCCGCCTCGTCGCGACCGGCGTCGCGACGTGGATCGCGTTCCAGTCCTTCGAGAACATCGGGATGAACCTCGGGATCATGCCGGTGACCGGCGTACCGCTGCCCTTCGTGTCGTACGGCGGGACCTCCATGTTCGCGTCCTGGCTCGCCATCGGCCTGCTCATCAACGTCCACCTGAGAGCCCGGGAGTAGCGGGCCGGGCACGGCGACGCGACGGGCGCGCACGGCGATCCCGGTTAGGATCTACTCACTTCCCCCGTCGTACGTCGAAGGAACCCCCGTGCCCGTCGAGTCGGTCTTCCCGCAGCTCGAGGCGCTCCTGCCGCTGGTGACCAAGCCCGTGCAGTACGTCGGGGGCGAGCTCAACGCCGTCACCAAGCCGTGGGACTCGGTGAGCGTGCACTGGGCCCTCATGTACCCGGACGCGTACGAGGTCGGCGTACCCAACCAGGGCGTGCAGATCCTCTACGAGGTCCTCAACGAGCACCCCGACGCCCTGGCCGAGCGCACGTACGCCGTGTGGCCCGACCTCGAGCGGCTCATGCGCGAGCACGGCGTCCCGCAGTTCACCGTGGACGGGCACCGTCCGGTCGGCGCCTTCGACCTGCTCGGCCTGAGCTTCTCCACCGAGCTCGGCTACACCAACATGCTCACCGCCCTCGACCTCGCGGGCGTCCCGATCCACGCGCGCGACCGCGACGAGTCGCACCCCGTCGTCGTGGCCGGCGGCCACGCCGCGTTCAACCCCGAGGCGATCGCGGACTTCGTCGACGCCGCGGTGCTCGGCGACGGCGAGCAGGCCGTGCTGGCCATCACCGAGATCGTCCGAGGGTGGAAGTCCGAGGGCCGGCCCGGCGGCCGCGAGGAGCTGCTGCTCCGGCTCGCCCGCACCGGCGGCGTCTACGTCCCGTCCTTCTACGACGTGGACTACCTGCCCGACGGCCGCATCCAGCGCGTCGCCCCGAACCGCCCGGGCGTCCCGTGGCGCGTCGCGAAGCACACGGTCATGGACCTCGACGAGTGGCCGTACCCGAAGGCGCCGCTCGTGCCGCTCGCCGAGAGCGTCCACGAGCGGATGAGCGTCGAGATCTTCCGCGGCTGCACCCGCGGCTGCCGCTTCTGCCAGGCAGGCATGATCACCCGTCCGGTCCGCGAGCGCAGCGCCCGCACGATCGCCGAGATGGTCGACAACGGCCTGGCGAAGACCGGCTACGAGGAGGTGGGGCTGCTCAGCCTCTCCAGCGCCGACCACAGCGAGATCGCGGTCATCGCCAAGGGACTGGCCGACCGGTACGAGGGCACCGAGACCGGGCTGTCCCTGCCGAGCACCCGCGTGGACGCGTTCAACATCGAGCTGGCCAACGAGCTCACCCGCAACGGACGGCGCAGCGGGCTCACGTTCGCGCCCGAGGGCGGCAGCGAGCGGATGCGCAAGGTCATCAACAAGATGGTGACCGAGGAGGACCTGATCCGGACGGTCGCCACGGCGTACGGCAACGGCTGGCGACAGGTGAAGCTGTACTTCATGTGCGGGCTCCCCACGGAGACCGACGACGACGTCCTGCAGATCGCGGAGCTCGCGAGCCGCGTCATCGAGACCGGGCGGCAGGTCAGCGGCACGAAGGACATCCGCTGCACGGTGTCGATCGGCGGGTTCGTGCCCAAGCCGCACACGCCGTTCCAGTGGGCCGCCCAGCTCGACCACGAGACGACCGATGCGCGCCTGCGCAAGCTGCGCGACGCCATCCGCGCCGACCGTCGGTACGGCAAGTCGATCGGCTTCCGCTACCACGACGGCCGCCCGGGCATCGTCGAGGGGCTGCTCTCCCGGGGGGACCGTCGCGTCGGTGCCGTCATCGAGCAGGTGTGGCGGTCGGGGGCCCGCTTCGACGGGTGGAGCGAGCACTTCTCGTTCGACGCGTGGATGGCCGCCGCGGAGACCGCGTTCGCCGGCCAGCCGGTCGACGTCGACTGGTTCACGACGCGCGAGCGCGACCAGGCCGAGGTGCTCCCGTGGGACCACCTCGACTCCGGGCTGGACAAGGACTGGCTCTGGGAGGACTGGCAGGACGCGCTGGCGGACGTCGAGGTCGAGGACTGCCGCTGGTCGCCGTGCTTCGACTGCGGGGTGTGCGACCAGATGGGCACCGAGATCCAGGTGGGCCCGTCGGGCAGCACGTTGCTCGGCATGCCGGCGCTGCCCCCGCGCGGCGCCGGGCTCGTGGCGTCGGCGGCCGACCGCTGATGGCGCGGCAGGCACCGGTCCGCGACGTCGCCCCGACCGTCCAGCGGCTCCGGATGCGCTACGCGAAGCGCGGCCGGCTGCGCTTCACGAGCACGCGCGACTTCCAGCGTGCGCTCGAGCGGGCGCTGCGGCGGACCGGCGTACCGATGGCGTACAGCCAGGGCTTCAACCCGCACCCGCGCATCTCCTACACGAACGCCGCGCCCACGGGCACGGCGAGCGAGGCCGAGTACGTCGAGCTCGCGGTCACCACCGAGCTCGACCCCGAGGCCGTGCGCGCCGCCCTCGACGCCGCGCTGCCGCCCGGGCTGGACGTCCTCGAGGTCGTCGCGGTCCGGTCGCCGGACTTCGCCGAGCGGCTCGAGGCCAGCGTCTGGGTGATCGAGCTCCCGGGCGTCGGGCGCGAGACCGCCACGGCCGCCGTGGCCGCCTTCCTCGCGGCCGGGGACGTCCCGGTGCAACGGCTCACGAAGTCCGGGATGCGCTCGTTCGACGCCCGCGGACCGGTCGTCCGGCTCGAGGTCCGGCCCGACGCGCCCGGAGCGGAGGACGCCGACGGCGCCCCCTGTGCGATACTCGACCTGGTCGTGCGGCACGTCACCCCGTCCGTCCGACCCGATGACGTCCTCGCCGCGCTCCGACTCGTGGCCGACCTGGTGCCGCCGGTCCCCTCCCGGGTGACCCGGCTGGCGCAGGGGCCGCTGGTCGCGGACGCGAGCGTCGGTGCCGCGATGGACGCGGTCACCGATCCGCTCGCGCCTGACCGCGGCTGACCGAATCGGCACCCGACCGGACCCCGCCCTGCGGGGCGAGCGAGGATGCATCCCACTGGCTTTCGCCCCCGGCCCCGGCCGGGGGCGGCACGACCTCCGCGCGGTGCCCCATGGCACCCGGAGGTCAGAACTGGAGTACCGCTCGTGAGCGACGACAGCCCCACCACCCCCACCTCCGAGACCCCCGCCCCGCGCCGCCGCCGTGCCGCCGGGCGCCCGGCCGGCCCGCCGAAGCCGGTGGACACCGCACCCCCGGCCGAGAGCCCGGGCCCGGCGCCCGCCGAGGCATCGACCGAGGCGGCAGCCGCACCGGTCAAGGCCGCGCGGACCCGAACGACGGCGGCCAAGACCGCCAAGACCGCCAAGGCGGCCAAGGCGGCGCCGGCGGCGAAGGCCACCCGGCCCGCGCGTGCCGCGAAGGCGGCCGCAGCGCCGGTCGCCGAGCCAGGCACCGAGCCGGCGCCGGTCGCCGAGCACCACGTCCCCGACCACGGCACCGACGCGCCCACGGCCGAGACCCCGCCCGCGCGCCGCTCGCGCGGCCGCGCGGCCACCGGCGTCCCGGCGTTCTCCGCCCCGGACGCCGCCGTGGCGCCCGAGCCGGTGACCGCTCCAGCGGCCGGCCTGCTGCTGTTCCAGGCACCCAGCGTGGAGGCCGCTCCGGTGCGCGCTCGCAAGGCCGCCGCCCCCCGCACCCGCAAGGCCGCCGCCCCCGTCCCCGAGGTGCCGCTGGCCGAGGTCGAGGAGGAGCTCGAGGAGGGGCTCGAGGAGGCCGCCGCGGTCGAGGCCGCCGGCGCTGGGCCCGAGCCCGAGGAGGCCGAGGAGGGCGAGACCGCCGAGGAGGGCGCCCGCCGCCGCCGCCGTCGCGGTGGTCGCGGCCGGCGCCGCCGCTCATCGTCCGACACCGACGAGGACCGCGACACCGAGGGCGAGGAGGCCCCCGCCGAGCGCGCCGAGCCCGGGACCGAGACCGAGGGCGAGTCCGACGAGGAGCTCGGCGCCGAGGGATCGAGCCGGCGCCGTCGCCGCCGGCGCCGTCGCGGCGGAGAGGGCGAGGGCGGCGAGAACGACGCGGTCGTGACCGTCACCCGCGTGCGCGAGCCGCGCGTGCGGTCGGCGTCCTCCGAGGTCACCTCGGTCAAGGGATCGACCCGCCTCGAGGCCAAGAAGCAGCGCCGCCGCGAGGGCCGTGAGGCCGGCCGGCGTCGTCCCTCGATCCTCACCGAGGCCGAGTTCCTCGCCCGGCGCGAGGCCGTCGACCGTGTGATGATCGTGCGCCAGCGCGAGGACCGCACCCAGATCGCCGTGCTCGAGGACGGTGTGCTCGTCGAGCACTACGTCAACCGCAGCACCGGCGGGTCGATGATCGGCAACGTCTACCTCGGCAAGGTCCAGAACGTGCTCCCGAGCATGGAGGCGGCGTTCGTCGACATCGGCCGCGGCCGCAACGCCGTGCTCTACGCCGGCGAGGTCAACTGGGACGCCGCGGGCATGGAGGGCCAGCAGAAGCGGATCGAGACCGCCCTCAAGTCCGGCGACACCATCCTCGTGCAGGTCAGCAAGGACCCGCTCGGGCACAAGGGCGCGCGCCTCACCGGCCAGATCTCGCTCCCCGGCCGGTTCCTGGTCTACGTGCCCGAGGGCTCGATGACCGGCATCAGCCGCAAGCTGCCCGACACCGAGCGCGCGCGCCTCAAGTCCATCCTGCGCCAGGTCGTGCCCGAGGAGGCCGGCGTGATCGTGCGCACGGCGGCCGAGGGTGCCAGCGAGGAGGAGCTGCGCCGCGACGTCGAGCGCCTCGCGATGCAGTGGGCCGACATCCAGAGCAAGGCCGCGGCCGCCGGCGTCAACGGCGGCCCCGCCCTGCTGCACGGCGAGCCGGACCTGGCCATCAAGGTCGTCCGCGACATCTTCAACGAGGACTTCGGCCGGCTCGTCGTCGAGGGCGACAACGCCTGGCACGAGATCGAGGGCTACGTCACCGGTGTCGCTCCCGACCTCGCCGACCGGCTCGAGAAGTGGGTCGGACCGGCGGACCTGTTCACCGAGTACCGCGTCGACGAGCAGCTCGCGAAGGCGCTCGACCGCAAGGTGTGGCTGCCGTCCGGCGGCTCGCTCGTCATCGACCGCACCGAGGCGATGACCGTCGTCGACGTCAACACCGGCAAGTTCACCGGCCAGGGTGGCAACCTCGAGGAGACCGTCACCCGCAACAACCTCGAGGCGGCCGAGGAGATCGTGCGCCAGCTCCGGCTGCGCGACATCGGCGGCATCATCGTCGTCGACTTCATCGACATGGTGCTCGAGAACAACCGCGACCTCGTGCTGCGGCGGCTCATCGAGTGCCTCGGCCGGGACCGCACGAAGCACCAGGTCGCCGAGGTCACATCGCTCGGGCTCGTGCAGATGACGCGCAAGCGCATCGGCCAGGGCCTCCTCGAGGTCTTCAGCGAGCCGTGCGAGGCCTGCCAGGGTCGCGGCTACCACGTGCACTCCGAGCCCGTCGTGGCCAAGGCCGCGGCGGCCGAGGCCGAGGGTTCGAGCCGGCCCGCCCGGCGCCGCAAGGGCGGGGACGGCGACGCCGAGCCCGCCGACGGCGACACCGGCAAGGCCAAGGCCAAGGGCAAGCGGGGGGCCAAGGCGACGGGGTCGTCCGCAGCCCCCGACGTCGAGATCAAGGTCGTCGATCCGGCCGTGTCGGCGGCGATGGAGAAGATCCACGCCGCCGCCGCGAAGCGGGCCGCCGACGCCGCGGCCGCCGCGGCGTCGGGCGAGCCGGTCGAGGCCTCCACCGAGGCTCCTGCCGAGCCCGTGGAGGCCCCGGCGGCGCCCGCGCGACGTGCCCGCGGGTCGCGCAAGGTCAGCCGCCCGGCCGGCCCTGCGACGACCACGGACGCCGCGGCGACGGGGTCCGGTCCCGCCGAGGACTCCCTCGAGGCGGCCGGCGCCCCGACCGGCTAGTCGTCCGGCTCCGGCCCCGGAGCCGGGTCCCGACGTGGCGTCGGTCTCGTTCCGGGGCGGCGGGGACCCCGCGGTTTGACCCGCCGCGAGCGGCTTCGTACGCTTGACCCTCGGTGCCCACGCACCTCGACGCCACCACGTGCCTGCACCCCGTCCCGGGGTGCGTCGCCGTGACCGTTTCCGAGAACGTCCGTAGAAGGAGATCCGCGGTGTACGCCATCGTCAAGGCCGGCGGCCGGCAGGAGAAGGTCGCCGTCGGCGACGAGTTCGAGCTCGATCGGGTGAGCACCGGTGCCGGCGAGACGCTGACGCTCCCGGCGCTGCTCCTGGTCGACGGCGACGCCGTCACCACGGACCCGGCGACGCTCGCGGGCGTGACCGTCACCGCCGAGGTCGTCGAGCACACCAAGGGTCCGAAGATTCGGATCATGCACTACAAGAACAAGACCGGTTACCGTCGTCGCCAGGGCCACCGCGCGCAGCTCACGCGCGTGCGCGTCACCGGCATCGAGACGGCCTGACGGCGTAGGGGACTGACTCATGGCTCACAAGAAGGGTGCCTCGAGCACCAGGAACGGTCGCGACTCCAACGCGCAGCGCCTCGGCGTGAAGCGCTTCGGCGGTCAGTTCGTCAACGCCGGCGAGATCATCGTGCGCCAGCGCGGCACACACTTCCACCCCGGCGACAACGTCGGCCGTGGCAGTGACGACACCCTGTTCGCGCTCGCCGCGGGCAACGTCGAGTTCGGCACGCACCGCGGTCGCCGGGTCGTCAACGTCGTCGGTGCCTGACGCACCACCCCAGCAGGACTTCCGTGAGGGGGCGAGCCGGTCGGCTCGCCCCCTCACGCATGCACGGCCCGATCGTCTGAGCACCACCCGAACGCAGAGGAGCACGCGATGACCACGTTCGTCGACCGTGTCGTCCTCCACGTCGCGGCCGGTGACGGCGGCCACGGCTGCGTGTCGGTCATGCGCGAGAAGTTCAAGCCGCTGGGCGGTCCCGACGGCGGCAACGGCGGTCACGGTGGCGACGTACGGCTCGTCGTGGACCCCAACGTCACCTCGCTGCTGGAGTTCCACCATGGCCCGCACCGCCGCGCCGGGAACGGCCGTCCGGGCGAGGGCAGCAACCGCACCGGGGCCAACGGCGAGTCGATCGTCCTGCGCGTGCCGCCCGGCACGAGCGTCCAGGACACGCGGGGCAACGTCCTCGCCGACCTCGTCGCCGCGGGCATGGAGTACGTCGTCGCACGCGGCGGCCACGGCGGCCTCGGCAACGCGGCGCTCGCCAGCACCCGGCGCAAGGCACCCGGCTTCGCCCTGCTCGGCGAGCCCGGTGACTCCCTCGACGTCGTGCTCGAGCTCAAGAGCGTCGCCGATGTGGCGCTCGTCGGCTTCCCGAGCGCGGGCAAGTCCTCGCTCATCGCCGCGATGTCCGCGGCCCGGCCGAAGATCGCCGACTACCCCTTCACGACCCTCGTGCCCAACCTCGGCGTGGTCACGGCCGGCGAGACCGTCTTCACCGTCGCCGACGTCCCCGGTCTCATCCCCGGCGCCAGCCAGGGCAAGGGCCTCGGCCTGGAGTTCCTCCGCCACGTCGAGCGGTGCTACGTCCTCGTGCACGTCCTCGACTGCGCCACGCTCGACCCGGGCCGCGACCCGATCTCCGACCTCGACGCGATCGAGCACGAGCTCGCGCAGTACGGCGGGACCGAGGGCGACCTGGCCGACCGCCCACGGCTCGTGGCGCTCAACAAGGTCGACGTGCCCGAGGCGCGCGAGCTCGCCGACCTCGTGACCCCCCTGCTCCGGGAGCGCGGCTGCACCGTGGTCGAGGTCTCCGCCGTCGCGCACGAGGGCCTCAAGTCGCTCGGGTTCGCCATGGCCGAGCTCGTCCGCGCCGCCCGCGCCGCGAACCCGGTCGAGGAGGCGCCGCGCGTGGTCATCTCGCCGAAGGCGGTCGACGAGGTCGGCTTCACCGTCACCCGCGAGGAGGACGAGGACGGCGTCCGCTTCCGGGTGCGTGGGGAGCGCCCGCAGCGCTGGGTGCGCCAGACCGACTTCTCCAACGACGAGGCCGTCGGCTACCTCGCCGACCGCCTCGCCCGCCTCGGCGTCGAGGACCGGCTCCTCGAGCTCGGCGCGACCGCCGGTGCCACGGTCCTCGTCGGCCCCGAGGACAACGCGGTCGTCTTCGACTGGGAGCCGACGATCGCGGCCGGCAGCCCGCTCACCGGCCCCCGAGGGTCCGACGACCGGCTCTACCGCTAGCAGCCAAGGGCGCCGACGCGCAGAAGGATGGCCCACTACGTGCGAGGGACCGAACCGGACTGGTCGCTGCGGTACGGGCCCTTCTCTCGACCGGGACGACTGGACTCGCAGCGGTGGGTCGCGCGGGTGGGCTCACGGGTGGGGCGCCCTGCTGGTCAGGGCCGCGCTTGTCGCACCGGTGGGGTGAACTGCCAGTACCCGTGACTCAGCGGGTCCGCCTCGTCAACTGGGGTGACGGTCCAGCCGCCCTCGTGCACTGCGTGATGGTGCCGGACGCACAACAGCACGGTGTTCGAGATGTCCGTGGCCCCGTGGCGTTCCCACTCGCGGACGTGGTGGGCGTGCCGGCGCAGACGAGTTCCGCTGGTATTGGGCTTCGGTGGCTTCGGTGATCGACTGAGCTCCGGCCGGTTCTTCGCCATGGCTCTCACCGCCGATGAGAGGGCGGCCTCGCGTCGCCGTGGCGGCTGCATACCCGTCGCACGGGATTGCGGCCCGGGCTGAGAGACTCCCTCCTGTGGGCAACCGGGCGGTCGTGACCAGCGCTGCTCGCGTCGTGGTCAAGGTCGGGTCGTCGTCGCTCACGTCCACCGGCGGCGGGCTCGACGCCGCCCGGGTCGACGCGCTCGTCGACGCGCTCGGCGCCCGGCTCGGCGCCGGCGTCCAGATCGTCCTCGTCTCCTCCGGGGCCATCGCCACCGGCATCGGTCCGCTGGGCCTGCGGCGCCGGCCCCGCGACCTCGCCACGCAGCAGGCCGCCGCGAGCGTCGGGCAGGGGCTGCTGCTCGCGCACTACACCGGTGCGTTCGCCCGGCACGGCCGGACCGTCGGACAGGTGCTGCTCACGGCCGAGGACGTCACCCGGCGCGCGCACTACCGGAACGCGCAGCGCACGCTCTACCGCCTGCTCGAGCTCGGCGTCGTACCGATCGTCAACGAGAACGACACCGTGGCGACCGACGAGATCCGCTTCGGCGACAACGACCGCCTCGCCGCGCTCGTAGCGCACCTGGTGCACGCGGACCTGCTGGTCCTGCTGTCCGACGTCGACGGGCTCTACGACGGCCCGCCGGCCCGCGCGGGCTCGCGGCTCGTGGGGGAGGTGCGCGGTGCGGACGACCTCGCGAGCGTCACGGTCGGGGGCACCGGGTCCGGTGTGGGGCTCGGCGGCATGGTGACCAAGGTCGAGGCGGCGCGGATCGCGACGTCGGCCGGGATCCCGGTCGTGCTCACGTCGACCGCGAACGCCGCGCCGGCGCTCGCGGGCGCCGACGTCGGCACGCTGTTCCACCCGACGGGGGAGCGCCGGGGCACCCGCCTGCTCTGGCTCGCGCACGCGACCGACGCGCGCGGGTGGCTGACGCTGGACCCGGGGGCGGTCGACGCGGTCGTACGTCGCCGGCTCTCGCTGCTGCCCGCGGGCATCGTCGCGGTCGAGGGCGCTTTCGTGGCGGGCGATCCGGTGGACCTAGTCGACGAAAACGGCAACGCAGTGGCCCGCGGGCTGGTCAACTTTGACGCGACAGAGCTCCCCGGCCTCCTCGGTCGCTCCACCCGAGACCTCGCCCGGGAGCTGGGACCGGCGTACGAGAGGGAGGTCGTCCACCGGGACGACCTCGTGCTCCTGCGCCCCTAGCGCCCCACGAGCGGAGGCGGCGTGCACGGGTGGCCGTTCTGGCACGTCACGCTCACCGTCGCCGGTGAGCCCGTGCCCGAGCCCGAGATCCGCACGGGCCTCGAGCGACTCAGCCAGGAGCACCCCTTCCTGCTGTCCGGCCGCTACGGCGTCGACCTCGCCGAGGTGCGCTACTGGGAGGAGGCGCCCGACGCGTCGACCGTCACGTCGCTCGCGCTGCGCCTGTGGGACGACCACCGCGCCTCGGCCGGACTGCCGGAATGGGCCGTCGTCGGCGTGGAGGTCGTGGACCGCGAGACGTTCCACCGGCGCGGCCGCATCCCGCTGGCCCAGGTGTCCCTCGTGGGGGTCGCTCCCATCTGACCCAGGACGGCCGATGCGCGTGGGGTGGCCCGCGGCTCTCGCCACGGGCCACCCCACGCGTCTCACCGTCCGCCACCCGGTTCCCGCGCCGGGCCGGACGTGCCTCAGGCGCCGGCGGGAGTCGGCAGCCCCAGGTCCTTGTTCGCCTGCAGGGCGAAGTCGTTCGTGTACGTCTTCGCCAGGTCCACCGGACCCGAGACCTTGCCGGCCTTCTGCTCGACGGCCAGGACGGTCGCGGGGCCGTTCGCCGGCATCATGCCGTCGGGCAGGAACTGCGACTTGTCCTGGTCGAGGGCGCTGATGTAGTCGGCCTCGGTGGTCAGCCCGTTCTCGACGAACGCCTTGGGCAGCGCGTTCGCGATGTCGCTGGCCGAGTGGGTGCTGATCCAGTGCATCGTCGCGACGAGGGCCGTGACGACCTTCTGCACGGTGTCCTTGTGCGAGTTGACCCAGTCCGCCTGCGCGAGCACGCAGGCAGTCGGCCACGCGCCACCCAGCCACTTCTCCGCGCCGCTCGTCGTGGCGAGGTCGACGGCGGAGTAGCCGATGCCCTTCTTCTCGATCGCGGTCACGGTCGGCTGCGTCGTCATGCCGCAGGTGATCTTGCCGTGCTGCAGCGCGCTCACGAAGGTCTGGCCGGCTCCGACGCCGATGCGGCTGAACTGCTTGGTGGTGAGGTTGTTCCGCGCCGCGAGGTAGAGCGTGAGGTCGTCGGTGCCCGAGCCGAGATCGGTCACCCCGACGCTCTTGCCCGCCCAGTCGGCCGGGGACGTGATGTTCGTCCCGGTCGCGCACATCTCGCGCTCCCCGGGCGCCCCGCTGAGCTGGACGACGTCGATCACGTCCTTGCCGTGCGTCTGGAAGTCGATCGTGTGGACGTACCAGGCGCCGGCCATGTCGACCTGGCCGGACGCGACCGCGTCCTCGGCGCCGACGCCGCCGGACTGCTCGGTGCTGAGCTCCACGTTCACGCCGTACTTCTGGTAGAACCCGAGGCTCTGCGCGAGCTGGTAGGGCAGGTAGATCTGCTTGTCGATGCCGCCGACCATCAGCTTGACCGTCGGCAGCTCGGCGCTCGCGCCGGCGCTGCCGCCGGCTCCGGCGCTGGAGCCGGTGGAGGTGGAGCCGCATCCGGTGAGCCCTGCGGTGAGCGCGAGCGCCCCCGCGGCGGTTCCGATGACCATCCGTCGAAGCATGGGTGTGCACCTTTCGTGGTGAGTCGTGCCGGGTGGGGTCCGCGAGGGCGGACGTGGTCGACCGCGCCGGCTCGGGACTCCGGCGTACGGACGGTGGTGGTGCGGTCTGGCGAGGGCGGGCCTGTCGGCCCGGTGGGCGCTCCTCAGGCGCCTCCGACCTCGCTGTGCGACGGCGGCCGCCAGGCGAGCAGCCGGTGCTCGAGCAGCGAGATCAGGGACTCCGCGGTCAGGGCGACGACGGCGATGATGAGCATCGCCGCGAACACGCCGTCGGGGTCGAAGTTGTTCTGCGCCGTGGCGATGACCAGGCCCAGGCCCTCCTGGGCCCCGAGGAACTCCCCGACGATGGCGCCGATGATCGCGAAGCCGAAGGCCACGTGCAGGCTCGCGATGATCCAGGTGAGCGCCGACGGCAGCACGACGTGGCGCACGACCTGCCACCGCGACGCACCGAGGATGCGCACGTTGGCGACGAGGACGGGGTCGACCTCGCGGACGCCCTGGAACGCGTTGAAGAACACGACGAAGAACACGAGCACGGCCGCGAGCAGGACCTTGGACGTCGTCCCGAAGCCGAGCCAGACCACGAAGATCGAGCCGAGCACGATGCGCGGCACGG
Organism: Actinomycetes bacterium; assembly: GCA_021784035.1. Lineage (GTDB taxonomy): Bacteria > Actinomycetota > Actinomycetes > S36-B12 > CAIYMF01 > Longivirga. The sequence continues at coordinate 6,317 of JAJXTD010000011.1, read as the reverse complement.
CGTTGATGATCTTGATGAACGGGCCGAGGACGTCGGCGATGAAGCGCACCTGACCGAGCAGGACGCCGAGGACGATCCCGGCCGACACCCCGAAGAAGAAGCCGAGCAGGGCCTCCTTCATGGTCACCCAGATCTGCGACCAGAGCGTGCCGTACGCCGTGCCGTCCACGACCCAGTCGCGCATCCGGCTCACGATCCCGGTCGGCTGGCCGAAGAAGAACGGATCGACGATCTTCCACTGCGTGAACAGCTGCCAGCCCACGAGCACGAACGCGAGCACCGCCGCGCGCGACAGGCCGACGAGCAGCCGTCGGCGCCGGACCTGCCGGGCCGCCTCCGCCGCGATGGTCGCCTCGTCGTCGGCCGCCGGCCGGCCCAGGATCGGTGCGGAGATCGGTGCCGCCTGCCGGGTGCGCGACGTCGCCCCGCTCATCGGTCCGACTCCGTACCGGTCGACGCGGACCCGGTGCGGGCGTAGGCGCGGCTGACCTCGTCGCGGAGCGACTCCCAGATCTCCTGGTGGATCTCGAGGAACCGCGGCTCGAACCGGATCTCCTGCACCGCCCCCCGCGGTCTGGGCAGGTCGATGTCGTAGACGGCCTTGACCGTTCCCGGGCCGACCGTCATGACCACGACGCGGTCGGCGAGGGCGATGGCCTCCTCGAGGTCGTGCGTGATGAACAGCACCGACGGACGGGTCTGCTCCCACAGGCCGAGGAGCTCGTTCGACATGATCGCCTTGGTCTGGACGTCGAGGGCGCCGAACGGCTCGTCCATGAGCAGGATGGACGGCTCGTTGATCAGCGCGGCCGCGAGGCTGGCCCGCTTGCGCATCCCGCCCGAGAGCTGGTGCGGATGGTGGTCCTCGAACCCCGACAGGCCTACGCGGCGCAGCCAGTCCCTGGCGCGGTCCTCGGCGTCCCGCCGCCCGGCCCCGCGGAGCAGCGGCCCGAGCGCGACGTTGCCCAGGACGGTCTTCCACGGCAGCAGCGCCTCGGACTGGAACATGAAGCCGGTCCCCGGCGCGATGCCGTCGACGGGCCGGCCCCCGGTGCGGACGGTTCCCGCGCTCGGGCGGTCCAGGCCGGACACCATCGTCAGCGTCGTCGACTTGCCGCAGCCGGTGGGTCCGACGACGGCGCAGAACTGTCCCGGCTCCACCTCGAAGCTCACGTCCTGCAGGGCGGTGAACGCCGTGCCGGCGGGCGTCATGAACCTCTTGGTGACTCCGGACAGCTCGATCCGGGCGCCGGCCTCGGGTCGGCGTCCCGCCGGCTCGGGCGGCGCCGTCGCCGTTCCGCTTGCTCGTGCACTCATCGTGTCGTCTCCCATGTCCGTGGCGGGTAGACGGAATCTGGGGGTGACGACAGGACCACGTCCATGTTTCGAGGGCAAATCGCGGTTACACGCAGCAACGCGCGTTTGTGCTCATTTCGCTCACCCGGCGGATGGTTGCGTCCGACATCACGACCGTGCGGCAATCGGTCGATAACGCCGTGACCGCATGGGATTTCCGAGGTTCGCGTGTAGCCTGCCGCGCATGACCATCGCGCCGCGGACCCGGCTGTCCGCGCGGCTGTCCACGCAGGTGCTGCTGCTCGAGATCGCCATCGTGCTCCTGACCGTGAGCGCCGGCTTCGCCGTGTCCTACGTGCAGGCGAGCCACAACCTCGACGACCGGGCCGGCGAGCGCTCGCTCGGGATCGCGCGCGCCGTGGCGGGGACCCCCGCGATCGTCAACGCGTTCGCCGAGCCCCGACCGGCGACGATCATCGACCCGCTCGTCGAGCGGATCCGCGCCGCCACGGGCGCGGCGTTCATCGTCGTCGCGAACCGGGACGGGATCCGCTACTCCCACCCCAACCCCGCCCTCATCGGGACCTCGCTGCTCGGCGACCCGGGGGAGGACCCCAAGGCGGTGCTCGCCGGCACCACGTTCGTGGGGGTGCAGTCCGGCTCGCTCGGACGATCGGTGCGCGCGAAGGTGCCGCTGCGCGACGCCGACGGGAACGTGATCGGCCTGGTGTCCGTGGGGGTCCTGGAGACCGAGGTCAGCTCCGAGCTGCGCGCTGCGCTCCCGGTGACGCTGATCCCCCCGATGCTCGGACTCGCGCTCGGCGTGGTCGGAGCCTTCCTGCTCGCCCGGCGGGTGAAGCGGCAGACGTTCGGGCTCGAGCCCGAGGAGATCGCGGCGCTGCTCGAGCAGAGGGAGGCGATGCTGCACGGTCTGCGCGAGGGAGCCATCACGGTCGACGCGACCGGCCGGATCACCCTGCTCAACGACGAGGCGCAGCTGCTGCTGGGCCTCGACCGCTCGGCGCTCGGTCAGGACCTGGACGAGGTGCTGCCACCCGGTCGGGTGCGCGACGTGCTGACCGGCCGCGAGGACGGGCGGGACGAGACGATCCTGGTCGGCGACCGGGTGCTGCTGGTCAACCGCATGCCGGTCGAGCTGCGCGGCCGGTCGATCGGCGCCGTCGTCACCCTGCGCGACCGCACGGAGCTCGACGGGCTGGTGCGCGAGCTCGACGACACGCGCAGCCTGGCGGACGCGCTGCGTGCGCAGGAGCACGAGTTCGCCAACCGGCTGCACGTGATCGGCGGGCTCATCGAGCTCCGGCGCTACGACGACGCCGTGCAGTTCATCAACCTCAACTCCCTTCTGCACCAAGAGCTCGCGGGGACGCTGTTCGAGCGCGTGGGCGACCCGATCCTCGCCGCGCTCCTGCTCGGCAAGGCAGCGGTCGCCAGCGAGCGGGGGCTGACCCTGCAGGTGTCCTCGATGACGCTGCCGGCCGAGGTCGAGGACGCGCGCGGCCTGGTGACCGTCCTCGGCAACCTCATCGACAACGCGCTCGACTCGGCCGCCCAGAGCGGCGCCGGCGGGCGGGTCGACGTCGCCATCTCCGTCGACGGCGACGACCTCGTGCTGCAGGTGCACGACTCGGGTCCCGGGGTCGACCCGGGGATCATCGACGAGATCTTCCGCGACGGCTTCACGACCAAGGTCGCCCGGGACGGCAACCGCCGGCGCGGGATCGGGCTGGCGATGGTGAGCCAGGAGGTACGCCGGCGCGGCGGCCGCATCGAGGTGCAGAACGCCGACGGGGCGCTCTTCACCGTCGTGGTCCCGCTGCGGTCCGGGTCGACGTCCACGGTCGGTGCGGCGCCGTGATCCGCACACTCGTCGTCGACGACGACTTCATGGCGGTGTCGGTGCACCGCGACTTCACCGCGCGCGTGCCCGGGTTCGAGGTGGTGGGCGAGGCGACCACCGGGGCGCAGGCCCTCGCCCGGGTGGCGGAGCTGCGCCCGGACCTCGTGCTGCTCGACATGTACCTCCCCGACCTCAGCGGGATCGAGGTGCTGCGTCGGGTGCGCGCCGCCTCGACCGCGCCGCTCGACGTCATCGCGATCACCTCGGCGAAGGACGTGCAGATCCTGCGCAGTGCGATGCACCTCGGCGTCGTCCACTACATCGTCAAGCCGTTCACCTTCGCGACCTTCCGCGAGCGGCTCGAGACCTACGCCGCGGCGAGGTCCCGGCTCGACCACATGAGCGAGCCGGACCAGCGCGACATCGACCGCCTCTACGGGATGCTCCGGACGAGCGGCGGCGGCTCCCTTCCGAAGGGCGTCTCGGCGCCCACGCTCGCCCTCGTGGCCGACGTCCTGCGCGAGACCAGGCACGGGATGTCGGCCGCCGAGCTCGCCGCGCAGACGGGGATCAGCCTGAGCGTCGCGCGGCGCTACCTCAAGTTCCTGTCGGACTCCGGCGCCGTCGACATGACCGCCCGCTACGGCCACGCGGGTCGACCGGAGCACCTCTACGCCTGGGCCGGCGGGCCGCGCGGCTAGCGGCCGGTGGTCGCGCCGGTCCGGCCGCCCACGGCCGCCGGCCCGCGGCCTAGGCTGACCGGCATGACCGAGCCCACGACGCACGACGACCGCGCGGCCGTGCTCGACGTCGCCCGGCGGGGGCGCGAGGCGGCCGTGACACTGCGCGCGCTGCCCAGGGGCCGCAAGGACGCCGCGCTGCTGGCCATCGCCGACGCGCTCGACGCGGCGACCGACCGCGTCGTGGCCGCGAACGCCGGCGACGTCGCCCGGGCGCGGGAGAGCGGCGCCGACCCGGCGATCGTCGACCGGCTCACCCTCACCCCGGACCGGCTGGGCTCCATCGCCGACGCCGTGCGCGACGTCGCCGCGCTGCCCGACCCGGTGGGCGAGGTGGTCCGCGGCTACACGCTGCCCAACGGGCTGACCGTGCGGCAGGTCCGCGTGCCCCTCGGCGTGGTCGGCATGGTCTACGAGGCGCGGCCCAACGTCACGGTCGACGCCGCGGTGCTCTGCCTCAAGAGCGGCAACGTCGCGCTGCTGCGCGGGTCGTCGTCGGCGTACGACTCCAACGTCGTCCTCGTCGACGTGATGCGCGAGGCCCTCGCCGCGCAGGGCCTGCCCGTCGACGCCGTCGCGCTCGTGCCCGGCACCGGCCACGAGTCGGTGAAGCACCTGATGACCGCGCGCGGGCTCGTGGACGTCCTCATCCCGCGCGGCGGCGCGGCGCTCATCCGCTCGGTCGTCGAGGGCTCGACCGTGCCCGTGATCGAGACCGGTGTCGGCAACTGCCACGTGTACGTCGACGAGCACGCCGACCTCGACCAGGCCGTCGCGATCCTGGTGAACTCCAAGACGCAGCGGGTGAGCGTCTGCAACGCGGCCGAGACGTTCCTCGTGCACCGCGCCGTCGCCGACGCGTTCCTGCCCCGCGCGCTCGCCGCGCTGCGCGAGCGCGGCGTGAGCGTGCACGGGGACGCCCGGATGGCCGCCTACGCCGAGTCCGCGGGCATCGCGTTCGCACCCGTGACCGACGAGGACTGGGCGGCGGAGTACTACTCCCTCGACATCGCCGCGGGCGTGGTCGACGACCTCGACTCCGCCCTGCGGCACATCCGCCGGTGGTCCACGGGGCACACCGAGGCCATCGTGTCGGACTCGGCGTCGGCGATCGCCGCCTTCACCGCCGGGGTCGACTCCGCCGTGGTCATGGTCAACGCCTCGACCCGCTTCACCGACGGCGGCGAGTTCGGGTTCGGCGCCGAGATCGGCATCTCGACCCAGAAGCTGCACGCCCGCGGCCCCATGGGGCCGGCCGAGCTCACGAGCACGACCTACATCGTGACCGGACAGGGACAGGTCCGTGACTGAGCCGCTGCCGCGTCCGGCCCCGGGCCGTTGGTATCCTCCAGCAGGCCGCGACCGGGGCCGGACATCCGACATGCGAGGGGACGGGCGATGAGCGCCGTAGCACGACTGGCCGAGAGCGTCTCCGTCCCGACGGTGATCACCTTCGAGCCCACCAAGTGGTTCTTCGGGGGCGCGACGCTCCTCGTGCTCGTGGTGCTGCTCGTGGTGGTCACCCGCTTCAACCTGGACCGCTGACCCGTCGTCGACGAGGTCACCAGGATGCGTCGCGTTGGGGTGATGGGGGGCACGTTCGACCCCGTGCACCTCGGCCACCTCGTCGCCGCGTCCGAGGTCGCCCATCGGTTCCGTCTCGACGAGGTCGTCTTCGTCCCCACCGGACGGCCGTGGCAGAAGGACGACCGTGACGTCACCCCGGCGGAGGACCGCTACCTCATGACCGTGATCGCCACCGCGTCCGACCCGCGCTTCCGGGTCAGCCGCGTGGACGTCGATCGCCCCGGTCCGACGTACACCGTCGACACGCTGCGCGACCTGCGCGACGAGTACGCCGCCGCCTCGGTCGAGGCCGAGCTGTTCTTCATCACCGGTGCGGACGCCCTCACGTCGATCACGTCGTGGCACGACGCCGAGGAGGTGCTCTCGCTCGCGCACCTCGTCGGCGTGACGCGCCCGGGCCACGCGCTGCGCGACCCGGGACTGCCCGGCGGGTCGGTGACGCTCGTCGAGGTGCCCGCGCTCGCGATCTCGTCCACGGACTGCCGCGCGCGTGTCGCCGCCGGCGCGCCCATCCGCTACCTCGTCCCCGGCGGCGTCGTCGAGTACGTCGCCAAGCGCGGCCTGTACCGGGCGGCAGCGGCATGAGCGACACCGACGTCCCGGGCACCGGCGTGCCCGGACCTGACCTCCCGCCGCCCACGACGCCGCCCGTGCCCGTGCCGCCGCCGGGCGACCCGCTGACGGCGATCCCGGCGCCGGCGGGTCAGCCGGTGCCCGTCGAGCTCCTCGAGCCCGACCCCGGGGCGCCGCCCGCGCCCGCTGCCGAGGCCGGGACCGCGCCCGAGCCGGGGGCCGCGCCCGGGACCGAGCCCGTGGGTCTCGTCGGGCCTGTA
>JAJXTD010000010.1 GCA_021784035.1 Actinomycetes bacterium | reverse complement strand
ACCTTCCCCTCAGGCATCACCTGCAGCGGAACGGAGCTGCAGTGGTCGGTGCAGCACACCCTTCGCGCGGGGAGCCTGGCCATCTACAACGCTTCGGGGAACGTCATCAAGCTGGTCTACGACGACTCCTACACCGGCTCGTTCTCCAACCCCGACAACGGCAAGTCGGCCGCGTGGACGCAGCAGGACCGGACCGAGTACGCGTTCACGACGGCCGGCGACAACACGGCGGGCACCTTCACGATGACCGAGCTCCAGAAGGTCTACGGGCCGACGGGCCGGCCGATCCTCACCGACGCCGGCAGGGAGGTGTACGACATCGCGTCCTATGCCCTGCTGTCGGCCACCGGTCACCACCCGCTCGACGACTACCTCTACGGCGGCGGGAGCCCGGCCGGGCTTGCGCCGCTGTGCAAGGCGCTCACCTGACGGGAGCCCGCACCAGCAGAACCTGCCGCCGAGCTCGGCTCCCGGTGAACCGGGGCACTATCCTGGCTACCGACCAGTAACCAGGACAGTGCCCCGGGAGGGACCGACCGTGCGACGCCGTCTCTACACCGAGGACCACGAGGCCTTCCGCGCCGCCGCGCGCGAGTTCCTCGACCGCCACGTCGTCCCGCGCATGGAGGAGTTCCTCGAGGCCCGGGCGATCTCCCGCGACGTGTGGATCGAGGCCGGCAAGCAGGGCCTGCTCGGGCTCGAGATCCCCGAGGCCTACGGCGGCTCCGAGGCGCGCGACTACCGGTTCAACGCCGTGCTCGCCGAGGAGATGGCCCGCGTCTCGGCCTCGATCTCCTCGTGCCTGGGCATTCACGGCGACGTCGTCGCGCCGTACCTGCGCGACCTGTGCACCGAGGAGCAGAAGCAGCGCTGGCTGCCGGGCTTCTGCTCGGGCGAGATCGTCACGGCGATCGCGATGACCGAGCCGAGCGGTGGGTCCGACCTCGCCGCGCTGCGGACCACCGCCGTTCCCGACGGCGACACGTGGGTCCTCAACGGCTCGAAGACCTTCATCACGAACGGCTGGTCCGCCGACCTCGTCGTCGTCGCGGCGCGCACCACACCGGGCAAGGGCGCCAGGGGCATCACGCTGTTCGGCGTCGAGACGGGCATGCCCGGCTTCACCCGCGGGCGCAAGCTCGACAAGGTCGGCCAGACCGAGTCCGACACCGCCGAGCTGTTCTTCAGCGACGTGCGCGTGCCGGACGCGAACCGCATCGGCGAGGTCGACCGCGGGTTCATCCACATGATGGAGCGGCTCCCCCAGGAACGCCTCGGTGCCGCCGTGTCCAACATCGCGCACGCGGCGGCGATCCTCGAGGAGACCCTCGAGTACACCAAGCAGCGCAAGGCGTTCGGCCAGGCCGTCGGGTCCTTCCAGCACAACAAGTTCCTGCTCGCGGAGCTCGTCACGCAGATCGAGGTCGCCCAGGCGTTCGTCGACCAGGCCGTGCAGGCGTTCGTCGACGGCGAGCTCAGCGCCGTCGACGCCGCGAAGGCCAAGTGGTGGTCCGCCCAGGTGCAGAACGACGTGCTCGACGCCTGCGTCCAGCTCTACGGCGGCTACGGCTACATGAACGAGTACCGCGTCGCCCGCGCCTGGCGCGACGCCCGGGTGACGAAGATCTGGGCGGGCTCCAACGAGATCATGAAGGAGCTGATCGGCCGGGACCTCGGCCTGTAGGTCGGCGACGACGAGGAGACGAACGTGAGCGAGCAGCGCACCGCCATCGTGACCGGAGCCGCGCGCGGCATCGGCTCGGCCATCGCCCGGCGGCTGGCCGCCGACGGGCTCGCCGTGGGCGTCCTCGACCTCGACGAGCGGGCCTGCTCCACCACCGTCACCGCGATCGTCGACGCCGGCGGCCGTGCGCTCGCGGTCCCCGTGGACGTCGGCGACGAGCAGTCCGTCGCCGTCGCGGTCGACCGCGTCGCAGCCGACCTCGGCGCGCCCACCGTCCTGGTGAACAACGCCGGGATCACCCGCGACAACCTGCTGTTCCGGATGAGCACCGAGGACTGGGACGCGGTCATGGACGTGCACCTGCGGGGGTCGTTCCTCATGAGCCGCGCCGTGCAGGTCCACATGGTCGAGGCGGCGTGGGGCCGGATCGTGAACCTCTCGAGCGTGTCCGCGCTCGGCAACCGCGGCCAGGCCAACTACGCGGCGGCGAAGGCCGGCCTGCAGGGCTTCACCAAGACGCTCGCCATCGAGCTCGGGCGCTACGGCGTCACCGTGAACGCGATCGCGCCCGGCTTCATCGAGACGGAGATGACCGCGGCGACCGCAGAGCGGATGGGCGTCCCGTTCGAGGACTTCAAGGCCGCCGCGGCCGCGCAGATCCCCGTCGCGCGGGTGGGACAGCCGGAGGACATCGCCGCCCTGGCCTCGTTCTTCGTCCGAGAGGAGGCCGGCTTCGTGTCCGGCCAGGTCGTGTACGTCGCCGGGGGGCCCCGAGCCTGACGATCGCGCCGTACCGACCCGGGCCACGCTTCGGTGCGTGCCAGCGCGTCGTGGAGCGCGCGCCGGCACGCACGGAACCGGCATCAGGGCCGGGCGGTCAGCTCCCCGCGGGGACGTGGATGAGCTTGCGGTTGACGAACTCGTCGACGCCGCCGGGGCCCAGCTCGCGGCCGACGCCCGAGCGCTTGGTGCCGCCGAACGGCAGGTCCGCGCCGCCGCCCTCGGGCTCGTTGATCCACACCATGCCGGCGTCGAGCCGGTCGGCGATCTCCAGCGCGAGCGCCTGGTCCTGGGTGTAGACGGCGCCCCCGAGGCCGAACGGGGTGTCGTTCGCGAGGGCTACCGCCTCGTCGACGTCGCTCACCCGGTAGATGACGGCGACGGGACCGAAGAGCTCCTCGTGGAACGCCCGCATCCCGGGCGTCACGTCGGTGAGCACGGTGGCCTCGAGGAAGGCACCCGGCCGGTCGAGCCGCTTGCCGCCGGTCCGCACGGTCGCGCCCTTCGCCACGGCGTCCTCGATCTGGGCCAGGAGCCCCTCCACGGCTTGCTCGGAGACGAGCGGGCCGTACGACGTGGCCGGGTCGGTGGGGTCGCCGGTGGTGAGCGCGGCCATGGCGGCGGTGAACCTCTCGACGAACTCGTCGTAGATGCCGTCCGCGACGATGAAGCGCTTGGCCGCGTTGCACGCCTGGCCGGCGTTCTCCATGCGCGCGAGCACGCCGTCCTCGACCACCTTCGCCAGGTCCGGCGCGTCCAGCACGATGAACGGGTCGGAGCCGCCGAGCTCGAGCACGACCTTCTTGAGGTGCTGCCCGGCGACGGCCGCCACCGCGGTGCCCGCCCGCTCGCTGCCGGTGACCGAGACCCCGCGGACCCGGGGGTCGGCGATCAGGTCCGCGACCTGCTCATTGGTGGCGAACAGGTTGATGTACGCGTCGGCCGGGAGACCCGCCTCGTGGAAGATCCGCTCCATCGCGAGCGCCGACTCCGGGCACTGCGGGGCGTGCTTGAGCAGGATCGTGTTGCCGACCATGAGGTTCGGGCCGGCGAAGCGGGCCACCTGGTAGTAGGGGTAGTTCCACGGCATGATCCCGAGCAGCACCCCGATCGGCGCCTTGCGCACCCAGGCGGTTCCACCGGTGCTCGCGTCGAGCGGCTGGTCGGCCAGCAGCGCCTCGCCGTTCTCGGCGTAGTAGCGGTAGATGTCGACGACGAACTCGACCTCGCCGATCGCGTCGGCCGTGGCCTTGCCCATCTCGCGCGTGATGATCGCGGCGAGCTCGACCTTGCTCTCCTGGTAGCGGTCGGCCACGCGGTGCAGCATCGCGGCCCGGTCCTTCGCCGGCGTGCGGCTCCACGCCGCGAAGGCGGCGTCCGAGCGTTCCACGGCACTCGTGACCTCCGCGTCGGTGGCCGTGTCGAACTCACGCTCGACGACACCCGTGGCGGGGTTGCGGACCTGGTACATGCTCACGGTGGACTCCTCGGACGACGCAGCGGCCGGGGCCGCCGTTGGCACCGCCACGCTACCCGCCCGCCCCGGACGCGATCGAACGGGTCCGTACGATCTCCGGGGGCGGCCGCCGCGGCCGGCCGGCGTGCCCCCGGTCCGCCCGGCGACTGCCGGCGACGCAAGGTGCGACCCGCTCCCGCGCGACGGACCGCCGATCATCCGGAGGATTCGCGCAGATCGGTCATTCCTTCCGGTCTCCGGCGGTGAAAGTCCATGCACCGAGCGGGGATCCGGCTTTGGTCAATTTGTTGCAAAGTCTGCTGCAGGGGTTTGTCCACGTCTATGTCGTGAGGTACGGTCGATGCATCATCTGGTACCCCCCACGGTATGAGGTGACAGCCGAGCCGGCGCCCGTTGAACCTCCAGGACCCGGGCGTCGCGAGCGCGGCTGAGAGGCCCCGGCGTGTCTCCCCCGTCGCCCCGGGGCCTCGCTCTTTCCCGCAAGGGGACGGACGGCCCGCCTCTCGCGAAGGCGGGCCGTTCGTCGCCCGGCTCCCGAGCCACTCGTCCCGAGACGACCGCGTGCAGCGCGCCCCGCGCCGCACCGCCAGTAGCACCTGCGCCGAACGGGTGTCGGCCGTCCGGATGACTCCGTGTAACGGCGGAGGTCGGTATGCCTAACCTCGACCACATGAGCCGCGACGAGTTGTGGCAGTGGTGGGTCGAGGTCCTCACCGAGGGGGAGCGGGCCGAGCTGATGGCCACGTTCCGCGGGCCGCTGCGTCCGGACCTCGCCCTCGAGCTGTGGCGCCGGAGCGGGTACGTGCGCGTCGTCGAGCCCGAGGAATGGTCCGTCCGGACCAACCCGATGACCTGGCGGCTGACCGAGGACGTGCACACGTTCGTCGCCCAACGCGCCCTCGAGCAGAGCCAGGCCCACTGAGCACGGAGGGTCACCGCTCACGGGTGACGGCGGTGACCGACGCCACGGACCGCACCAGGCTCGGCGGGCACGCTGAGTGACACGTCGCTCCGAAAGGGTGAAGACATCGCCCGGAGCGGCCGATGGAGTGGTGTGCCCGCACCTGGACGTGACGCGTGACCCCGCCCGAGCGCAGGGAGGACACGACCCTGCTCGACCGCAGCGAGACGGTCCTCGACGACGCGGACCTCGAGCCGCTGCCCCCCCAGGAGCCGCCCGGCGGGGCGTCCCGGCGTCGGCAGTGGGGCTCCGAGCGCCCGCGTCCCGCGCTGCCGATGGTCGAGCGGCCGGCGAGCACGACCGCGACCTGGATGGGCGGCTTCGCCATCGCGGCGACGGTGCTCGCCTGGGCCGCCTACGTCGTGTCCACGATCTCCTCGGAGTTCATCGACCTGGGCGTCCACGACAGCGTCCTGATCGAGCAGACGATCGTCTACGTCGTCATCATGACGTTCCTGACCTTCTCCGCCCTCATGTACCTCGTCGCCCGCCAGGGCGCGCTCTACCGGTCCCGCGGGCACGTCCGGGTGCCGCGGGCCGAGATCGACGCCTTCCTCGCGACCGCCCGCCCGACGCTCACCGTCCTCGTCCCGTCGTACTGCGAGGAACCGGCGGTCGTCCGCTCGACGCTGCTGTCCGCGGCGCTGCAGGAGTACCCCGGCCTGCGCGCCGTCCTGCTCATCGACGACCCGCCCCAGCCGACGGACCCGGCCCTCGTCGCCAGCCTGGCCGGCTGCCGGGCGCTGCCCGGCGAGATCAACGAGCTGCTCCGCGGCCCCTACGAGCGGTTCGTGGCCTCGCTCGCGGGCCACGAGGCCGCGGCCCGCGGCTCCGGCGCGAGCACGCCTGAGCAGGTGCGCGCGCTGGCGCTGGACTTCGCCTGGGCCGCCCGCTGGCTTAGGGAGCAGGCGGACGCCCATCCACGGTCGTCCAACGCCGACGACCTCATGGCCGACGAGGTGCTGGGCGGGCTCGCCGGCGACTTCGAGGTGACCGGCCGGGCCCTCTTCTCCGCCCTCGACGACGGTGCCGTCGTCCCCGCCGAGCGACTGAGCCAGCTGTGCCGACGGCTCGTGTGGACGTTCGAGGCCGAGGTCATCTCGTTCGAGCGCAAGGCGTACGCGAACCTCCCCCACGACGCGAACAAGGCGATGAACCTCAACGCCTACATCGGCCTCATGGGCCGGCGGGTACGAGCGACGGAGACGCGGATCGGGCTCGTGCTCCGCGACTCCGCGGACGCCGACGCCACCGCGATCCCGGACAGCGACTTCCTGCTCACGCTCGACGCGGACAGCGTGCTCCTGCGCGAGTACTGCCTGCGGCTCGTCTACCAGCTCGAGCTGCCTGGGAACGAGCGCATCGCGGTCATCCAGACGCCGTACTCGGCGTTCCGCGGCGCGGCGACCCGGCTGGAGCGGGTCGCCGGGGCCACGACCGACGTGCAGCACATCCTGCACCAGGGGCTGACCCACTTCGGGGCCACGTTCTGGGTGGGCGCCAACGCCGTCATCCGCAAGGTCGCGCTCGACGACATCGTCGAGGTCTCCTTCGTCCATGGCCAGGAGGTCCGTCGTTACGTCCAGGACCGAACCGTCATCGAGGACACCGAGTCGACGGTCGACCTCGTCGCGCACGGCTGGACGCTCATGAACTACCCGGAGCGGTTGAGCTACAGCGCGACCCCTCCCGACTTCGGCTCCCTCGTGGTCCAGCGCGCGCGGTGGGCCAACGGCGGCCTGCTCATCGCACCCAAGTTGCGACGGTACGCACGCGGCGCGCGGCGCGCGGGTCACCGCGCCCCCCGGGCCGAGCTCGCGCTCCGGCTCAACTACATGGGCTCGATCGCCTGGGGCAGCGTCGGCCTCGTGCTGCTGCTCACGTTCCCCTTCACCAGCCAGTTGCTCAGCCCGCTGATCCTGCTCGCGGCGCTGCCGTACTTCCTGGCGATGGCCTCGGACTTCCACCGGCTCGGCTACAAGCGGACCGACGTCTTCCGCGTCTACGCCTTCAACCTCATCCTGCTGCCGGTCAACCTCGCCGGGACGCTGAAGTCGCTCCAGCAGGCCGCGTCCAAGTCGAAGATCGCCTTCGCGCGGACCCCGAAGGTCGACGACCGTACGGCGGCACCGGTGCTCTTCGTTCTCGCGGCGTATCTCGTGGCAGCCATCTCCTTCTACACGCTGCACCACGACGTCGTCGTCCGGAACTGGAGCAACGGCGCCTTCGCCCTGGTGAACGGCGTGCTCACGACGTACGCGATCATCGCCTTCATCGGGGTGCGCAACTCGGTCGTCGATGTCGCAGTCGGCATCGCGCACTGGGTCCGGGTGCCCGTGGCGGAACCGGACGCCGCCCGGCACGGGGCGGCGCTCGACGAGCCGCTGGACTGGGAGTCCGTGCTGTACTTCGGCCCGGACCGCATCGACGTCCCGTCGGGTCACGCGAAGATCGCGGTCACGGCGACCCCGGCACCTCGTCACGGCGACACGCGCGCGCAGGAGCGGTCGACGCCGCAGCCGCCGGCCGCGCCCGTCGCCCGCGCAGGGAGCGCCCGACCGGCGGGCCCCAGGGCGCGTACCACGTCGTCGAGAACCGACCAGGGCCAGGACAACCGATGAGCATCGACCACGCGACCGACGCCAGGGGCCGCACCCGCATCTCGCCCGCCCGGGTGGGCATCGTCGTCCTCACGACGGTCCTCGTCGGCTGGACGGGGGTCCGGGCGATCTCGGCCGCCGTGACCGAGCCCGTGCACCCTGGTCCGACGGTCTTCGCGGCGTACGTGGACGTCACCGCCACGCCCTCCTACCCGTTCGAGACTCCCGCCGGCCCGCCGCAGTCGAACGTGATCCTCGCCTTCGTCGTCTCCGGGCCCGGGCACCCCTGCACCCCGACATGGGGCGGCGCCTACACCCTCGAGCAGGCCGGGACCGGCCTGGAGCTGGACCGTCGGCTCGCCCAGCTGCGTCTCACCGGCGGCGAGGCACGCGTGTCCTTCGGGGGTCAGCGCGGCGCGGAGCTGAGCGCGACCTGCACCGACCCCGAGGCCCTGCGGGCCGCCTACCGGTCGGTGGTGGACCGCTACGACCTCACGAGCATCGACCTCGACCTCGAGGGGACCTCGCAGGGTGACGCCGCCGCCGCGACGCGGCGAGCCACGGCCGTCAAGGCGGTCCAGGACGCCGAGCGGGCCGCCGGCCGTGACCTGTCCGTGTGGCTGACCCTGCCGGTGTCTCCGACCGGCCTCACCGACCAGGGGCTCGCCGTCGTGTCCTCGATGCTGTCGGCCGGCGTCGACCTCGCGGGAGTCAACGGGATGACGATGGACTTCGGGACGTCGGCGTCGCCCACCGACCCGCTGTCCACCACGGTCATCGCCGCCACGCGCGCGCTGGAGTCGCAGGTGAGTGCCGCGTACGCGCGCGCCGGGCAGGCACTGGACGGGGCCGGGTCCTGGGCGAAGGTGGGGATCACGCCCATGATCGGCCAGAACGACATCGCCGCCGAGCGGTTCACCATCACCGACGCCGATGCGGTGAACCGGTTCGCCCGCGCCCAGGGCGTCGGTCAGCTGTCGATGTGGTCGCTCAACAGGGACAGCACCTGCGGTCCCCCTCTGCCGACGGTCCTGTCCGTCGTGCAGACCACGTGCAGCGGCGTCGACCAGGGCGACCGGAGCTTCGCCGCCGCCCTCGCCGCGAACAGCGACGGCGTCACGTTCGCGACCGCGGCCGGGCCCGGCCCGACCGACTCGGCGACCGGTCCCGCCGCGTCCGCCGGGCCGACGGGCCTCGTGGACGACCCCGCGCACAGCCCCTTCCCGATCTGGGACCCGCTGGGCACCTACCCGGCGGGCGTCAAGGTCGTCTGGCACCACGGCGTCTACCAGGCGCGCTACTGGACGACCGGCTTCGCCCCGGACACCCCCGTCGCGAGCGAGCGCGACTCGCCGTGGATGCTCGTCGGACCCGTGCTGCCGGGCGACACCCCGGCCCCGCTGCCCACCCTCCCCGCCGGGACGTATCCCCAGTGGAACGCCACCCAGGCCTACGTGGCCGGGTCCCGCGTCCAGCTCGGTCTCGTGCCGTACCAGGCGAAGTGGTGGTCCCAGGGTCAACGGCCGGGCGTCTCGCGGGCCGGCGGCGCGCCCTGGGTCCTCGTCGAGGGCGGCGGCTGAGCCACGACGGCTCCGGCGGACCGACGTCGACGCGTAGCCCGGCCGCAAACTCGCGGAAACACATCATTCCTAGTGTGGTCGCCACGGCCCCGCAGGTGCCCCAGCACCACGGGGTCGGCCCATGCCCGGGAAGCATCGCAGCCCCCGCCGCGTTGTGCTCGTAGGCCTCGGGTCGCCTGTCCCCCGTCCGCGATCCGGGGCCGCGCGCCCGGCGCGACACCCGCGCACGGCCTTCCTACGCTGCCGGATATGACGCACGTGTACGTCTTCCTGGGCGGACCGCGCGACGGCGACACGGTCACGAGCGAGGAGCACCCGATCTCCTCGTGGACGACGCTCGACGGCCGCTACGCCGTCGACGACCCGCCCCAGCGGACGCGGACCGACGAGGGTCCCGCCGTCATCCTCCGGTACGAGGAGAAGCACGCGCGCTAGGTCGGCACGGCGGCCGGTCGGGCCATCGTCGTACGGCAACGGGCGTCCGCCCGCCGCGGGGGACACCGCGGAACCCCCGGGCTCGGTAAACGTCCGCTCCGGGTTCACCTGAACGCAACCCGCGCGGCCGGGCGCGGTGCCAGGGTCTGGCCGTCAGTCACTCCACCCGAGGCGGCGCCGGACCGGTCGGGGGACGCGTGCGGGCCCGGGCGGCCCGCCCGAGGTTCCGGCGCTGCCCGCTCCCAGGGAAGGCCCGACATGCACCTGTCCTCCACCACGCTGCGCCTCGTCGCCGCCACGGCCGCGGCAGCGGCGGCGGCCGCCGCGGTGACCGCCCTCGCCGGCGGTCCCACGCTCGCGGCGGCCGACTCCCGACACGACCGGGACAACGTCCAGCCCCGCCTCGACCGCGCCTTCGTGATCATGCTGGAGAACCACTCCCAGCAGGGCGTCGTCGGCGACCCCAACGCGCCGTTCATCACCTCGCTGGCCCGGAAGTACGGGCAGGCGACGCAGTACTACGGCGTGACGCACCCCAGCGAGCCCAACTACGTCGCGGCGGTCAGCGGCTCGAACTGGTGGGTCAACAACGACAACCCCGCGAACCGGTTCGACCACACCAACATCGTCGACAGCCTCGAGGCCAGCCACATCTCCTGGGGTGCCTACATGGAGGCGATGCCGGCCGACGACAAGCTCGCCGACTACTGGCCGGGCCGGCTGGTCGAGGACGGCCCGACGATCGCGCTGTACGCGTCCAAGCACAACCCGTTCGTGCTCTTCCCGAGCGTCCGCGACAACGCGGCCCGCATGTCCCACGTGAAGCCCTACACCGACCTCGCGGCGGATCTCAGCAGCGAGGACGCGCCGAGGTACGTGTTCATCGCGCCGGACCAGTGCAACGACATGCACGGCGGCGTCTACGCCGCCGTCGTCGGTCACCCGGAGACGCCGTGCCCGTACGGGTCCACGAACGACGACCCGAACGACGCCGCGCTCAAGCAGAAGGCCGACGCGTTCGTGCACCAGGCGGTCACGACGATCATGCACAGCCGCGCGTGGACGCCGTACTCGGCCATCTTCATCGTGGCCGACGAGGGCGACTACGCGGGCAACCAGACGAACGGCGGGTGGGACTCCCCCGCAGGCTGCTGCGACTCCCCGGTGCTCCCCGCGGGTGCCGCCGACGTCAACGTCGCCTGGCCCGGCGGCGTGTACGGCGGCGGCCTCGTCCCCGCCATCGTCGTGACGGGTCGCGGGCCGCGCCACGTCGTCAGCGACGCGCCCTACAACCACTACTCGCTGCTGCGCACGATCGAGGACGCCTGGGGGCTGCCCGAGCTGGGCTACACCAGCGACCACGCGCAGGTGTCCACCATGAACGCCCTGATCGGCGGGTAGCGGACTCACGCCCCGCGTTCGTCACGGCAGCACCCCGACGTCATCCGGCGTCGGGGTGCTGCCGTGTCGCGGCGCGGGGGGCCCAGGCGGGCTACGCCGGGCATGGACGGGCCCCGGTGTCGCGGGGGAAGTCACGAGCGGCTTGCCGGGGCCAGCACCCACGACGGTAGGCGTGCCGACGTTGGCTGTCACGGGACACGCCGTCGCTCACCGCAGATCCGAAGCCGGCGGCGAATCCGGCCCGGGCCGATCCGGCGCCGGACCCTGCTCGAGGGAGCCGGCGAGCCGCCGAGCGGCGGTGACGTCGTCCGCATAGGGCAGGACGACGTCGAGCTGGGTGATCGACAGGACCCGCCGTACGGCGCCCCGGGCGTCGGCCAGGATCACGTGGCTGCCGGCCGCCCGGTGGCGACGCGCCGCACGGACGAAGCGGGACAGGGTCACCGAGTCGACGAAGGACACCCGACCGAGGTCGATGACCAGGTGGTCATCGGCCGGGACGTCCCGAAGGAGCAGGTCGACCCCGTCGATCGTGGAGATGTCCAGCTCGCCCTCAGGCGCCGCGACGCGGACGGCCCGCTCCATCACCACCTCCGCCCCGCCGGCTCACGAGAGGTCACCGATGTCGCGTTTGGTCCCCGGCGGGAGCACGTCCCGGTCGCTCGGCGCGACCGGGTCCTCGGTGACCCGCAGCGGCACCCCGTCGACGATCGTCCCGCGCCATCCCCCGTCCGCGGCGGAGCGGTCCTCGATGTAGTCCTTGAACCGCTCGAGGCTGTCCTCGACGCCGGACGCCACGACACCGACCGCCTCGCCCACGTTCTCGGTGACGCCGTGCGGCTCGAAGTCGAGCCGCAGCGTGACCCGGGTACGGCCGGGGTCGACCGGCGCGAAGCTGACCCGGCCGGCCTGCTGGGGACCGGACAGGCTCCGCCACGCGATGACCTCGCCGGGTCGCTGCTCGAGGATCTGCGCGTCGTACTCCCGCTGGACCCCGCCGACAGAGACCGTCCAGTGCGTCAGCGCGTCGTCGAGCTGCTCCACGGCAGCGACGTTGTCCATGAACTCCGGGTAGGACTCGAACTGGGTCCACTGGTCGTACACCATCGTGATGGGTCGCTCGACGACGACGGAGTGCTCGTGCGTGGCCATGCCTGTCCTCCTGGCTCGAGTGGGGTGCTGCTCGGGAGGCCCCGCACTACCCGCCCCTCGCGGGGCCAAACGCCTCGGCCCGGGCGAGACCCACGCGCCGTCGCAGGTCGCTCGAGGTCACTCCCGTCAGCCGGGAGGAACGTCGCCCACACGGTCTTGCCGAGCTCGGAGGGCCGCCAGCCCCAGCTGTCGGCCACGGCGGCCACGATCTGCAGGCCGCGCGAGCCCTCCGGCCGCGAGGCCACGTCGCGCAGCCGGGTCAGCGACGACCGGTGGTCGTCCACCTCGACCGTGACCACCCCGTGGCTGCCACGGACGTGCAGGCGTCCTACGCCGCCGCCGTGCTCGACGCCGTTGGCCACGAGCTCACCGGTGGCGATGACGACGTCATCCGGGTGCGGGCCGCCCTGGAACGCCCGGAGCACGGAGAGCAGGTCCGACCGCCACGCGGTCGGCACCCCGTCGAAGGTGGGCCCCTCGAAGTAGAACCACACCACGCCGGTCCGCTCGTCCTGGACACCCAGCATGGTCCGGCACTACCCCGTCCCGGCTCGCTCAAACACCGTTCGGCGGCGCGAACTCCCTCCGACCGGATCCCCGCTCGGTCGAGGGCGTCACCGACCGCCGCTCGCACCGAGATCGGCAGTTTCACCTCGTCCCGCGCGGGTAGTGCGGCACTCCACCCGCGTCCCTCCCGGCCGAAGGAGGCCCCTCATGCCCACGTCCGAGCCTGCGCGCCGCTGCCGGCAGGACATCGCCCCGGCCGGCCGGTCCGCCGACGGTGTCGACGACCCGGACCATCGTCCCTCGCTCGATCCGCTGGGGAGGTGGGCGCGGTGAGGATCGCCATGGTCGCGCCCCCCTGGTACGCCGTACCGCCCCGGGCGTACGGCGGGATTGAGATCCTCGTCGCGGGGCTGGCCGACGGTCTGGTAGCCCGGGGTCACGAGGTGCTGGTGGTGTCGGCCGGACGCAACGGCACGCTGGCCCGGGGCGCCATGACGCTGAGAGAGCCGGCGGAGGACCGGCTCGGGGACGAGGCGACCTCGCTGCTCCACGGGCTCCTGGCCGAGGAGGCCGTGCGCGACTTCGCCCCGGACGTCGTCCACGACCACACCCGCCCGGGGCTGCTCGCGGCGCAGCACCGGTCCCGTCCCACCGTGGCGACCGTGCACAGCCCACCGACCGGCGAGTACGGCGAGCTGCTGCGAGGTGCGCGGGACGCCCACCTCGTGGCGATCTCCCATGCGCAGCGCACGTCAGCGCCCGACATGTCGTGGGAAGCCGTGGTGCACAACGGAATCCCCGTCCGGAGCTACCCCTTCGGCCAGACGAAGGGCGACTTCCTGTTCTTCCTGGGCCGGATGCACCCCGACAAGGGCGTGGTCCAGGCGATCGAGGTCGCGGAGAGATCCGGGTCGAACCTGCTCATCGCGGCCCGGGTCCACGGTCGCGAGGAGGAGCGGTTCTTCGAGGGGATGGTCCGCCCTCGACTGAGCAGCTCGATCGAGTTCGTGGGCGAGCTCGGCTTCGCGGAGAAGACGCGGCTGCTGTCCCGCGCCCGCGCGCTGCTCTTCCCGCTCCAGTGGGAGGAGCCCTACGGTCTCGTCGTCGCCGAGGCACAGGCGTGCGGCACCCCGGTGTTGTCGCTGCGGCGCGGCGCGGTCCCGGAGCTCGTGGTGGACGGCCGCACCGGGTGGGTCCGCGACCACCATCTCGAGCTCGTCGACCTGGTCGGGCGCCTCCCCGAGCTGTCACCGCGCAGCTGCCGGGCGCACGCGCTGGAGTCCCTCGACATCGAGCGTTCCGTTCGGGGCTACGAGCAGGTCTTCGCGCGGGTCGTGGCAGCCACCCCGCACCGCGCTGCCGCGCGCCGCCTGCGGGTCGCGCCGCTGACCGGCGCCGCCGACCGGGCCGGAGCCGGGGCCGCCGTCGGCTCGACCGACACCTCTGTCCGGGTACATCGGCTGCTCGCGAAGGAGACATCGAGCCGGCGAGACCTGGCATGACCCGACCGGCGGCCACCCGCCTACGGCTGCGCGGACACCCCGGACCGTCCGACGGCGAGAGCCGGCGCACCGCGCTCCTGGCCATCTCCGCGAACCTCGGCGTCGCCCTCGCCAAGGGACTGGCGGCGCTGCTCACCGGCTCCGCCGCGATGCTCGCCGAGACGCTGCACAGCCTCGCCGACGTGGTCAACGAGGCCCTGCTCCTCCTCGGCGTCCGACGGTCGCGGCGCGCGGCGGACAGCGCCCACCCCCGCGGATACGGGCGGGACCGGTACTTCTGGTCGCTGTTGGCCGCCGTCGGCATCTTCCTCGCCGGAGGGCTCGCGTCGGTGGCCGAGGGCGTGGACGCGGCGCGGAGCCCGCGCGCACTCGACCACGTGCCGGTGGCCCTCGCCGTTCTCTCGGTGAGCTTCCTGCTCGAAGGTGCGTCCTGGGCCCAGGCCCGCCGTCAGGTGCAGGACGACGCCGCGGACCACGACGTCGACGCCGCCGACCTCATCGACGTCACGTCGGACCCCACGCCCGTCACCGTCTTCCTCGAGGACAGCGCCGCCCTCTGGGGCCTGGCCCTGGCCGCCGTCGGCGTCCTCGGCCACGACCTCACCGGGCAGCCGTGGTGGGACGCGGGCGCCAGCGTCGGGGTGGGGCTGCTGCTGATGTGGGTGGCGGTCCGCCTGGTGGTCCTCAACCGCCGGCTCCTGCTCGCGCCCTCGGTACCGCCGACCGTGCTCGACCACGTCACCTCGGTCGCGCGCGCCGAGGCCTGGGTGCTCGACGTGCCGGACAGCGTGGTCGTCTACGTAGGCCCGGGGACCGTCTCGGTCTCGTTGGACGTGGAGCCCGACGTGTCGCTCCCCTCCGAGGAGCTCGTCACCCGGCTGGCCGCGCTCCGCCAGCACCTCATCGACCACGAGGGGGTCACGAGCGTCGCCATCACGCTGGTGCCTGCGCGCTCGTCGGGTTCGCACACCCTCGCCGGTCGTGGTGCCCGGACCACGACCGGCACGGCGCCACGCGCCGCTGCGCCCGACGAGGTCCGGTCCGGGAACGTCCCGTGGGGATGACCGTGCTGAGAGCCCCGCGCGGGACGAGGCTCGACTACCGGCCGCTGGTGCTGGGGGCCGTCGGCGTGGCCGCGGCGTACGCCGTCGTGGTGGTCTACGGCGCACGCTCGACGTCGTTCCCCGTGGCGGTCCTGCTCCTGCCCGTCATGGCGGTCGCGCTGTGGGCCGGCCCGTGGGTCACCGGGGCGGTCGCGGTGCTGGCCGCGGCGGCGGGGACGCAGCTGTTCGTCAGGTCGATGTCGCAGGCGGACGCCCCGCTGCGCTACGGAGCGTTGCTCGTCGGCTGCGCCCTCGCGACCGCCCTCAGCGGCGCGAGAAACCATCGGGACGAGGTCATGGCGGAGCACCGCGCCGAGCTGCTTATCGCCCGGCGCCGGGAGGACGCGGAGCGGCAGACGATCCGCATGCTCGAGCGGCTCCCGGAGCTGTCCGGCGCCCGCAGCATCGACGACGTCACCCACCGCGCGTGCCGGATCGCCCGGGACCTGTTCGGGGCGGACGTGGCGTCGTACTGGCAGATCGACGGCGCGGACGCCGTGCTGTTGTCCCGAGATCCCGCCGGGCGTCTGCCCGTCGGGACGCGCATGCCGCTGGCGGTGCTGCATCCCCGGCCCCACGTGCTCGCCGACTCGCGAACCTCGTGGGCGCGACTCTCCCGGCTGGCCGAGGACGACCCTCGTCGGGACGTGATGGAGCGCAGCGGCACCGCCGCCGGAGCCTCCGCACCCGTGCGCGTCGACTTCGCGACGGTGGGCATCCTCGCGCTCGGCTGGGCGCAGGACCGTCCGGACCCGGACCAGGCGTGGCTGGCCCGGCTGGAGCGCTTCGCGGACCAGACCGCGCTGGCCAAGACGGTCGTCCGGCGGCGCCTGGCGCAGCAGGAGAGCCGGGACCTCACCGACCGGCTGCAGGCGAGCTTCATGCCCGCCGAGGTGGAGGAGGTCCCCAACGCACTGATCCGCCTGCTCTACCGCCCCGGACTGAGCCAGATGCTCATGGGGGGCGACTTCCTCGACGTGACGACCACGCCGAGCGGCGGCACGGCCTTCCTCATCGGCGACGTCTCGGGTCACGGTCCCGAGCAGGCGGCGCTCGCCGCCGTCGTCCGAGCCGCCTGGCGCGGTGCGCTCAGCGTGCCGGGTGCGTCCCTGAAGGACTGGGTGGTCGCCCTCGAGTCGGTCGTCCAGGACCGGCGCCCGAGCGAGGGACTCTTCGTCACGGCCGTTACAGGATGCCTCGACGCGGAGATGGAGCACATGGACTACATCGGTGCAGGTCACCCGCCCCCGCTGCTGCTGCCGTCCTGCACCCCGCTGCCGATCGGCGGGCCGCCGCTCGGGTTCGCGCCGCTCCTGCCCAGCCACGACGTGCACACGGTCGCCCTGGGGCGGGAGGCGGGCGTGCTCCTCGTGACCGACGGGCTGTTCGAGGGGTTCGCCGAGCCCGGATCCCGCCGCCGCATCGACTACGACGGGTTCGTCGACCTGGTGCGCAAGCAGCCCCGGGCCGAGGACCCGGACTTCCTCACCCAGCTGGCCGACCACCTCGAGCGGCTCAACGGCGGACCACTGCCCGATGACGCGGCGGCGCTGCTGATCGTCCGACGCACCGAGGTGTAGAGCTGCGACGCCGGGGTAGCCCTGCGCCATGCCCGTGTCCTCGCTCCGACCATCCGACCCGGCCACGATCGGCCGCTACGTGCTGCTCGGCCGGGTGGCGGCCGGCGGCATGGGCATCGTGTACCTGGGGCGGGAGGACGGCCGGCCGGACTCCCTGGTCGTCGTGAAGACGACGCGTCCGGACCTCGGAGTGCCCGCCGCATTCGTGGACCGGCTCCGCAGCGAGGCGCTGATCACGGCGGCGCTGGCCGACGGCGAACGGCCCGTCGAGGGACTCGCCAGGTTCGTCGAGGCAGACGCCCAGGCCGAGCGGCCCTGGATCGCGACCGAGTACGTGCCAGGACCGTGTCTCCACGAGGTGGCGCGCGGGCACGGCGTGGCGGACGACGTGGTCGCCGCCCTGGCCGTGAGCCTCGCCGAGACGATCGCCGCACTGCACCGCGCCGGCGTCGCGCACCGTGACGTGAAGCCCGCCAACGTCGTCCTCGGCCCCGACGGAGCCCGGCTCGTGGACCTCGGCCTCGCGCGCCGTGTCGGTGCGCCGTACGAGCCCCGAGCCATGGGGTCGCCGGGGTGGAGCCCGCCGGAGCAGCACGACGCGGGAGCCGATCCTCGCCCGGGCGACGTGCACGGCTGGGCGATGTCGGTGGCCTACGCGGCGTGCGGCCGACCCGCCTTCGGCACCGGCCCCAGCGCGCTGGTGACGCGGCGGATGCTCACCGGCGAGCCCCGGTTGACCGGCCTGCCGGAGCGGCTCAGGCCGTTGGTGACGGCGGCGCTGCGTCCCGACCCGCTCAGCCGGCCGAAGGCGGAGGACGTCGTCGACGGGCTCGCGTCCGCGCCCTGGCTGAGCCTCGTCCCGCCGGTTCTCGCCGTACGACCGGCGGCCAGCGCCGCGACCCTGGTCGAGACGGTCGGGGACGCGCCCGACGCGACCAGGGAGCTGGCGCCACCGACGCTGGTCGAGGACGGACCGCAGCCGGAACGCCGCGCCCCGGGCGGGGTTGGGCTGCTGCCGGTCCGTCGGCCCGCACGGGTCGCGATGGCGGCCGGCGCGCTGCTCGTGCTCGGTGCCGTCGCACTCGGCCACGTGGTCTCGCCGGCGCCGGCGGGAGCCGACGCACCGGGCGTCACTCGTCCGGCGGCCGCGGCGTCTCCCACCGCGTCGGCCTCGCGCTCCAGCGCGCCGAGCGCGCAGCCGACACCGGTCGCGCCCCGGACGGCTGCGCCGCAGACCCTCGCCCAGCACGGGAAGGGCAAGCACCACAAGCGAAAGCACTGAGGGGCCTTCGGCCGGCACGGCCTCGCCGGCGACGGTCGGACCGCCGGTTCACAGACTCCCAGGGCGCGCGCCGTCGGCGCCCCGGCCGGCGCGGGACTCCGTCGGGAAGTACCTCCGCAGCTGCGCCATGTCGAGCACCTTGTCGACGGTCGGCGAACTCGCGCGCAGCCGTACGCGGCGATTGGCCAGTGCAGCGGCCGACCGTACCGCCATGAGCCACGAGAGCCCCGAGGAATCCAGGAAGTTGACGTGGCGGAGGTCGAGCACCACGTCGAGCGGCTCGTCGCAGCGATAGCCGGAGAGCGCGCTGGACAGCGCAGCCCCGTCGACGGCGGCGAGGTCGAGGTCGCCGGTCACCGTGATCACGTACCGACCCGCCTCCCTCGTGCAGGTGCAGGACGTCGTCGACTCGGCAGCCCCGTTCGGAGCAGTTGTCTTCTGGGTCATCGCCGGCTTTCCTCACGTCGGGTGCGACCAGGTCGGTCGCGCGTGGCTGTGCTGTACCCGCCGAGCCGTCCACCAATCCGGTCCCGGCACCCGGTTTCCTTCCGGCAGAAACGGTTTCGAGCCGCCGATGGGGGGTATCGATCGTGGTTCGCCCCGCGGTCCATCCGCGGAAGGTCGGGAACGTCGGTCCATCGGCGGCGTGCGTGCCGCACGCCCTCCGGCGCGTGGTTGTGCCGAGCGGCCCGCAACCCGCATGCTGATGACGACACGTCGACCGGACGGCGACCGCAGGCAGGGGGTGGAGACGGTGAACAGCAAGACCTCGCTGGGCCTGCTCGCGCTGACGACGTCTCTGGCCGCAGCGGACGACCCGGCCGAGATCCTCGACGTCATGACGGCGATCTGCCCCGACGTGCTCGGCGCCGAGCTGGTCGGCATCTCCGTGCTGGAGCCCGACGGCAGCACGCTGGGCCTGCTCGCACCCTGGAGCACGGCCCCAGCCGTGACCGCGGCGATCGCTTGCTGCGCGGTCGACGATCCGCTGCCCGCGCGGGACGCCCTGCGGACGGGCCGACCGGTCGTCCTGCGCACGGTCGCGGAGCGCGACGAGCGATACCCGGCGCTCGCCGGGGTCGACGTCGGGCACGGGAGCCTCTGCGTGGTCCCCCTGCTCAGCGGACGGCACCGGGTGGGAGCGCTCTGGCTCGGTTGGGACGACCCCGACGACATGTCCGACGACGTCATCACTCTGGCCTCGGCGACCGCCGTGTTGTGCGCGAGCGCGCTGCACCGCGCGATGGCCGTCGGGGACGAGGCCGCGGCCCGACGCCGGTCGGACGCCGCGCTTGCCCGCCTGCGTGCGCTCCAGGCCGTCGCCGCCGAGCTCGCCCACTCGGTCGACGTCGAGCAGGCCGCCGCAATTGTGCTGGAGAGCGTCCGGACCGGCCTCGGAGCGGACGCCGGGGCGCTGAACCTCTTCGACGAGTCCGTGACGACAGCCATGCAGGTGGCGAGCCTGGGTCTGGAGCGGTCGTCGGTCTCGACCTGGACCACGTGGAAGGTCCGCGACTCCCTGGTCGCGCAGGAGCTCCTGCGGACAGGGCTGCCCGTCCTCATCACCGACGCCGAGTCCCGTAGGGCGCAGTTCCGCGAGCTCGACCGTGCTGGTCTGGAGCAGGAGGCGTGGGCCAACCTCCTGCTGTCCTCGGCCGGGACCCCGCTCGGCATGATGTCGATCGGCTGGCGGCAGCCGCGCGAGTTCGACCTCGACGACATCGCCCTGCTGCAGACGCTCGCCGACCACCTCGCTGCCGCCATCGACCGGGCGCACCTCCTGGTGGCCAACGCAGCGCTCCTCGACGAGCGCACCCGCATCGCGGCGACGCTCCAACGTTCCCTGCTCCCCGCGCCGCTGCCCAGCTGGCCCGGCGTCACGCTGGCCGCCGCCTATGAGCCGGCCGAGCTCGGCACCGAGGTGTGCGGTGACTTCTACGACGCCTTCCTCGACGACGACGGCTCGCTGATCATCGTCATCGGCGACGTCGCGGGACGCGGTGTCGCCGCTGCCGGGCTCACCGGGATGGCACGGCACACGTTGCGCGCCC
This sequence comes from Actinomycetes bacterium, assembly GCA_021784035.1. Taxonomy (GTDB): domain Bacteria; phylum Actinomycetota; class Actinomycetes; order S36-B12; family CAIYMF01; genus Longivirga. Next base: position 11,853 of record JAJXTD010000010.1, on the reverse strand, counting down.
TGGCACGCGAGATGTCGCCCCCGGAGGCCCTCTGCCGGCTGAACGACGTGCTGGTCGACGCGGCCGGGACCGACGACCTGCGGCTCCTCACGGCGGGGGTCCTGTGCCTCCGGCGGTCGGAGAACGGCATCAGTGCGGACATCTCGCTCGCCGGCCACTGCCTCCCGGTCCTGCTGCGAGGCGGTCGGGCCGAGACGGTCGGCACCGCGGGCACGATGCTCGGCGCCTTCCCAGGGGCGCACATCGGCACCACCACGATCGAGCTCGAGGTGGACGACGTCCTGCTCCTGCACACCGACGGCGTCATCGAGGCCCGGCGCAACGGCGCGGAGTTCGGTGAGCCCCGGCTGCTCCGGCTGCTGTCCGCGCTGAGCGACCCTCGCCCGGACGAGACCGTCGACCACGTCCTCAACGCGGTCCGCTGGTACCGCACGACCGTCCCCGACGACATCGCCGTCGTGGCGGTCCGCGTCGACTCCGCCTCCTGAGCCCACGGGCCGGGGCGTCGCCCCGCTCAGCCGTGCCGGTCCACGGCCCGCTGCAGCTCGGCCTTGCTCATCGTCGACCGGCCCTTGATGTTCTTCGCCCTGGCCTCGTTGTAGAGCTGGGCCTTCGTCCGGCCACCGGGACCGCGGTGGCTGCGCAGACCGCCCCGGCGGCCCGAGGAGATGTCGTCGATCGACGAGCGGCTCGCCGTCCTCGCCTCGCCGTGCCGGGCGCGTTCCTTGTTGACGGTGCGTGCGGCGATCTCCTCGGCCGTGCCGTCGCCGTAGCCACGGTCCTCCAGGCTCTCCTTGATGTGCTCGTACTGGCGCTCACGCTTGGCGCTCCAGGCACGCTGCGGCATCGTCCCCTCCTTCGCGGGTCGGTCGAGCGCCGGGGCGGAGCGAGCGGTCGCGGGCTGTCGGACGGGGGACCGAGCCTCCGCTCGTCGCCCTCGGGACCCCGAGGGCGCTCCGCCCCGGGCGGCCGCGGTCGTACCCATCGCCGCGGCCACGAAACGCCTCGTCTCGTCGTCGACCGACACGCCCTGCGGTCCGACGAAGCTGAAGCCCCGCCCCTGACCAGGCGCCGGATGCCCGGCTCGGCCGGCGAGCTGCGGCGAAGACGCACCTGCCCTCCCCCGGTCGGTGGTCAGCGGCCCGGGGCGGGCACGGGCGCCGGGTCCGCCGGGCGCCGCGCGCCGACCCGCAGCTCGAACCAGACGATCTTGCCCGCGGGGAGCGGCTGCACACCCCACCGCTGGGCGACCGCGTCCACGATGCGCAGTCCCCGGCCGGACTGGGCCAGCTCGCCGGGCGTACGGACCGACGGCATGCCCGACGAGTCGTCGCGCACGCCGACGTGGACCAGGTGCGCCGTCGGTTCCCAGACGACGCCCACCACCATGGGCGTCCCGGCGTGCCTGATCACGTTCGAGCACAGCTCGCTCACGAGCAGGAGGGTGTCGTCCAACCCGTGCTCGAGCCCCCACTGCTCGAAGGCCGAGCGGACGAACTCGCGGCAGACGCCCGAGCTCTCCGGCACGGAGGGCAGGAGCAGCCAGCGAACGTCAGTCGACGCGGCCCACGGCACGGCTGGATCCCCCCTCGCCCTGTGCTTCGGCGTCCTGGTCGACAGGCCGGGAGCGGACGCGCACGAGCACCGGCACGACGAGCCAGGACCCGAGGATCAGGATGCTCGCCGCGCCGGTGAGGAGTGCCTCCGCCTCAGGGAGGGCGAAGCGCGCGGCCAGCTGGATGCTGAGCACGATGCCGGCCCCCAGCGCCGCCAGCCCGCCGATGCTCAGGATGTGGCCGATGAGCAGGATGGGGCTCCGCAGCCGGTGGCCGAAGTTCAGCCGGTGCAGCGGCACCGTGGCCAGCAGGAGCACCACCGCGCAGGTGGTGACGCCGAGCGCCCAGGCGTAGAGGCGACGGTCGTCGTCACCGGCTCGGCCGATGACGGGGGTGTAGGCGACGGCGAGCAGGAACCCGAGGAGGATCTGACCGCCCATCTGGGCGATCCGCTCCTCCTCCAGGAGCTCGCGCATCGCCCGGTCGACGTCGTGGCTCCCCCGCACGCCCACGTCCTGGTCGGGCCGCTGGTCAGGGGTCGCCTGGTCGAGCACGTCTACCACCCTGTGTCGTTCGCGTCGTGCCCTGACGGGCCGCGCGGGTCCCGTATCGCCGGATCGGGAGGCGGCTGCGGCGGAGGCCGGACCGGAGGCGCGGGCGAGGGGGGCGGGGCCGGCGGCACCGGGCCCGGAGGTGGTGCGCCGGGCGGGGTGCCGTCCGGCGACGGCACCTCCGGTCCGGGCTCGAACGGCGGGACCGACAGCGTCGTCGTGCCGGCGCCGGGACGGCGTACGGACTCCGCGTCGAGGCTCATGTCAGTCCCGGCTCGCCACCGACCGGTGCGAGCACCTGGCCGCTGTAGTACGACGACAGCCTGTCGCTGGCCAGGAACACGTACGACGGTGCGATCTCGTCCGGCTGTGCCGGACGTCCCAGCGGCGTGCGTGAGCCGAACCCCTCCACGTGCTCCGGGTCGAAGGTCGACGGGATCATGGGTGTCCACACCGGGCCGGGGGCGACGGCGTTGACCCGGATCCCCCGATCCGCGAGCGAGGACGCGAGCGCGTAGGTGAACGAGAGGATCGCGCCCTTGGACGCGGAGTAGTCCAGCAGGGTCGGACTGCCGTGCAGCGCCGTGACCGAGGCCGTGTTGATGATGGACGAGCCTCGGTCCAGGTATGGCAACGCCGCCCGCGTGATCCGGATCGGGGCGAAGACGTTGACCGCGAACAGGCGCAGCATCCCCTCGTCGTCGACGTCCTCGAGCGAGTCCCGCTGGTACTGGGTGCCCGCATGGTTCACCACGATCTCCAGGCCGCCGAGTCCCGACACCGCTGCGGCCACGAGGGCCTCGCACTCCTCGGGCCGGCTCAGGTCCCCTGCGCGTCGGACGCACCGCACGCCCTGCAGCTCGACGAGCCGGTGCGTCTCGTCGGCGTCCTCCTCCTCGCACAGGTAGCCGAACGCGACGTCGGCGCCCTCCTTCGCGAAGGCGACGGCGACCGCCCGGCCGATGCCGGAGTCGCCACCCGTGACGAGCGCGCGGCACCCCTCGAGGAGTCCGCTCCCCTCGTAGTCGGTCATGCGGTCCCGTGGCCGAGGGACCATCTCGTGGGTCGTCCCGGGGTAGTCCTGCATCTGGGCGGGCATTCTCACGGCGACTCCTTCGGCTCGGCTGGCACGGCAGTACCCGGCGCGGACGCCCCCAAACGAGATGGATGGGTGTCGCGAGCGGGGCACGACCGCCTCGCCAGGTCGCGGGTCGTTTGACCTCGTCGTCGCCGGGTAGAGCGCGGGTCCCCGCCCCATCGAGGAGGCCCCATGTCGGACGACGAGACCGGGGCAGGGCTCAGCGGTCCGCCCTACCCGCAGCAACCCGTCGACGGAGAGAGACCCGTCCCGCTGCGCGGACGGCCCGAGCGGACCCAGGACCCGCGCGACTGGGACACGGACTCGACCGAGCCGCTGGCCGGCCGCGGAGCCGACGCCGGCGCCGAGGAGCTCGCCCGGCGTACCGCCGACGAGCGCGGTGCCCATGCCGACGGCCGGGCCGACGAGCGGGCTCCGAGACCGGACGACGAGTCGGGCTACTCGACCGAGCAGGAGCAGGGTGCGGCTCAGCCCGGCCCGGACGACGTTTAGCGAGGGTCCGCACGGGTAGCCGGCGAGCCAGCGCGTCCGACCGCGGACGCACCCGCCGAAGGGCACTTTCCCATGCTGTGGTTCATCATCTCGATCATCGTGATCGGCTTCATCGCAGGTCTTCTCGCCCGCGCCCTCGTGCCCGGCGACGACTCGATGGGACTCGTGGCGACGACCGTTCTCGGCATCGTCGGGTCCCTCATCGGCGGATTCCTGGGCTACGTCCTGTTCGGCGCCGACCCGGCGTCGGGCGCGTTCCAGACGTCGGGTCTCGTCGGTTCCGTGATCGGCGCGATCATCGTGCTCCTCGTCGTACGGATGGTCGGTCGCCGTGAGCGCGTCTGACCGCCCCGCGGAGGTCCGGCGACCGGCGTCGGACTTCGTGCGCGACGTGGAGTCCCTGCGCACCGAGGCACGACGCAACCTGGGCCAGGGGGCGGTGACCGCGGCGTACGGCGCCGACCTGGACCGCGTGCTGCGCATGCTCCAGCAGGCCCTCGCGACCGAGGTCGTCTGCACCCTCCGCTACCGCCAGCACCACTACGCCGCTCGCGGCATGAACGCGGAGCCGGTGGCCGCCGAGTTCCTGCAGCACTCGCAGGAGGAGCTCGACCACGCCGGGCGGATCGCGGCGCGCATCAGCCAGCTCGGCGGCACGCCGGACTTCGACCCCGCCACGCTCACCGAGCGGTCGCACAGCGAGTACGCCGAGGCCGCCTCGCTCCACGACATGGTGGTGGAGAACCTCGTGGCCGAGCGCATCGCGGTCGCGGCGTACACGCAGATCATCGAGTGGCTCGGCGCCGGCGATCCGACGACACGGCGCATGTTCGAGGAGATCCTCGCCGTGGAGGAGGAGCACGCGGAGGACCTCGTCTCCCTCCTCGACAGCGTGCCCGGACCGACCGCGACCGCGTGATCTGCCACGCCCCCGTCCGCACCGCGGGCCACCGGACCGGCGCTCAGGCGTTTCGTCGGTGTCCTACGGGGTACGTCCCGACCCTCACCAAGGAGGTTTCATGATCATCCTCGGACTGATCCTCGTGCTCGTCGGATGGCTCGCGCACATCAGCATCCTGGTCACGATCGGTGTCATCCTCGCCATCGTCGGCGTGGTGCTCGCCGTGCTCGGCGGCACCGGCCGTCTGGTCGGCGGTCGCGCACACTGGTACTGACCGCACGACCCCCGGACGACGTGCCCGCCGCCCCGCGAGGGATGGCGGGCACGTCGGCTTGCGGCATCTCCGAAACGGGTTTGGCTCGTCTCACGAGGGACATAGCGGTGGCGTATCGCGTCCGTGCACGCGCTCAGGAGGTCACCATGTCGCATCAACGGCCCGCCCCCGACGTCGACCGGAGCACAGACCACAGCACCGACATCCAGCAGCCTTCGGCCCGCCCGGCGGTGGCTCCCCCGGACGAAGGCCGGTCCCCGCTGGACGCGCCTCGTCCGGGCGCCGGGTGGGGCACCGCATTCTTCGGCTGGCTCGCGGCGAACGGGCTCATGGTCCTCCTGATCGCACTCGTGGCCGCGTCCGGCACGGCACTGGACCTGACGCGCCCGGGCGGCACGAGTCTCACGGACAGCGCCGCGACGATCGGCCTGAGCGGCGCGGTCGCGCTACTGGTCGTGGTCACGCTCTCGTTCCTTGCGGGCGGCTATGTCGCGGGACGGATGAGCAACTCCCGCGGGGCTCTGCACGGCTTCGGCGTCTGGCTCATCGGCGCGGTGGTCGCGCTCGTCCTCGCGCTCGTCGGGGTGCTCTACGGCTCCTCCTACGACGTCCTGGCGTTGCTCAACCTGCCCCGCATCCCGCTGGACCAGGGCACCGTCACCCAGCTCGCGGGCGTGGCGCTGGCGGTCGTCGCGGCGACCAGCCTCCTTGCCGCCGTCGTCGGCGGGTGGCTGGGTGAACGGACCCACCGCCGGATGCACGGCTGGTGACGCGGCCCGCGGCCGCGCGGCCACGGATGACGGTCACCACCCGAGGCCACACCAGGGCTGGTCCGGGGCAGGTGGATTCGAACCCACGACCTGACGGGTCGAGGAAGGGGGTTCGGCAAGTCCGCCGGTGTCTCCCATCGCGGACACGGGACACCGGCAGATTGCGTCCATGCACTCGAACACCGTCCGCGCCCCGGCACTCAGCGAGCCCACAGCAAGCGGCGCGTACCGTTCGGACATGCTCAGCGACGCGCGTGCCATGGCTGAACCCGTGCTGCCGTGGTGATCCCCCGTCCTGGCGCGCGGATCCGCTCCACGCTCGCGGCCACCTTCGTCGTCGCGGTGGCGCTCGCGATCGGGGCGATCGGGGTGGTGTGGATCCTGCGTGCGTCGTTGACGCAGACGGTTCGGGCCTCGGCTGAGCAGCGAGCGACCGACGTGGCGACGACTGTTGCAGCCGAAGGTTCTGCTCGCGACGCGATCGTGGTGGGCAATCCGGGCGAACGATCGGTCGTCCAGGTCCTCGACTCCCACGGCGCGGTGTTGGTGTCCAGCCCCGAGATCGACGGCGAACCCGCATTGACCTCTGCGCGACCGCAAGCCGGGAGTGTCCAGGTCACCACTCAGAGCGTCCCCGTGTCCGACCAGGAGCCGTTCGTCGTGGTGTCCCGCGGCGTTCACAGCCCGACCGGCGATGCGATCGTCGTCGTTGCCCAATCACTGGCCACCGTGACTACGAGCGTGAACACCGTCGCACGGCTCCTCGCCTTCGGCTTCCCTGTCGTCCTCCTCGTCGTGGCATGGTCGGTCTACTACGTCGTCGGCAAGACCCTTCGGCCGGTCGAGGAGATCCGGCGACGTGTCGCGTCTATCGGCGCGACGGACCTCGACATGCGAGTTCCGGTCCCGGCCGCCGACGACGAGGTGGGTCGGCTCGCCCTCACGATGAACAGCATGCTCGATCGGTTGCAGGACTCTCAGGCCACGCAGCGACGGTTCGTCGCTGATGCCAGCCACGAGTTGCGCAGCCCGCTGGCGGCCATTCGGGCGACCGTCGAGGTCGGCCTCGAGCACCCCGGGTCGCAGCCCTGGCACGATGCGGCCCCAGCGGTCCTGGCGGAGACCGATCGGCTCAGCACGCTGGTGGACGACCTCCTGCTCCTGGCGCGTTCCGACGAGATCGAGAGCCCCCAGGATCATCATGATGTCGACCTCGACGACATCATGATGATCGAGGCAGATCGCCTTGGACGGCTTGGGCACCTCGACGTCTCGGTCGACGTCGCGCCCGCCCGGGTCGCTGGCGATCGACACCAGCTCGAGCGGCTGGTGCGCAACTTGTGCGACAACGCCGCCCGATACGCGACCTCGTCAGTCGCTCTCTCGGTCGGCATCACCGGCACATGGGCTGTCCTGGTCGTGCAGGACGACGGGCCGGGTGTCCCGGTCGCGGACCGAGACCGCATCTTCGACCGATTCGTGCGCCTGGACCCGGCCCGGGACCGGCTCTCCGGTGGCGCCGGGCTCGGCCTCGCGATCGTCCTCGAAGTGGCGCGCGCACACGGCGGAACTGCGGCCGTGGAGGACTCGGCCTCCGGAGCACGGTTCGTCGTGCGCATCCGCGCGAAGGGAGCGTGACCTCGTCGGACCCGGCGCAGCGAGCTGCACACCGGTTCAGGGACCCCCGCCTTGTGTTCTGGCTACCCGCCGTTGTCTGCGAGTCGGTATCCCACACCGCGCACCGTCTCGATGGCCTGCCGGTCGAACGGCGCGTCGATCTTGCGGCGCAGGTATCCGATGTAGACCTCGACGACGTTGGAGTCTCCCTCGTAGTTCTCGTCCCATACGGCAGCGAGGATCTCGCTCTTGGTGACGACATCGCCCTTTCGGCGAAGGAGGAAGTGCAGGAGCCCGAACTCTCGAGGAGTCAACGGAATCTCGTGCTCTGCCCGAAGCACGAGGCGACGAGCCGGATCCAGAGTGAGATCCCCGGCTTGCAGGACGACGGGGCGTTCGGGTGCTCCACGACGCAGCAATGCGCGCAGCCGTGCCACGAGCACGACGAAGGAGAACGGTTTCGTCAGGTAGTCATCCGCTCCCAGGTCGAACGCGTCCGCCTCGTCGTGCTCGCCGTCCTTGGCCGTGAGCATGAGGACAGGCGTCCAGATCTCCTCGTCACGCAAGCTCTGACAGACCCGATATCCGTTGAGCTTGGGCAGCATGATGTCCAGGACGATCACGTCGAAGTTGCCCTCACGAGCCATCCAGAGTCCCTGCTCACCGTCCCGAGCCACTTCAACCTGGAATCCCTCGGCAACGAGACCCCTCTGCACGGCGTCGACCAGCCTTGGCTCGTCGTCGACCAGCAGCACTTTCACCTCACCACTGTCTCTCACCCGACCTGAGACGACCCTGAGTTCCGATCCACCGTTGGCTCACGACAACGCGCAGCCGTGGGCCTCGGGACGATCCTGGCAGAAGAGCTGGCGCTCGCGAGGGACCCAGGAGCATCTGCGGAACTCCGGCACCGTGATGGTGGATAAGGGCCTCTCATTCGCTCTCATGCCCACCACAGCCGTCGCAGGACAGCGTGGCTCCCAGTCCGCGACACCCCGCTCGCGGACCATCACATCACCCAGGAGTCACCATGAAGCTCACCAAGAAGAGCGTTGCCGGAACTGTCGGCGTCGCCGCCCTGCTCGCCAGCGCCGGTCTCGGCCTGACCTCCGTGGCACAGGCCGCCCCGGCCAACACGACGAAGCCGCCGGTCGCCGCGCCGGCCGTCGCCTCGGTCAGCCCGGACACCGGCACTGCCGCCGAGACCGCAGCCGGCACGGAGACCGCGTCGGAGACCGGCCCGTCGGACGGGAACGACGGCGGCCACGCTGACGCCCCCGGCGCCGACGTGAACCACGAGGGCGGCGCGAACGAGAAGTAGCCCGCCCCGGACGGGACGTCGCCACCCGGCGACGTCCCGTCCACGCGTTCACCGACCAACTTCCTTGCGCTCTCCTCACCACGAGGGACTACTTTGAGCGGGAAGCATCCGTCATCGGGGACCCTCGGCCACGAGGCCAACGTGTCGGCAGTGGCTCGACGAGGGGCATCTGCCTGAACCGATCCCAGGAGAACCAATGACCCCGACACCAGCCTCAGGTCAGGACCCCGCCCCCGTCGTTCATCGTGGGTCGCCCGCCCCTCCACGGCCGGACGATGACAGACAGTCCTCGAACACGACGAGTTCGACCATCACTCGACGTTCGCTGCTGGCCCTCGGCGCGACGGCGGCCCTGAGCGCATGCAGTGGGGGACAGACAATCGCACCCAGCACCGGGGCGACGCGGTCCTCGCACGGGAACACCAGCTCGTCGCCGACCACGACGGCGAGCCCGAGCTCCCGCCCGGCGGATCCGACCAGCACCACGACCGGCCGCACGACCGAGATCGGCCACGGCTCGCGCACCGTCCAGTCCGTCGCGCTCACCTTCCACGGCGCCGGCGATCCCCGCCTCGCCTCTCAGGTACTCGCGGCGGTCGAGCAGGCGGGTGCAACAGCCACCGTTCTCGCCGTCGGCACATGGTTGCAGGCGTATCCCGCAATGGGTGACCGCGTGCTCCGCGGAGGGCACGAACTGGGCAACCACACACTGCACCACAGGCCGATGCGGCTCATGGACGAAGAAACCGCCTACGCCGAGATCGTCGGCGGTCAGCAGCAGGTCCACAAGTACGTCACCACTCCGACGTGGTTCCGGCCATCGGGCACCCCGCATGCGACGCCGGCCATCCTGGCCGCGGCCGAACGAGCCGGCTACGCCTCGAGCCTCGCCTACGACGTCGATCCTCGCGACTACACCGAACCCGGCCCGACCGTCGTCGTGTCCCGGGTCCTGTCACAGGTAGGAGCCGGGTCGATCGTGAGCCTGCATCTCGGGCACCCCGGCACCGTGGCGGCGATGCCTCGGATCATGGCGGGACTGCGCCGGCGCGGCTTGTCGGCCGTGACCGTGTCACACCTGCTCACCGGTGTCGCACCGTGAGCGCCGCGGGTCACCACCCCATGGCAACCATCGCCGTCTGTGCCGTCGCGCTGCTGACAGTCGTCGGATGCTCGACGCCGGGCACTTCTGCACCACTCGCCGCGGATACCCCGTCCACCACCACCTCGGCACCTGCTGCCCGCCCGACGAGCACTCCCCCGACGTCACCCGCAGCTGCTCCGTCGACCAGCCGGGCCCTGCTGCCGGGGATGCCTCCGCTCGTCGACGAGAGCAACGTCTACGCCGCCGACGCACCCAACCGGCTGTCCCCTGCTGTGACGCAGGATCTCTATCGCGTCTACGTCCCCAACAGCGAATCCGACTCCGTCACCGTGATCGACCCCCTCACCTACCGCGTGACCGGGACGTTTCGCGTCGGTCGTCAGCCCCAACACGTGGTCCCCGCCTACGACCTGCGCACCCTGTGGGTCAACAACGACCTCGGCAACAGCCTCACACCCATCGACCCCCGCACTGGTCGACCAGGTCGCCCGGTCGCTGTGGCGGACCCGTACAACCTGTACTTCACCCCGGACGGCCGGCATGCCGTCGTGATGGCCAGCAAGCTGCGCCGACTCGACTTCCGTGATCCGCACACGATGGCCCTGCAGAAGAGCGTCGCGGTGCCGTGTGCCGGGGTGAACCATGCCGATTGGACCGCCGACGGTCGCTACTTCCTGGTGTCGTGCGAGTTCTCCGCCGAGCTGCTCTGGGTCGACACTGCCGCGCAGAAGGTGCGCCGAGTCCTCCCGCTCCCGAAGGGATCGATGCCGCAGGACGTCAAGCTCAGCCCCGACGGCACGCGCTTCTACGTCGCCGACATGGTGAGCAACGGCGTCTGGATCTACGACGTGACCGCCAACGGCCCCCGACTCAAGCGACTGCTGAAGACCGGCGCCGGTGCGCACGGCCTGTATGTGTCGCGCGACGCGACCCGCCTGTTCGTGTCCAACCGCAGCGAGGGTTCGGTCTCCGTGGTGCGCTTCGCCGATGACACCGTCGTCACGCGCTGGCGACTCCCCGCTGGGGCGAGCCCGGACATGGGCAACCTCTCCCCCGACGGCAAGACGCTGTGGCTCGCCGGTCGCTATGACCGGGAGGTCTACGCGATCAGCACCTCGACGGGCGCGCTGCTGGCCCGGATCCGCGTCGGGGTCCAGCCGCACGGTCTCACCGTCTGGCCACAGCCCGGGCGCTACTCCCTCGGGCACACCGGCATCATGCGTTGAGAAGGACACGAGTGGCCGCAGGTGCCCCACGGACCTGAGCCGTGGGAAGGGCTGGGCGTCGATGGCTCGTAGGCTGGACTCGTGGCCCGCATCCTGGTGATCGAGGACGACGACACCATCGGGGCAGCGCTCGAGTCGGCTCTGCGCGCGAGCGGGTACCAGGTCAGCTGGCAGCGCACCGGCGGCAGCGGCCTGGTCGAGGCCCGCGACAGCGGGGCCGGCCTGGTGCTCCTCGATCTGGGTCTGCCCGATCGCGATGGCGTCGACGTGTGCCGCGAGCTGAGAAGCTGCCTGCCTACGGCGGTGATCGTGATCCTGACTGCGCGCCAGGACGAGATGGATGTGATCACCGGACTGGACGCGGGCGCCGACGACTACCTCACGAAGCCGTTCAAGGTCAGCGAGGTGCTGGCGCGCATTCGTGCCCACCTGCGGCGCTCCAACACTGTGCCGGCTGTACCCGAGCAACCCGCAGAACTCGTGCTGGGGTCCCTCATCATCGACGTTGCCTCGCGTCGGGTTCACGTCGCCGGGGTGGAGATGGCGCTTCGTGCGCGTGAGCTTGATCTGCTGATCCGCCTGGCGACCGACGCCGGTACGGCGGTGAGCCGCGAGAGGCTGATGAGCGACGTGTGGGACGAGAACTGGTTCGGCTCGACCAAGACCCTCGACGTCCACATGGTCGCGTTGCGGCGCAAGCTTTCCGACGCGGCAGCCCAGGCCGGCGCGGAGGCGGCAGCCGCGCTCCCGGCAGTGACGACACTGCGCGGGCACGGCTACCGCCTCGATCCTCCTCCAGGGCTCTGAGGGGTCAGAGTCCGCGCAACGTCTCCACCGCCGGGCGGCGCGACCGCTGAGCAGCCAGCAGGGCTGCTGCGCCGATGGCAAGAGCCGCCACGAGCACCGTCGTCGCCAAGTACGGCCAGGGCACGGACAGCTTC
>JAJXTD010000142.1 GCA_021784035.1 Actinomycetes bacterium | reverse complement strand
GTTGACGATGCCGGACACCGACATCCAGCCCCGCGCGATCTCCTCCACGCACAGCGCGTAGGTGAGCAGCGACTCGCCGAGACCGCCGTACTCCTCCGGGATCATCAGGCCGAAGATGCCCATCTCCCTCATGCCCTCGACGATCGCCGTCGGGTACTCGTCCGCGTGCTCCAGGGCCTGCGCCGCGGGGACGATCTCCTTGTCCACGAACTCGTGGACAGCGTCGAGGATCGCCCGCTGGTCCTCGCTGAGTCCCTCGGTCTGCGCCAGACGGCCCATGCTGGTTCCCCTCCCGTGTGCGTCCCGCGCGTCGTCGCTGCGGGCGCCCTGTCCCGCGTCGGAGTATTGCGCCCGGCGCTCCCGGAGGCGCGCGCGGGTCGCACGGCGGCCCCGACCGGATCGAGCAGATCCGCGCGGCCGGCACGGCCCTGCTGGTCGGCGTGGACCAGATCGTGGAGGGCCTGGAGGGCATCGTCGGCGAGCTGTCCCCGTCGGCGCAGCTGACTCTGGAGACTGCGCTGGTGAACTACCGGAACGCCCGGCTGATCGCCGACGTCCGGATCGACACCATGATGAGCCAGGCCGAACCGGTGCCGCCGCACGACGCCTGACGCTCAGACGTCGACCACCAGGCGCACGGTCACCCGGTCGCCGACCTCGAGCCCTTCGGCGTTGCGCACGAGGTCCTTCACCGGCACCACGTAGCCGCCGTCCTTGGGGAACAGCGACGTCGTCCAGCCGGTCCCGCCGATCCGGGCCGCCACCGGGATCATCCCCCAGCCGTAGGTCACGAGCGCGGACGCCGCCTGCAGCTCGGCGCTCTCCTCGTCCGGGACGGTGACGAAGTGGTACGGCGACGGCCCGCGCCAGAACCACAGCTCACCGCTGAACTCCAGCTCCACGTCGTCACACCCCGCGCTCGGCCGGCTCAGACCAGGAACCCGGCAGGGAACGGGTCGTCCGGGTCCAGGACGTACTGCGCGGTGCCGGTGATCCACGCGCGGCCGGTGATGGTCGGGACGACGGCGTCGTACGGGCCGACGGTCGCGGTGTCGACCAGCCGCCCGGTGAACTGCGTGCCGATGAACGACTCGTTGACGAAGTCGGTGTCCATCCCGAGCAGCCCGCGCGCGTGCAGCTGTGCCATGCGCGCGCTCGTGCCGGTGCCGCACGGCGACCGGTCGAACCATCCCGGGTGGATGGCCATCGCGTGCCGGCTGTGCCGCGCGTCCGAGCCGGGCGCCTCGAGGTACACGTGGTGGCATTCGCGGACCGTCGGGGCGGTCGGGTGCACCGGCATCTCGGTCTCGTTGATCGCGTCCATCATCGCGAGCGCGGTGTCGAGCATCCGCTGCTTCTCGTTGCGCTCGAAGGGGATGCCGAGCCGCTCGATCGGCACGATCGCGTAGAAGTTGCCGCCGAAGGCCATGTCGTAGGTGACCTCGCCGACACCCGGCACGGTCACCGTGCGGTCCAGCCCGACGCTGAACGACGGCACGTTGCGGATCGTGACGGCCTTCGCGCGGCCGTTCTCCACCTGCACGCGCGCCTCGACGAGGCCGATGGGCACGTCCAGGCGGATCGTCGTCACCGGCTCGGTCACCTCGACCATGCCCGTCTCCACGAGCACCGTCGCGACGCCGATCGTGCCGTGGCCGCACATCGGGAGGCAGCCACTGACCTCGATGAAGACGACACCCCAGTCCGCGTCCGGTCGCGTCGGTGGCTGCAGGATCGCGCCGCTCATCGCGGAGTGCCCGCGCGGCTCGTACATGAGCAGCGTGCGCAGGTCGTCAGCCTCGGTCATCACGTGCAGGCGGCGCTCCGCCATCGTCTCGCCCGGCAGCACGCCGACCCCGCCCACGATGACGCGCGTCGGCATCCCCTCCGTGTGCGAGTCGACCGCGTGGAAGACCCGACGGGCGCGCATCAGCCCATCCCGTCCGCGAGCGCCTTCTCGGTGTGCGCGCGGATCTCGTCCGCGATCCCGGCGGCGAGCGGCGAGCGCGGCGGACGGCACGGGCCGCCGTAGCGACCGGCGACGTCCATCGAGAGCTTGATGGCCTGCACGAACTCGGTGCGCGCGTCCCAGCGCAGCAGCGGGTGCAGCGCCCGGTAGAGCGGCAGCGCCGTCGCGACGTCGCCCGCGACCGACGCGCGGTAGAGCTCGACCGTCGAGCGGGGCAGCGAGTTCGTGAACCCGGCGACCCAGCCGACCGCGCCGGCGAGACCGACCTCGAGCACGACGTCGTCGGACCCGATGAGGACGTCGAGCCCGGGGGCGAGCTCGGCGATCTCGTAGGCGCGGCGCGGGTCCCCGGTGAACTCCTTGACGGCGACGATCAGCCCCTCGTGGAACAGCCGCGCGAGCAGGCGGGGCGTGAGGTCGACCTTCGTGTCGATGGGGTTGTTGTAGGCGAGGATCGGCACGCCGACCTCGGCGACGGTGCGGTAGTGCGCGACGACCGTCTCCTCGTCCGCCCGGTAGGAGTTGGGCGGCAGCAGCATCACGACGGGCGCACCGGACTCGGCGGCCTGCTCGGCCCAGCGCCGCGACTGCAGGGCGCCGTAGGCCCCGACCCCCGGCATCACCGTGAAGCCCTCGGGCGCCGCGTCGATCGCGGTGCGGACCACCGCGGCACGCTCGTCGTCGCTGAGTGTCTGGTACTCCCCCAGGGAGCCGTTGGGTGCGACGCCGTCGCAGCCCTGCTCGGCGAGCCAGCGCACGTGCTCGCCGTACACGTCGAGGTCGACGGAGAGGTCGGCGCGCATCGGGAGCGCCGTCGCCACGAGAACTCCGTGCCATGCCTGTCGAGCCATCACGCCTCCAAGAACGGGTGGGGCGAACCTACAAGCAACCGGGCTGCCGGTCAGGCGTCGCCGCCGGTCCGGGCCTCGCGGGCCAGGGCCGAGAGCGGGACGGGGACGGCGGGCAGCCGGCCGGCGGCCCGGACGGCGTCGGCGCGGTCCGGCTCGCGACCGGTCGTGACGGCGACGAGGTCGGTCACCGCCCGGCCGCACATCCGGCCCTGGCACAGGCCCATGCCCGCCCGGGTCATCAGCTTGGCGCCGCGCACGTCGTCGACGCCGAGCTCGCGGCACGCCGCGCGGACCGCGCCCGCGGTGACCTCCTCGCAGCGGCACACCAGCTCGTCGTCAGGGAGGTCCCGGGCCCAGGTGTCGCGGGTGACGTGCACGGCGTGCATCGTGCGCGCGAAGCGCCGGTGGACGTCGATCCGCCGGAGCACCGCCGGGTCCACCGCGCGGTCGCTCAGCGCGCGACCCGCGACGTAGCCCTCGAGGATCGCGAGCGACGCGCCGCCGACGCCGGTGACCTCTCCGGTGGCGAGCACCCCCGGCACGGACGTGCGCTGGCGGTCGTCGACGACGACGACGAGCGAGCCGTCGCCGTCGACCCGCGTCTCGGGCTCCACCTGCAGCAGCAGCTCGAGCTGCGGCGTGAAGCCGTGCGAGACGAGCAGCGCGTCCACGTCGTACTCGCGGGTGCGGCCGCGGCGCGTCGCGAACGTGACCCGCTCGACGCGGTCGGCACCGTGCGCCGCGCGGATCGTGCGGCCCGCGAGGTAGGGCACACGGTGCTGCGCGAGGGTCGCGACGTAGGCCGCCGCCTCCTGGGTGCGTGACGCCAGCCCGGACCACGACGAGGGGTGCAGGCCGTACGCCGTCGGATGGCCGGACTCGGCCACGGCGACCACCTCGACGCCCGAGCGGAGCAGCCCGTCGGCGACGACGAGGAGCAGCGGTCCGGTCCCGGCGAGCGCGACACGTGAGCCAGGGGCGACGAGCGACCCCTTGAGCAGCGCCTGCCCCCCGCCGGCGCCCATGACCCCGGGCAGCGTCCAGCCGGGGAAGGGCGCGACCCGGTCGTGCGTCCCGGTCGCGACCACGACGGACGTCGCGTCGAGGACGACGGGCGCGCGCTCGACCTCGCCGCGGAGGGCGCGGACGCGGAAGCCGAGCTCGAGCCGCTCGAGGCCCCACACCGTGTGCTCGGTGCGGACGTCGACGGCCCGCAGCCGCGCGAGCAGCCGGCGGAACGTCGTCCAGTCGTGGTGCAGCCGCACCTCGGCGAGGTCGTCGAGGTGGTCGGGACTGTGCCGCCAGTACGCGCCGCCGACGCGCGCGGACTGCTCGAGCAGCACCACGCGCAGGCCGCCGGCGGCGGCCTCGACCGCGGCCGCGAGTCCCGACGGCCCCGCGCCCACGACGACGACGTCGACCTGCTCGCGCTGCGCGTCAGCCACGGTCGGCCCCGTCGCTCGTCGTCACCGCGGTGCCGGGAGCGACCGGCGCGAGGCACGCGCGCACGCCGTCCACGCCGTCGACCGTCACGAGGCAGTCCTGGCACGCGCCGATGCCGCAGAACAGGCCGCGCGGCCGGTCGCCGACCCGCGTGCGCCGCCACGACACGCGACCCGCGCGCACGAGCACCGCCGCCACCGTGTCACCGGCGTACGCCGTCGCCTCGGCGCCGTCCACGCGCACGGCGAACGCGTCGCCCTTCCTCATGCCGCCGCCTCGAATCGCAACGGGGAGAAGGCGTCGACCGGCATCGACGGGACGGCGCCGGTGACCGTCTCCGTGACCAGGACCGCGGTCGCCGGCGCGAGCCCGATACCGGCGCCCTCGTGGCCGCACGCGTGCACGAGCCCGTCGACGCGCGGGTCCGCGCCGATCACCGGCAGGTGGTCGGGGCAGTAGGGACGGAACCCGCGGTAGGTGCGCTGGACGCGGGCGCCGGCGAGCACCGGGAACAGCGCGATCGCCTGCGCGGCGAGCCGGCCCAGGACGTCGTACGACGGGGTCCGGTCGAACCCGACGCGCTCGCGGCTCGCCCCGATCAGGACCGTGCCCGCGCGCGTCGACTCGATCACGGGTGAGGTCTCGAGGCCGGCGCTGTCGCTCGCGACGTTCGCGACGTAGTCGGCGCCGTAGACCTTGTGGTGCACGGTGGCCGGCAGCGGCTCGGTCACCAGGATGAAGCCGCGACGCGGGAGGACGGGGACCGGTCCGCCGGCCAGCGTCGCGACCTCGCCGCCCCACGTGCCCGCGGCGTTGACCACCCAGCGGCAGCCGATGGGACCGCCGTCCGTGCGCACCGCGCGGATGCTGCCGTCGGCGCCCAGGTCCACGCCGACCATCCGCGTGTGCGGCCGGACGACGGCGCCGTGGCCCCGCGCGATCCGCAGCAGGTGCGCGGCGGCGAGCATCGGCTGCACCTGCATGTCCTGCGGATAGCTCACGCCGCCGACGACGTCGTGCGCGAGGTGCGGCTCGAGCTCGGCGAGCCGGTCCGGTCCGACGACGTCGGCGACGATCCCGTGCGCCCGCTGTCGGTCGGCGGCCGCGACGACCGCCGCGAGACCCGCCGCCGACGACGACACGATGATGCCGCCCTTGGCCTCGAGCTCGACGGCCCGCGGGAGGATGTCGGCGAGCTCGTGCCAGAGCCGAACGGACAGCAGCGCCAGGTCGAGCTCGGGGCCGGCCTGCTTGTCGGACACCAGGATGTTGCCCTCGCCGGCGCCCGTCGTGCCGGAGACGACCGGCCCGCGATCGACCACGCACACCGACAGCCCGGCCTCGGCGAGCCGGTGCGCGCACGAGGCGCCCACGATGCCCGCGCCGACCACGACGACGTCGTACGCCGTCGCGCTCACCGAGGGACCCCTGCGACCACGGCCCCGACCCTGCCAGGTCCGGCCGCGCCTGGCACCCGCACACGCCCGGGACGTCGCACACGCAACTGATCGAGAGGTCGCTTCCCGGCTCAGGAGACGACCTCTCGATCAGTTACGTGCAGGAGAGAAGGCCGGGGGCGCCACGGTTCCAGCGGCGCGGCCGGCGGGGCCCAGCCGTGGCACGACCTCATGCCTCCGGAGGTGTGAATTCCTGGGTGCGGGTCATGCCGGCGGCACGGCCCTTGGCGGACACGACGAGGGCCATCTTGCGACTGGCCTCGTCGATCATCTCGTCGCCGAGCATGACCGCGCCGAGCGCGCCGCCCTCGGCAGAGGTGTAGTAGTCGTACGCGTCGAGGATGAGCTCGGCGTGGTCGTAGTCCTCCTGCCGCGGGGAGTAGACCTCGTTCGCGGCGTCGACCTGGCCGGGGTGCAGGACCCACTTGCCGTCGAAGCCGAGCGCGGCGGACCGGCTCGCGACGCGCTTGTAGCCCTCGACGTCGCGGATCTGCAGGTACGGCCCGTCGATGGCCTGCTTGTCGAACGCCCGCGCCGCCATCAGGATCCGCATGAGGATGTAGTGGTAGGCGTCACCGGTGTCGTAGCCCGGCGGGTTCTCCCCCACCACGAGGGACTTCATGTTGATGCTCGCCATGAAGTCGGCCGGCCCGAAGATGATCGTCTCCACCCGCGGGCTCGACGCCGCGATCGCGTCGATGTTGATCAGCCCGAGCGCGTTCTCGATCTGCGCCTCGATGCCGATCCGTCCGACCTCGAAGCCCATCGTCTTCTCGATCTGCGTCAGCAGCGTGTCGAGCGCGACGACCTGCTCCGCGGTCTGAACCTTCGGCAGCATGATGCAGTCCAGGTTCGGACCAGCGTTCTCCACGACCTCGATCACGTCGCGGTAGGTCCACGACGTCGTCCAGTCGTTGACCCGCACCGTGCGGACCTTGCCGTCGTAGCCGCCCTCGTTCAGCGCCGCGACGATGTTCTTGCGGGCCTCGGGCTTCGCGATCGGCGCGACCGCGTCCTCGATGTCCATGAAGATCTGGTCGGCCGGGAGGCCCTTGGCCTTCTCCAGCATCTTCGGGCTGCTGCCCGGGACCGCGAGGCAGGAACGACGAGAGCGCAGGATGCGCGGCTGGCTGCTCATGGCTCGCACTGTACGAACGCGTGCTCCCGGACGCTCACACGGGTGGCGACTCCGTCGGGGTCCTGGGGTCGCCGGCCCGGATCACGAGCACGAGACCGGCGAAGATGAGCGCGACCGCGGGGATGATCGACGCGGGTGGCACCTGCCCGAGCCACACGGCCGCGATGATCGTCGCGCCGGGCATCTCGAGCAGGATCGCGAGGCTGGTGACGGTCGCCGAGGTGGTCCGCAGCACCCGGTTGATGAGCGTGTGACCGAGCAGCTGCGCCCCCGCGGTGAGCGCCAGGACGGTGGCCCACTCCGACGTCGTGTAGCCGACGAGCGGCTGGCCGAGGAGCAGGCAGAGCGGCAGGAGGGCGACGGCGGACACGCCATAGGCCATGGACGTGTAAGTCGGCGTGGACACCGTGCGCCGCACCCGCTCCCCCGCCGTCACGTACGCCGCGGACAGCATGCCGCCCACGAGCGCGAGGACGTCGCCCACGAGGTGCCGCGGGTCGAGCGAGACGTCGATGCCGGTGAGGACGAGGACGCCGACCAGCGCGATGGCGATGCCGACCCAGGCGACGCGCGGGATGTAGGCACCCTGGCGACGCGCCAGCAGCGCCGCCCACACCGGCTGGAGGGAGACGAGCGCGGTCGACGACGCCACCGTCGTGAAGCGCAGGCTCGGGAGCCACGCCGCGAAGTGCGCGGCCAGCAGCAGACCGGCGATCACGGTCCAGCGCAGCTCGTAGCGGGACAGCGAGCGCATCTCGTCGCGGTGCCGGAACCACGCCCACGGCAGCGTGGCCGCGGAGCCGAGGAGGCTGCGCCAGAACGAGATCGCGAGCGGCGCCACCGACGTGGCCGCGATGAGCGGCGCCGACGTGGCGATCGCGAGGACGGCGACGCCGAGCAGCACGAGGTCCGACATCGGCGGCCGCCCGATCGCGTTCGCCGGCATGGTCGCTCGCTCCGTCACGCCCCCATCCAAGCGCGCCGAACCGGACCGGGTCCGTCCCGCCCGCTCCCTGAGACGCCTCGGCCGATCCCCTCTCCCGCCCGGCGCGCTTCCGGCGTGGTGAAGGGCGCCGGCTGCGAGCCCGTGAACGGTCGGCGTCGGA
>JAJXTD010000141.1 GCA_021784035.1 Actinomycetes bacterium | reverse complement strand
GAGTCGCGCAGGAAGATCGTGCAGCGGGTGGCCTCGTCGTCCTCGCCGATCTCGGCGGCGGCCCGGGCGAGCGCGTGCAGGCAGCGCAGGAAGCCGCGGTTCGGCTCGTGCTCCCAGGGGATCGGGCCGTGGCCCTTCCAGCCGTTGCGGCGCAGCAGGTCCAGGCCGCGGTGGTAGCCGACGCGCGCGTAGGCGTACGACTCGACGATGCGGCCGTCGTCGTAGGCGAGATCGGCGAGCGTGGCCCACGCCAGGCTGCTCGTCGGGTGCTCCGCTGCCACGGCGTACGGGTCGATCCCGTCGGCGAGCTCGGCCCGCGGGTAGGGGTCGTCCGGCAGCAGGGTCGGCGGCGGCCCGCCCAGCAGGTTCTGGTCCATCGGCGTGGTCACGGACGCCATCCTGTCACCCGTCCCACGCAACGCGAGTTGCGCCGCGGACCGACCGGTTCAGGCGGTAGGCCCGCGAGTTACACCGCGGACCGACCGGTTCAGGGGGTCGAACCGGTCGGTTCAGGCAGCAAGCCGAGGCTCGAGGTACAGCGCGCGACCGAGCCGGGCGACGACCTGGCGCCCCGGCTCGCCGGTCGTCCAGCGGACGACGCGCCAGCCGGCGGCCTCGAGGTCGGCCTGGCGCTGCCGCTCGGCCCGCAGGCTCTCGCGTACGCCGAGCTCGCCGACGCCGTACTTGCCCACGCCGTCCGCCTCCCCGATCAGGCGTGGGCCGCGCCACACGAAGTCGCCGAAGTACCGGCGCCCGGAGCTGCCGAACACCTCCGCGTTGACCACAGGGCGGGGCAGCCCGACGCCCTCCATCCAGCCACGCGACCAGCTCTCGAACGGGGACTCGCTCGCCGGCTCGAGGATGTCGAGCGCGCTCCGCACGACGCGGGTTCCGGGCCACGACCAGACGCTGCCCAGTGCCTCCTCCAGCTCATCACGGGACTGCCGCATCACGGCGTCCGGGACCGTGCGGAATCGCAGCTCGTGCGCCGCGTGCGGTCGCGCGCCCTCGATCAGGCGACGCAGTCCACCGTCCGTGGCCACCACCGCGTGCGGGAGCGTGCGACCCTTCGCGAGGTCGACGGCGGTCCGCGCGACGGTCGTCGTGCGGAGTCCACCGACCGTCGTGATGAACTCCGCAGGCAGGCGCGAGGCGTGGACGCGCAGACCCGCAGCCCATCGCTCGGCCTGGCCGGGGATGGTCACGTGCACGACCGCCGAGGGGCGGCCAGGGGTCCACATCCCGTGAAGCACCGCCGCCGACTCGTGGCTCAGGACCGCCCGGTCCGACAGCCGGGACACGACTGCGCGCAGGTGCGCGGCCGTGATGTCCAGAGGTGGTGACGGCGACGGCGAGGGCTCGGCGGGTACGGCGTAGACGCCGCGACGCGACCGGGTCAGCGCACCTCGGCGCACGCAGCCCTCGAGCTGACGCGGCGTCCAGCCATGGGCGATGAGGTCGTCGTACGTCCACGGACCTGAGCCCAGGGTGGCGACGGTTGACTCGATGCGATTCCGGGACACTCGGTAGACAGCCATGGCCGCAGCCTGGCCCGCGTAGTGCACGGTTCGGGCACGCCGTCCACAGGGACGAGTTACACCTCGAAACGACCGGTTCACGGGGCCGAACAGGGCGGTTCGACGTGTAACTCGCGGCAAGGAGCAGCGAGGGGCCGGCACCTCGACGGCGCCGGACCCCTCGCTGCGTACGTGCTACGTGATGCGGGTGCCGGCGCTGCGCAGGTCCTCGCAGCCGCGCACGACGCGGGCGGCCATGCCGGCCTCGGCGAGCTTGCCCCAGGCACGCGGGTCGTAGGCCTTCTTGTTGCCGACCTCGCCGTCGACCTTGAGGACGCCGTCGTAGTTCCGGAACATGTGGTCGGCCACGGGACGCGTGAACGCGTACTGCGTGTCGGTGTCGATGTTCATCTTGACGACGCCGTAGTCGAGGGCCTCACGGATCTCGGAGAGCAGCGAGCCCGACCCGCCGTGGAACACGAGGTCGAACGGCTTGTCCTTGCCGTACTTCGCGCCGACGGCGTCCTGGATGTCCTTGAGGATCGACGGCGTGAGGACGACGTTGCCCGGCTTGTAGACGCCGTGCACGTTGCCGAACGTCGCCGCGACCATGTAGCGACCGCGCTCGCCGAGGCCGAGCTTGGCCGCGGTGGCGAGACCGTCCTCGGGGGTGGAGTACAGCTTGGCGTCGTGCTTGGCCTCGACGCCGTCCTCCTCGCCGCCGACGACGCCGATCTCGAGCTCCATCACGATGTTCGCGCGGTGGCACTTGTCGAGCAGCTCCTCGGCGACGTCGAGGTTCTCCTCGAGCGGCACGGCCGAGCCGTCCCACATGTGGGACTGGAACAGCGGCAGGCGACCGGCGGCGACGCGCTCGAGGGAGACGTCGATGAGCGGCCGCATGTAGCCGTCGAGCTTCTCCTTCGGGCAGTGGTCGGTGTGCAGCGCGATCTGGACGTCGTACCTCTCGGCGACGACGTGCGCGAACTCCGCGAGCGCCACGGCGCCGGTCACCATGTCCTTCACGGTCTGGCCGGAGGCGAACTCGGCGCCGCCCCAGGAGAACTGGACGATGCCGTCGCTCTCGGCCTCGGCGAAGCCGCGGATGGCGGCGACGATGGACTGGGACGACGTGCAGTTGATCGCCGGGTAGGCGAACGCGCCGGCCTTGGCGCGGTCGAGCATCTCGGCGTAGACCTCAGGGGTGGCGATGGGCATGCGGACGCGCTCCTAGCGACAGACGTGCAACGGCACTCCGCTGGGCCACGTTGCCCGCGGGTCTGGACCCATCCTGGCACGGTCGAGGGAAGCGCTTCCAGGCGTGGCGTGAACTGGCCGTCGCGCTCGCGGGGTCGGTCGACGCGTCAGCCCGGGCGCGGGACGTCGGCCGGCCGGCCGGCGCGCAGCCCACGCACCTCCGGGTCGAGCAGCGCCAGCACGGGCACGACGCCGAGCCCGAACGCCACCCAGATCGCGGTCTCGACGCCGACCGCGGCGACGAGCGGGCCGGCCGCGGCGAGCCCGAGGGGCACGAGAGCGATCGAGCCGAACCAGTCGTACGCCGACACACGTGACAGCGACTCCCCCGGGACGTGCTGCTGCAGCGCGGTGTCCCACAGGACGCCGAACACGTCGGCCGCTACGCCGCCCAGGAAGGCCAGCCCGGCGATGACGGCCAGCGGCGTCGGAGGGGCCATCGCGGCGACGGGGAGCACCAGCACCGGTGCGACCGCCGCGGCGACGAGCAGCGGCCGGTTCGGTCGCAGCCGCAGCGCCACCACGACGCCCGCGACCGTGCCGAGCCCGAAGGCCGTGACGATGACGGCCCAGGGTCCCGCCCCGCCGAGCGCCGCGTCGGCCTGCACCGGGCCGAGCACGCCGAGCGCGGCACTGAAGCCGACGTTCGACACCGCTGCGAGTACGACGATCACGACGACCCAGCGGCGCGCCGTGAACTCCTGCCAGCCGTCGCGCAGGTCGGCCAGCGTGCCCTGCTTCGCCTCGGGCGGCGGACGGTGGGCCCGGACGAGCCGGAGCAGCACCGCGCTCACCGCGAACGTCACCGCATCGATGACGAGCGCCCACCCCGAGCCGACCGTCGCGACGAGCACGCCGCCGACCGCCGTACCGAGGATGCCCGCGACGTTGCTCGCGAGGCGCAGCAACGCGTTGGCCGACTGCAGCTCCGCGTCGTCGGCGACCTCGGGGACGAGCCCGGTGAAGGCCGGGAAGAACATCGCGGTGGCCACGCCGCCGACGGCCGCGAGGACCGCCAGCCACGGGACGGTCGCATGCCCGGTGAGGAAGAGCGCGGCCGCGGCGAGCTGTGCCACGGCGGCCACGGTCTCCGCGAGCACCATGAGCCGCGCACGTCCCGATCGGTCGGCGGCCACGCCGCCGAGGAGCATGAACAGAGCACGGGGGACGGCCGCGCAGAACAGGACCAGGCCCAGCGCCGTCGGGCTGCCGCCGGGGATCCCGAGGACACCGAAGGCCAGGGCGATCGGCGCGATCGCGGACCCCAGCACCGAGACGAACCTCGACCCGACGAGGAGCGCGAGGTCGCGCTGGCGCAGCAGCCGCAGGTCCTCGCGCCAGTGCCGAGACACCGGGGACGCCGCGTCCGGCCCCGCGCCCGCGTCGTCGACCACCCCAGCACCCTGGCACGGTGGCGGCGCACGGACCCCATCGGGCTCCGCGGCGTCAGCCGTGCGGCCGAGGTTCCGGCTCCGGAGCCAGTGAGGGGGAGGCCGGGAGCCGGGTCGTCGGTACGGGCACAGACCGCCGGGCGCGGCGCCGGGGCGCGACCAGGATCAGGCCGTCCGACCCGCGGTTCGGCCCCCCGGGCCGGCCCGGCGCGGCGATCAGTGAGGTGGCGCTGAGGCGTGACCGCGGATCCAGGCGTGCATCGCGATCGCGGCTGCGGCGCCGACGTTGATCGAGCGCGTCGAGCCGTACTGCGCGATCGAGACGGTGAGGGCGCAGGCGGCCCGGGCCCCGTCGGACAGCCCGGTCCCCTCCTGGCCGAAGAGCAGCACGCAGTCGCGCGGCAGGTCGATCGTCTCGAGCGGCACCGAGCCGGGGAGGTTGTCGACGCCGACGAGCACGAGCCCCGCGCCGTGCGCCCACGCGGCGAGGGCCTGCACGTCGTCGTCGTAGGCCACGTGGAGGTAGCGGTCGGTCACCATCGCGCCACGGCGGTTCCAGCGCCTGCGTCCCACCACGTGGACCGACGCGGCGTTGAACGCGTTCGCCGTGCGGACGACCGACCCGATGTTGAAGTCGTGCGCGAGGTTCTCGATCGCGACGTGGAACGGGTGCCGCCTGGTGTCGAGGTCGGCGACGATCGCCTCGACCGTCCAGTACCGGTAGCGGTCGACGACGTTGCGCCGGTCGCCGTCGCGCAGCAGGTCGGCGTCGTACCGCGGGTCGACGGGCCACGGCAACGGGTGCGGGCCGACCCCCACCTCGTCGCGGTCGTCGTGGGCCATGACCGTCAGCGTAGGGGCGCTATGAGGGCGGAGCTTGTTGCGCTCTAGGCAACCAGGGCCACCTTCAGTGAGAACCCGCCACCTAGTCTCGGGGGGTGATCCCGGACCCGGACCTGTCGGCGCTCGGGGCGGCCGCGGTGTACGCCGTCGTCTGGGGGTTCCTGTTCGCGGAGTGCGGGCTGCTCGTCGGGTTCCTGCTGCCCGGGGACACGATTCTGTTCGGCGCCGGGCTGCTCGCCGCCTCGCCGCACAGCGAGGTGAACCTCGCGCTGCTCGCGGCGGGTGCCTTCGTCGCGGCCGTGGCGGGCAACGAGGTCGGCTACCGCACCGGGCACCGCTACGGACGGGCCTGGCTCGAGGGACGCGAGTCCGGTCGCGCGCTCACCGAGCTGCGCCGCACCGAGGTCTTCTACGCCCGCTACGGCTGGCTCGCCGTCGTCGCGGCGCGCTGGATCCCGTGGGTGCGGACCTTCACGCCCCTGGTGGCCGGCACCGCCGCGATGCCCCGGCCGTCGTTCACCTCGGCCAACGTCGTCGGCGCCCTCTCCTGGGCCGTCGCGCTGCCGGTCGCGGGGTACGTCGCCTACCAGCTGCCCGTCGTCCGCACGATCGCGTTCGCGGTCGCCGGGATCTTCGTCGCGTTCTCCCTCGTCGGCATGGGCGTGCTGCTCGTGCGCGGTGCCGTCCGGCGCCGCGACCGTCGCCGGTCCGGTGGCGATACGGCGCCCGGCCGGTCCGCGGCGGAGTGACGTAGCCTCTCGCCGTGACCGCCGCCGCATCTCCAGCGTCGCCGGTCCGGTGGCGATACGGCGCCCGGCCGGTCCGCGGCGGAGTGACGTAGCCTCTCGCCGTGACCTCCTCCATGACCTCCGCCGCGACCCTCGCCGCCGTGTCCGCGCTCGGCCCCGAGTGGATGCAGCCGACGTACATCCTGGAGAGGTTCGGGACGGCCGCGTTCATCGTCGTGCTCGTCATCCTCTTCGTCGAGTGCGGGCTGTTCGTCTTCTTCCTTCCCGGTGACTCGCTGCTGTTCGTGACCGGCCTCTTCATCGCGAAGGGCGCGTCCGGTCAGCCCGGAGGCCTCGACATCCCGCTGTGGCTCGCGTGCGTGCTGCTCTCGATCGCGGCGGTGGCCGGCAACCTGTCCGGCTACGCGATCGGCCGGAAGGCAGGTCCGGCGCTCTTCCACCGGCCGGACTCCAAGCTGCTCAAGCCCGAGTACATCGAGAAGACCCACGAGTTCTTCTACCGGTACGGCCCGCGGGCGATCGTGCTCGCGCGGTTCGTGCCCGTCGTGCGCACGTTCATCACGGCGATGGCCGGCGTCGGTCGCATGGACTTCCGCCCCTACGCGACGTACTCCACGATCGGCGGCGTCGCCTGGGCCGCCGGGCTCACCACCCTCGGCTACTTCCTCGGCGACATCCCGTTCGTGCAGAAGAACATCGAGATCATCGCTGTGCTCATCGTCGTGCTGTCGCTGATCCCCGCGTTCGTCGAGTGGCGCCGGGCCAAGCGCGACGAGGCACGACAGGCCCAGGCCTGAGCCGAGCCGACCCGGGGACCGGTCGGTCCCGGTACGCCGACGCTCAGGCGTGCCGCGGCATCGACGGCAGGACCTCGATGGGGCGCATGCGCCGCTCCGACACGACCGCCTGCACCTGCTCGAGGGTCGGTGGAGTGCGCCGGTCGGAGTAGGCCTCCCACGGGACCGCGGCGATGACGGTGCGCAGGGCGGTCGCCCGCGCGAACAGGTCCAGCGGCTCGAGCCGCGCGCCGCTGCGCGACACGAGCCGGTCGTCCTTCGTCGCCCACGTCTGCCGCGGCGCGGCGAGCAGTGCGCGACGCACGGTCGAGTCGACGACCGCGCGGGCCATCCACGGCTCGGCCGCGCGGACGACGTACTGCCGCTCGAATGCGGCGTCGCCGAGGTGGACGTCGCGCATGCCGTCGCTCACCTGCGCGAGATGGGTGTCGGCGCTGACCATCTCCATCCGCGGCAGGACACCGGGCGCCACGAACTCGAGCACCGTCGCGTGGAAGCGGTCCTCGAAGGCGCGCACGGCGACGCCGTCGACGTCACCGACGAGGACGCCGGTCGTCGTGAGGTCCCAGCCCATCGCCCGGGCGTACCGGCGCAGCCGCATGCGACGGCTGTGGCCGGCCATCCACGACGACCCCGCCTCGTGGACCCAGGCGCGCGCAGGGGCGGCAGCGGGCGACGCACCTCCGAGCTGCACGAGGCCCCACCTCCACCCGCGACGCCGGAGGGGTCGCCGCCACGGTGAGGATCGACGCCCGGTGGACGGATGCGATGCGCCGAACGGGTGACGACCACCCGCCCGGCGCAGCACGCAGAGTCAGGCCAGCCCGAGGTCCTCGGGCGAGAACGCGGCGAGGTAGGGCAGCGCGGCCGCCTCGATCGCGGGAGCGGCCCCGCGCTCGACGATGACGGCGACGCCGACGACCTCGGCACCCGCCTCGCGCAGCGCCTCGACGGCCGTGAGGACCGAGCCCCCGGTCGTCGAGGTGTCCTCGACGGCGAGCACGCGTCGCCCGGCGACGTCGGGTCCCTCGATGCGGCGCTGCAGCCCGTGCGCCTTCTCGCTCTTGCGGACGACGAACGCGTCCAGGTGCCGGCCGCGCGCCGCGGCGGCGTGCAGCATCGCGGTCGCGACCGGGTCCGCGCCGAGGGTGAGGCCACCGACGGCGTCGTACTCGAGGCCGTCGGTGAGGTCGAGCATGACCCGACCGATGATCGGCGCGGTGGCACCGTCGAGCGTCACGCGGCGCAGGTCGACGTAGTAGTCCGCCTCGCGGCCGCTGGACAGGACGACGCGGCCGTGGACCACCGCCTTGTCGAGGATGTCCTGGCGGAGCTGGGCGCGGTCGGCGGCGGCACTGGTCACGGCACGCAGCGTAGCCGCGGCGGCACAGCCCGCCCGCGGCGCGGCGCGGCGCGGGACGGCGCGGGGCGGG
>JAJXTD010000140.1 GCA_021784035.1 Actinomycetes bacterium | reverse complement strand
CGTGATGGAGCTCTACATCTCCGACCACCCGCTCGACTGCCTCACCTGCCCGGCCAACGGCGACTGCGAGCTGCAGGACATGGCGGGCGTGGTCGGCCTGCGCGACGTGCGCTACGGGATGGACGGGGCGAACCACTTCGACGCCCCGACCGACGACAGCAACCCGTACTTCTCCTTCGACCCCACCAAGTGCATCGCCTGCTCGCGCTGCGTCCGGGCGTGCGGCGAGGTGCAGGGCACGTTCGCGCTCACGATCGCCGGACGGGGCTTCGACTCGACCGTGGCCGCGAGCGCGGGCGAGACGTTCATGGGGTCGGAGTGCGTCTCCTGCGGTGCATGCGTGCAGGCCTGCCCGACCTCGACGCTGCAGGAGAAGTCGGTCATCGAGCTCGGCGTGCCGACCCGCAGCGTGAAGACCACCTGCGCCTACTGCGGCGTGGGCTGCTCGTTCGTCGCGGAGCTGCGCGGCGACCAGGTCGTGCGGATGGTCCCCGACAAGGACGGCGGCGCCAACGAGGGGCACAGCTGCGTCAAGGGCCGCTTCGCATGGGGCTATGCGACGCACCGCGACCGCCGGCTCGAGCCGATGGTGCGCGAGTCGATCACCCACCCGTGGCGCGTGGTCACGTGGGACGAGGCGATCTCCTACGCCGCCGGGCGGCTGCGCGCGATCCAGGGCGAGCACGGCGTCGGCGCGATCGGCGGCATCACGTCGTCGCGCTGCACGAACGAGGAGGTCTACGTCGTCCAGAAGATGATCCGGGCGGCGTTCGGCAACAACAACGTCGACACCTGCGCGCGGGTCTGCCACTCGCCCACCGGCTACGGCCTCAAGCAGACGTTCGGGACGTCGGCGGGGACGCAGGACTTCGCCTCGGTCGAGGACGCCGACGTCGTGGTCGTCATCGGGGCGAACCCGACGGACGGCCACCCGGTCTTCGCCTCGCGGCTCAAGCGCCGGCTGCGCGCAGGCGCCGAGCTCGTCGTGATCGACCCGCGGCGCATCGACCTCGTGCGCTCTCCGCACATCGAGGCCGCGGAGCACCTGGCGCTGCAGCCGGGGACGAACGTCGCCGTCGTCAACGCGCTCGGCCACGTGGTCGTCACCGAGGGCCTCGTCGACCGCGAGTTCGTCGCGGAGCGCTGCGAGGCCGACAGCTTCGCCGAGTGGGAGCGGTTCATCGCGGGCCCTGAGAACAGCCCTGAGGCCACGGAGGAGATCACCGGCGTCCCCGCCGAGCGGGTCCGCGCCGTCGCCCGCCTCTACGCGAGGGCGCGCAACGCGGCCATCTACTACGGGCTCGGCGTCACCGAGCACAGCCAGGGCTCGACGATGGTCATGGGCATGGCCAACCTCGCGATGGCCACCGGCAACATCGGCCGCCCCGGCGTCGGCGTCAACCCGCTGCGCGGCCAGAACAACGTGCAGGGCTCGTGCGACATGGGGTCCTTCCCGCACGAGCTGCCGGGCTACCGCCACGTCGGCGACGCCTCGGTGCGCGCGGTCTTCGAGGCCGTGTGGGGCACGACCATCGACCCGGAGCCGGGCCTGCGCATCCCCAACATGCTCGACGCCGCGCTGGCCGGCCGCTACCTCGGCATGTTCATCCAGGGCGAGGACATCGCGCAGTCCGATCCCAACGTGGCCCACGTGAAGGCGGCGCTCGCGTCGCTCGAGCTGCTCGTCGTCCAGGATCTCTTCCTCAACGAGACGGCGAAGTACGCCCACGTCTTCCTGCCCGGGACGTCGTTCCTGGAGAAGGACGGCACCTTCACGAACGCCGAGCGCCGCATCAACCGGGTGCGGCCGGTGATGGCGCCGCGATCCGGCAAGCACGAGTGGCAGGTGGCCTGCGAGCTCGCGACCGCCATGGGCTACCCGATGGACTACGCGCACCCGTCGGAGATCATGGACGAGATCGCTGCCACGACACCGACGTTCGCCGGCGTCTCGTTCGACCGGCTCGACGAGCACGGCAGCGTGCAGTGGCCGTGCAACGACGCCGCACCCGACGGCACGCGGATCATGCACGTCGACGGCTTCGTGCGCGGCAAGGGCCACTTCGTCGACACGCCGTTCGTGCCGACCGACGAGCGGACGAACCGCACGTTCCCGCTCATCCTCACGACCGGCCGCATCCTGTCGCAGTACAACGTCGGGGCGCAGACCCGTCGTACGCCGAACGTGCGCTGGCACGGCGAGGACGTCGTCGAGGTCCACCCGCACGACGCGGAGACGCGCGGCATCGGGGACGGCATGCCCGTCACCATCACCAGCCGGGTCGGCGAGACCGTGCTGCGCGCCAGGATCAGCGACCGGATGCCTCAGGGCGTCGTCTACACCACGTTCCACTACCCCGGCAGCGGTGCGAACGTCGTGACGACCGAGTACTCCGACTGGGCCACGAACTGCCCGGAGTACAAGGTGACCGCGGTCGAGCTCGCGCCGACGTCGCGCGCGCCGGTGACCGACGCCGAGATGGACGCCGAGCAGCAGCCCGTGGCGGGGCGGTCGTGAGCGAGCGCAGCACGCTGGCGGACGGAGTGGCGCACGAGGCGGAGAGCCTGGTGCGGATGGCGAACCAGATCGCGAGCAACGCGGCGTTCCAGCCGCACGAGGTCGCGGTCGCCCAGGTGGCGGCCCACCTGCGCGACTTCTGGCACCCGTCGATGCGCGCCGGCCTCACGGCCTACGTCGACGGCGGAGGCACGGGTCTCGACCCCCTGCCGAGGGAGGCCCTCGACCGGCTCCGCTGAGCCCTCCCGAGCGTCCAGATGTCGCTCTGGTGTCGCGTTCCGCACGGGGCCGCGCGCTGTGCCAAGGTGTCCCCCGTTCATCGCACCGGTCTGGAGGAACGCTCGACGTGGAGTCGCTCAGGCTGGCTCTGCGTGGGCTGCGCTGGCGGACCGGCTCCTCGCTGGCCGTCCTGGTCGTGGCGGTCGTGGCGATGGCCGGCGCCGCACTCGGACCGCTGTACGCGCGCAGCGCCGCCGAGTCGCTCGTGCGCGCCGGCCTCACGCAGGCCGCCGACACCGTCACCGGCGTCCAGACGCAGGGCAACGTCGCGGGGCAGACGCAGTTCTCGCCCGGCGAGGTGGCCCGCGCGGTGGAGCAGCGCGCGGGCGACCCGGCGCTCGATCCCTGGTACCTCCCGGGGACGCTCGCCCTCACGGTCCACGACGGTGCGCCGTCGATCGGCGACCGGCAGCTCGGCATCGCGCAGGTGGGCTGGCACCGCGACGAGTGCCAGGGCGTCACCGTCGTCTCCGGGCGCTGCCCGGACGCCGCGGGCGAGGCCATGGTCTCGGTCCGCACGGAGCGGGAGTCCCGGGTCGCGGTCGGCACGGTGCTGCGCCTCGGGATCACGTCCGACCCCGCGGCCGACACGGTCACCGTCGTCGGGACGTACGACGCGGCCACGGCGGACCCGGCGGTGTGGGGCATCGACCGGCCGGCGCAGTACGAGCCGGCCCGTATCGAGGGCCAGCCGGACCGGCTCGACGAGTTCGTGGTCGACCAGGCGACCATGGAGCGCAGCAACGGCGACGTCGCGGCCGTGAGCCTGCGCGCGCTCGACGCGTCGCGCGTCCACCTCGGCGACGTGCCCGACCTCCGCTCGGCCGTCGAGGCGGCGACGGAGCTGACCGGCTCCACCCCGGCCGGCCAGCCGCGGACGGTCGCAGCCAGCGGGCTGCCCGGCTACCTCGACACCCTGCAGCCGCAGCTCGACTCGGTCGCGGCCGCCTCGTTCGCCGTGACGGCGCAGCTCGTCCTGCTCGCCTGGTTCGTCCTGTTCCTCGTGGTCGCTGCGACGGGCGACGAGCGCTCGGGCGAGATCGCCCTGGCGAAGCTGCGCGGCATGACGGCCCGGTCGACGATCTCCTTCGGCCTCGCCGAGCCCGTGCTGCTGCTCCTCGTCGCGCTGCCCCTGGGTCTCGTCGTCGGCTACGCGGCCGACGTCGTCCTCACGAACCGCTACCTCGTGCCCGGTACGACGGTGTCGCTGACGCCCGCGGTGCTCCTGGCGCTCGCTGTGTGCTTCCTCGGCGGGGTGGCGGCGGCCGCCCTCGCCGCGCGCGGCATCCTCACCGCACCGGTCCTCGAGCAGCTGCGGCGCACCGGCGGTCGCCGCGCCCGGCTCGTGCGGTCGTCGGCGATCGACGCCGCCGCCGTCGCCCTCGCCGCGGCGGGCATCTACGAGCTCGACCGTGGCGGCTCGGACTCCCTGGCGTTGGTGGCGCCCGGTCTCGTCGCGCTCGCCGCCGGCCTGCTCGCCGTACGCGTCCTGCCGTGGCTGGCCCGCATCGAGGTGGGCCGCACCCGCCGGTCGCCGAAGGTCGCGTCGTTCCTCGCCTCGCGCAACATCGCCCGGCGCCCGAGCGGGCTCCGCATCGTCGTCCTGCTGTCGCTCGCGGTCGGCCTCGCCGTGTTCGCCGTCGACGGCTGGGTGGTGGCCGCGGCGAACCGCGCGTCGCTCGCGAGCGTCGAGGTCGGCGCCGCGCAGGTGCTCCACGTGCGCGGTCCGTCGGCCGGCGCGCTCCTCAGCGCGGTCGCGTCGGCCGACCCGTCCGGCACCCGGGCGATGGCGGCGGCGGGCGTGGACAACGGCGACGGCGGGCTGCTCGCCGTGGACGCCACGCGGCTCGTCGCCGTGAGCGCCTGGGACCCGACCTTGTCCGGGAGCTCGGTGTCCGAGGTCGGGGCGGTGCTGCACCCGCCGCAGACGGTGGCGCCGGTGCCGGTCCACGGCCGGCTGACCGTGACCGTGACGTACGACCGCACCCGGGGCGACTCGCCGATGCGTCTCGCCGTCGCGGTACGCGCCGCCAGCGGCCTGCTCGCGCAGGTCGCCCTGGGGCCGCTCGTCGCGGGCACCTCGACGTACTCCACGGAGCTGCCCTCGTGCGTCGAGGACCCGTGCACGCTGACCGCGTTCATGTTCCAGCACCCCGTCGAGTACCCGTCGACGGCCATCGTCGCCACGGTCGTCCTCGGACCTGCCACCGACGCCGCCGGTCCGGTCGACCTCACGGCGCCCGGGGTGTCCGGCTGGCGCAGCGGCGGCTCCTCCCTCCCGGCCCCGATCATCGGTGGCGCGTCGGTCAGGGCGGTGGCCGCCGGCCGCCTGACCGTCCACCTCGAGCCCTACGGGCCGTCCGACGGCGCGATCGAGGTGGCCGACCACCCGGCCGCCCTGCCGGTGCTCGAGGGGAGCGAGCGCGTCACGGACCCGTCGCGGTCGGCCGAGTTCCCCGTCGTGGCCGGGCTCGACGGGCGGTTCACCCCCGCGACGCCGAGCGGCTCGGGGGTCCTCCCGCGGCTGCTGCGCCACGGCACGATGGTCGACCTCCCCTTCGCCCTCGCCGCGATGGGCACGAGCCCGAACCCGCTCGACCTGCAGGTGTGGCTGGCGCCGACGGCGGCGCCGTCCGTGCGCGACGCGATCGTCGCGGCGGGGTTCGACGTCGTCGGCACCGAGTCGATCACCGAGCGCGAGGCCGAGCTCGACCGCGGCGGCGGAGCGCTCGCCCTGCGCCTCTTCCTGCTCGCCGCCGTCGTGGCGCTCGTGCTGGGCGCCGGGACGCTGCTGGCCAACGCCTACGTCGTGATCCGCCGCCGGGCGTACGAGCTGGCGGCGCTGCGGGCGCTCGGCGCCGCACCGGCGGTCCTGGTCCGCTCGGCGCGGCGCGAGCAGGTCGCGCTCGCGCTCACCGGCGTCGCGCTCGGCGCAGCGTCCGGGCTGGGCGCGGCCGGGGTCGCGCTGCCGTCGCTGCTCGCGACCGCGGGCGCGGAAGGGCCACCGCTCTGGTACGGCCCGGCGTGGCTCCCGGTGGCCGCGCTGCTCGCCGTCGTGCTCGTCCTGCTCGTCGTCGTCGCCGACATCGGCGCCCGGCGTACCGTGCGACGTGCCCTCCCCGAGCTGCTGAGGCAGGTGCAGGAATGAGCGCCGTGACGACGCAGGCCGCGAGCGGACCGGGTGGTCTCGCCGTGCGGTGCGAGGAGCTCGTGCACATCTACCGCACGGGTGACCTCGACGTCGTCGCCGTACGCGGCGTGGACCTCGTCGTGGAGCCGGGGGAGCGGGTCGCGCTGCTCGGGCCGTCCGGCTCGGGCAAGTCGACCCTGCTGGCGATGCTCGGCGGTCTCCTCCCGCCGTCCGCCGGCCGCGTATGGGTGGGCGACGACGAGATCGGCGGCATGAACGAGCGCGCGCTCCTGCGGCTGCGCGCACAGCGGGTCGGCGTCGTCCTGCAGGGCGCGGCGCGCAACCTGCTGCAGTACGCGACGCCCGCGGACAACGTGCGCTTCGCGCACCGCTCGCTGCCGCGCTCGCGCCGTCGCGCCGTGCTGCCGCCCCTCGAGCTGCTCGATGCCCTCGGGCTCGGTCCGGTCGCGAACCATCCGGTCCCGTCGCTGTCCGGCGGCGAGCAGCAGCGCGTCGCGCTCGCGGTCGCGGTGGCCAACGGGCCCGGTCTGCTGCTCGCGGACGAGCCGACCTCGCAGCTCGACCACCACGGGCGGGACGCCGTGCTCGACCTGATCGACACCGTGCACGACCGGTTCGGCACGACCGTCGTCGTCGTGACGCACGACCCCGAGGTCGGTGGGCGCCTCGGCCGCACCGTGACGATGCGCTACGGCCGGGTGGGCCAGGAGGGTCGCAGCGGCGAGCAGTTCGCCGTCGTGGGCAAGGACGGCAGCGTGCACCTGCCCGACGAGCTCGTCGTCGAGTGGCCACCGGGTACCGAGGTCGTCGTGGAGCGCGACGGCGACGCCCTGCGCCTGCTGCGGAGGCCCCGATGACCGAGGCCGAGCGGACCGTCGGGACGCCCGCGGCACGCCAGGGGATGGCCGTGACGGCACGCGGCGTCGTCGTCGTGCGTGGCGGTCGCCGGGTGGTCGACGACGTCGACGTCGACCTCGTGCCCGGACGCATCCTCGCGGTGACCGGCCCGTCCGGGTCGGGGAAGTCGACGCTGCTCGCGGTCCTCGCCGGACTCGTCCTCCCCGACGCCGGCTCCGTCGAGCCACCGGACCGCGCGGCGCGGGCGGGCGTGGTGTTCCAGGGGTACGGGCTGCTCCCGGTGCTCACCGCGGCCGAGAACGTCGAGCTGCCGCTGCAGCTGCGCGGGCTCGACCGGGCGGCGGTGCGCGAGGGCGCCGAGGTCGCGCTCGCCCGCGCCGGCCTCCCGGACGTCCCGGACCGGCTCGCCGAGGAGCTCTCCGGCGGGCAGCGCCAGCGCGTCGCGGTCGCCCGGGCGCTCGCCCTGGGCGCGGCGCTGCTCGTGGCCGACGAGCCGACGGCCGAGCTCGACGCGGACAGCGCCGCGCTCGTCCTCGGCGCGATCCGGGCCGAGGCCGACGCCGGTGCCGCCGTCGTGCTCGCGACGCACGACCCGGACGTCGCCGCGCTCTGCGACACCCGGCTGCACCTCGTGGACGGTCGGGCGACGGCGGAGCCGGCGCCGTGAGCGACGACGTACTCCAGGCGCTGCTCGACAAGCGCGCGGACCTGCTGGCGCGGATGGCCGGGATCAGCGCGGCGCCGGTCGACTCCGGGGACATCTCCTTCGGCAAGCGGGTCGGCGACGGGACGAGCATCGCGGTCGAGCGGCTCACCCAGGTCGCCGCGCACGAGCAGATGCTCGGCCAGCTCGCCGAGGTCGAGCGCGCCCTCGCGAAGCTCGACGAGGGCAGCTACGGCACCTGCGACTCGTGCGGTGGCGAGATCCCGCCGGGGCGCCTCGAGGTGCACCCCTGGGCGGTCCGCTGCGTCACCTGCGCCGCTCAGGGCTGAGCCGACCGGCTCGGCGCGGTCCGCCGCCCTACCCGAGGAGCAAGCTGCCGGTGACCCTGGACGGCATCGACGAGCGGCTCACCCGCATCGAGGCCGCGCTCGCGGCGGTGGCGGGGCTCCCGGGCGACACGCTGCCCGCGGCGCGCACCGCGCGACCGGCGAGCCGGGCCCGGCGCGGCTGCGCAGGATCTACGTC
>JAJXTD010000009.1 GCA_021784035.1 Actinomycetes bacterium | reverse complement strand
GCGCCCGGTCCTCGACGACCCCGACCCGCCGCCGGCTGAGCCCGCGCCACCGCCACTCGACCCGCCCCCGTTCTAACCGATGGTCTGGCCAGCGCTCGCCGTTGAAGACGGGCTTCGGCACAACTCCGACATCGTGAGCTCGGCGGTGTGGACGAACTCGGAAACGTCGTATGCGACCCGAGCGATATCCGGCCATCACTCGGGTGCCGGATGCCGAGGACTACGCCGAGTTTGGCCGCCTGCTGGCGTCTCCCACCTCATGGACGGACGCCGAGGCCGCCTACATGCAGTGTGTCGCCAGATCCGGCATGTGGTTCGTGCCGCGCGGCGGAACCCAGGTGTGTTGGCGGCTGGTCTATGCCGTCGAGGCGTCGAACTCAGAGCGCTGACCTGGCCGTCGGTCGCGCCCGACGACTCTTACCAGGGGATGTCCATGTCCTCGCCTGACAGACCCGGTGCCCGGCTGTCGTGCCGTCCGCCACCCGCGGACGTACACAGGCACGTAGACCAGCGTGAGCAACAGAAATCCGATCTGCCCGGTCCGGATGTCGTACCAGGTCCAAGGGACCTGTGCTGCCAGGGCAACAAGCCAGCCGACGCGGCAGCGTTCGGCGATGAGCGTGGCGCTGAGAAGGTTGAGAAGAGCGAGCAGAACGCTTGCGACCGCGAGGGTCATCGCCGCCTCCTGACAGCACTCCCGTCCCGTGACAGCACTGACCATATTTTGCTTGACTTCTAATTGCTAGGGGTCTAACAATATTCACCACAGCGAGCCACCCCCGACATGAGGAGTCAGCATGACCACACTGGCAGTGCGGCACACGGTGAACGACTTCGACACGTGGAAGGCAGGATTCGACGGCCACGACTCGGGGCGGCGCGGCCACGGGTCCACCGGCTACCGGGTTCTGCGCGACGGCAACACCGTGCTGGCCCTGATCGAGTTCCCCGACGCAGCGGCGGTGCGTGCCTTCACGACCGACCCGGCTCTCCGCGAGGCCATGGACAAGGCTGGCGTCGTCGGGACACCCGACGTCAGCATCTGGTCCGAGGCCGAGCGGGAGCAGTACTGAGCACTACCCGCGGTTCAACGCCGAAGGGCTCCCGCTCCGGGAGCCCTTCGGCGCGTGCCGCGGCCAGCAGGTTCGAGCGCGAGTTCCCCGGCGGCAGTGAATCGGCGAACGCGAGCATCGTGGCCCTCGTCCAGGCTGGCGAACGATTCGTCGCTGCCGTCGACCAGGCCTTGCGCCACCACCACCTCTCACGCGCCGGACGCGAGGCGCTGGCGGTCCTGGAGGGGGCCGGAGCGCCACTCTCCCCGACGACCATCGCGCAACGGCTCATCGTGACCACCGCAAGCGTCACGTCCCTTCTCGACACCTTGGAACGACGTGGGCTGGTTGAGCGCCGACCCGACCCCGCGGACCGGCGAAGGCTGCTCGTGGCGATCACGGACGAGGGGCGGGCACTCGTCGACCAGTTCCTGCCCGAGGTGGTCGCCTTGCAGACCGCAGTCATGGCGCAACTCTCAGAGCCGCAGCGTCGACAGCTGATCAAGCTGCTAGCGACAGTGCGGGACGGCCTGGACGGCCTCGACATCGACGCGGTCGTCCGCGCCGCTCCACGCCGGCGCGCCAGGCCCTCATCCACGTGAATCCTGACTCACGCGCCAGGGCGTGGACTCGGATGGGCGTTCACGGGATACCGTGCCCGCCATGGAGTGGATCGAACTCGACCAAGGGGACGTGGACGAGCACGGTAGCTCGGGGCTGTACCTCATCGAAGCCGCCCGATTCGACGCAGACGCGCACTTCCGGACGCACATCGCGAGAGTCTCTCCGGGCGGAGTCCTCGGCCGCCACGCAGGCCGTTGGTGGCAACTCTTCTGCGTCGCTACAGGCGACGGCTGGGTGAGCGCCGAAGACGGTGAACGTCACCTGATCACGGCGGGCCAGGCCGTGATGTGGGCTCCGGGAGAGATCCATGAGTCCGGTAGCGACGCGGGCATGGTCGTCGTCATGGTTCAGTCCTCGGTTCGGATCACGAGCAGCGCGTAGCTGCCGTGCTTCCTCGCCCTTGCTGAGCGATCCGGCAGCAAGGGTGCGTCCGCGCGTTGACGGGGGTCGGAGGTTTACCGTGGCAGCGTGCGGGTGCGCGTCTGTCCGTGGCCATGCGAAAGTCTCCGCTGGTGGCCACGAGAGGCCTCGTCGTCCTGGCAGTTCTGTTCATCCTGGTTGTCCAGAACTGCTGTGCATGCTCACAGGCGGCGCAGATGTCCTCGCTGCCGCCGAGGGAGGCCGTGATCGTCGAAGACGGCTGGCGAGTTGCTCATGCCTTCAACAGTGCTCTTGACGGTTCGACCTTCGCGTCGTCGCGAAGTGCTTGCAAGAGCGGGCCGGCGGCGACTGCCGTCCGCCTGATGAACAGGTTCGCACCCGCGCGTCGCGCGCTGCTACCTTCCACGCCATGCGTCCGCGGGTGAGCCTGGTGTCCCGCCGCTTCGTCGACCTGCGGCGGGTGGCGAGCCAGATGTGTATGTCGCGCGACGTCCTCGTGCGAATGCCCGGCTGTCCCTGACCGACACCCCGCAGCACCGCACGAAGGCCGGAGGATCCCCTCCGGCCTTCGTCGTTCCCGCGGTCGGGGACACCGCACCCGACGTACGCGCCCCCCGGCCCGCCTCGAGCCGGGGCATCCCCGCGCGCCAGATGCGGCGCACCGCACCACCCCCATCCCCAAGTCCTGAGCCACCACCCGCCGCGGCGGGCCCACGAACCGGAGAGACAAGCCATGAGCGCCACCTGGAGCTTCGAGACCAAGCAGATCCACGCCGGCCAGACCGTCGACCCCACGACCGGGGCGCGCGCGCTGCCGATCTACCAGACGACGTCGTACGGCTTCCGCGACACCGCGCACGCCGCCGCGCTGTTCGGTCTCGCCGAGAGCGGCAACATCTACACGCGCATCATGAACCCGACGCAGGGCGTCGTCGAGGAGCGCATCGCCGCGCTCGAGGGCGGCGTCGCCGCGCTCCTCGTCAGCAGCGGCCAGGCCGCCGAGACGCTCGCGATCCTGAACCTCGCCGAGGTGGGCGACCACATCGTCTCCAGCCCTGCGCTGTACGGCGGCACGTACAACCTGTTCCACTACACGCTGCCGAAGCTCGGCATCGAGGTCTCGTTCGTCGACGACCCCGACGACCTCGAGCAGTGGCGCGCCGCCGTCCGCCCGAACACCAAGGCGTTCTTCGGCGAGACGGTCTCGAACCCCAAGAACGACATCCTCGACATCGAGGGCGTTTCCGCGGTGGCCCACGAGGCCGGTGTGCCGCTCATCGTCGACAACACCGTCGCGACGCCGTACCTCATCCGGCCGCTCGAGTGGGGCGCCGACATCGTGGTGCACTCCGCGACGAAGTACCTCGGCGGCCACGGCACCGCCATCGCCGGCGTGATCGTCGACGGCGGCACGTTCGACTGGGCGGTGAACGCCGACCGCTTCCCGCAGTACAACACCCCGGACCCCAGCTACCACGGTCTCGTCTACGCCGAGGCGCTCGGCAACCTCGCGTACATCGTGAAGGCTCGAGTGCAGCTGCTGCGCGACCTGGGGCCCGCGGTCGCGCCGTTCAACGCGTTCCTCATCGCGCAGGGCCTCGAGACGCTGTCGCTGCGCATCGAGCGCCACGTGCAGAACGCGCAGCGGGTCGCGGAGTGGCTCGAGGCGCGCGACGAGGTCGAGTCGGTGCGCTACGCCGGGCTCCCGTCGTCGCCGTGGTTCGAGCGCGGGCGGAGGTACGCCCCACGCGGCACGGGCGCCGTGCTCGCGTTCGAGATCGCGGGCGGTCTGGAGGCGGGCCGGCGGTTCGTCGACGCGCTCGAGCTGCACAGCCACGTCGCGAACATCGGCGACGTCCGGTCGCTCGTCATCCACCCGGCTTCGACCACGCACTCGCAGCTCACGTCCGAGGAGCAGCTGGCCTCCGGTGTGACGCCCGGGCTCATCCGCCTCGCCGTGGGCATCGAGGGGATCGAGGACATCCTCGCCGACCTCGATGCCGGCTTCCGCGCTGCCAAGGAAGCCTGAGCGCCATGCCGACGCGTCCCGGCCTCCCTCCCGCCAGCGGCGCCTGGCGGGAGGGGGATCCCCTGGGAGACAGGAGGTTTGCCGACGTCGGGGGAGTGAACCTCGAGCTCGGCGGTCGGCTCGAGCGCGTGACGGTCGCGTACGAGACGTGGGGGACGCTGGACCGCACCGCGTCCAACGCCGTCCTCGTCCTGCACGCGCTGACCGGCGACTCCCACGTCACCGGCCCCGCCGGCCGCGGGCACCCGACGCCGGGCTGGTGGGACGGGCTCCTCGGCCCTGGCGCGGCGATCGACACGCGCCGTTGGTTCGTCGTGGCACCGAACGTGCTCGGCGGGTGCCAGGGGACGACGGGCCCGGCGTCGACGGCGAGCGACGGTCGCCCGTACGGGTCGCGCTTCCCGCGCATCACGGTGGCCGACCAGGTCGCCGTGGAGGCGCGGCTGGCCGACGCCCTGGGGATACGCCGGTGGGCGGCGGTGATCGGCGGCTCCATGGGCGGCATGCGCGCGCTCGAGTGGGCCGTCGGCGCGCCGGACCGCGTGGCGAGCGCCCTCGTCCTCGCGGTCGGGGCGGCCGCGTCGGCGGACCAGATCGGCACGCAGACGACGCAGGCCCTCGCGATCACGAGTGACCCGGCCTGGCGGGACGGCGACTACCACGACGCCGCTCCCGGCGAGGGACCGTGGCGCGGCCTCGGGGTCGCGCGCCGCATCGCCCACCTGACCTACCGCAGCGCGGCGGAGCTCGAGGACCGCTTCGGCAACGACCCGCAGCCGGGGGAGGACCCGCTCGGCACAGGCCGCTGGTCGGTGCAGTCCTACCTCGACCACCAGGCCGAGCGGCTGGCGCACCGGTTCGACGCCGGGTCGTACGTCGCGCTCACCGACGCGATGTCCACGTGGGACGTCGGGCGCGGCCGTGGCGGCGTGGACGCGGCGCTCGCCTCGATCCGCGTCCCGCTCGTCGTCGGCGGGATCGACAGCGACCGGCTCTACCCCCTGCACCAGCAGCGCCGGATCGCCGACCTCGCGCCGGGCTGCGTCGACGGGCTGCGCGTCATCGAGTCACGGCTCGGGCACGACGGCTTCCTCGTGGAGCGCGACCTCGTGTTCGGCCTCGTCGCCGAGACGCTCGGTCTCTCGGAGCAGGCAGCGGCCTGATCGGCGCACTCAGTCCGCCGGTGCGCCGTCCGCGGGCTTGACGGCGGCGAAAGTCCGCGCGGCGCGGTGGCTCCACGTCACGAGGGCGATCACGCCGATCGCGATCTGGGGCACGAACGACGCCGCACGCCACACGAGTGTCGCCGCGGTCGCGTCGCCGCTGCTCACGCCCATGGCGGCGAGCAGCGAGATCATGAACGCGTCGACCGTGCCCAGACCGCCGGGGGTGATCGGGATCAGGATGCCGATCTGCGCGACGGCGAACGCGCCGAACGCCACGAGCACCGACGTCGTCGTGTCGGCGCCCTCGACGCCGCGCAGCGCCGCGAAGAAGATGAGGAACTGCGTCAGCGAGACGCTCACCTGGGCGATCGTGATGGACCCCCAGCGGCGGGTCACGAGGTCCACGGTGTCGGTGCGGAACTTCAGCACCATCGGGACGGCGTCCCAGTGGGGCCGGCCCGTCCGGCGGAAGACGGGGGCGGTGGCCCTGGTGCCGAGCTGCCCGATGCGCTCGGCGAGCTGCTCGCTGCGCATGACGAGGGCGAAGACCACGATCATCGCGACCAGCGCCGCCAGGCCGAGCAGGCCGATGTAGACGTAGGTCCCGGCATCGATCGTGTTCGACGCCGCCATCGCGAGCAGCCCGAGCGTCGGCAGCCCCAGCGTGACGAAGATGCTCCACACGCCCACCACGCCGATCGCGGCCGTGGCGACCGTGGCCGGGACCTCGTAGGACGCGAGCATCGCGTACTGCACGCCGAGCCCGAACGCGCCGCCGGCGGGGATGCCGTTGCTGATCGCGAACGCGCCCTGGTTCAGCTGGAACGCACGCGGGTAGGTCAGCCCCGGGGCCGCGGCCATGAACGGGAAGCCGTAGACGACGTTGTAGAGCAGGACGGTCGCGGCGATGAGCGCGATGTCGGTCGCGTCCATCGCCCGGATCGCGACGAAGGCGTCCTCGTACGAGCCGATCTGCGGGATCACCTTGACGAAGATCAGCACCAGGACGGTCAGGCCGACCAGTCCCATGATGATCGAGCGCTTCTTGTCCAGCGCCGGGCGGGGCTGCTGGGCGGCGTCCGTCATGCCAGGAACACTAGGGCGAGCCGGCGGCGCTTCGCCGTCCGCCGGACGCTGCCGTGCGAGAGTCGGGGGGTGGATGCACGCGCGGAGACCCGTCGGCTGGGTGCCGAGCCCTTCGTCGACCTCGTGTCGTTCCGGTCGGACGGCTCGCCGGTCCACACGCCGGTCTGGGTGAGCGGGGACGGCGAGCGGCTGTTCGTCTCGACCTTCGGCGACTCGTGGAAGATCAGGCGCATCCGCGCGAACCCGGTCGTGGCGGTGGCCGCGTGCGACGGTCCGGGCGCGCTGCTGCCCGGGGAGTCCTACGTCGCCGGCCGGGCCGAGGTCCTCGACCGCAGCGAGTTCCGTCCCGGCGTGCGGGCCCACCGGGCGAAGTACGGCCGGCACTTCTCCGTCATGTGGCCGGCGCGCTGGCCGCTGCGTCTCGTCGGCAAGAAGCGGGTGTGGGTGCTCGTCACTCTCACGCCCGAGGTCCGCCTCCCGCCGATCCCGCCTCCGGCCCCGGCGTAGTCGACGGCCGGAGGGAATCAGTCGCCGACGACGCCGTCGATCCGCTCCCGCAGGATGTCGGCGTGGCCGTTGTGCCGGGCGTACTCCTCGATCATGTGCAGGTAGACCCAGCGCAGGTCGAGCTCCGTCCCCCGGCTGCGGCTGCGGAACGTCTGCTCGAGCGGGACGCCGTCGGCCGCGGCGTCGGCGGCCGCGCACTCGCGGGCGTAGACGTCCCAGACCTCCTCGGCCGGCATCGAGTCGAGGTCGTCGAAGTCGCCGGTGAGGTTGTCGGCCGGGCCGAAGAACCCGTCGACGTCCTCGCCGCGCAGGTTCGCCCGGAACCACCAGCGCTCGACGTCGGCCATGTGGCGGACGATGCCGAGCAGCGACAGCTCGGAGGGCGGCGCGCTGCGGCGCGCCAGCTCCTCGTGGGCGAGCCCGGCGCACTTCATGAGAAGGGTCTCGCGGTGGAACACGAGCCAGCCCTGCAGGCAGGTGCGCTCGTCGCTCAGCCGCGGCGGGTCGGCACGGTCGATCTCCGGAGCCGTCCAGCTCATGCAGGTCCCCTCCCGTGCGGGCGGCGGGCGCCTGCCCGCCCGCGTGATGCGGTCGCACCCATCTTGGCCCGACGGTCCGACGACGGCATCGGATCGACGGCATCCGGTCCCGGGTCGGGCCGGGGCGAAGGGGCTCGGCCCGGCACCCGCCGGAGCGGTGCGCTCGGGCCTCGCTCGGAGCTGTCTCAGGAGGAGCTGGACGGCACGGCGGCGGGGTCGGTCTCCGGCCGGTCGGCCCGGACCGGCTCCGCGCCGACGGCGACCGGTGGCATCGGTGCCGACGCGGAACCGATCACGGTCGAGGCCTGGGGCGCGGCCGCCATCGGGAGCGACATGCGGACCACGGCACCGACCCCACCGGGGCCGTTGCCGACGTCCACGGTGCCCCGGTGGGCCTCGGTGACCGCCTTGACGATCGCGAGACCGAGGCCGCTCCCGCCGGTGGCGCGCGACCGGCTGGCGTCGCCCCGGGCGAAGCGCTCGGTCACGCGGGGGAGCAGCTGGGCGGGGAATCCGGGGCCGTCGTCGCGGACCTCGACCCGGGCGGTCGTCGGGTCGGCGGTGACCGTGATCGTGACGGACGTGCCCGCCGGGGTGTGGGCCCGGCAGTTGGCCAGCAGGTTCGCGATCGCCTGGTGCAGCCGCGTTCCGTCCCCGATCACGGTGACGTGCTCGTCGCCCTCCTCGACCGCCCACTGGTGGTCGGGACCAGCCGTCGCCGCCTCGGCGACCGCCTCGTCCA
Organism: Actinomycetes bacterium; assembly: GCA_021784035.1. GTDB lineage: Bacteria > Actinomycetota > Actinomycetes > S36-B12 > CAIYMF01 > Longivirga. The sequence continues at coordinate 24,050 of JAJXTD010000009.1, read as the reverse complement.
CGAGCCGGTTCAGGTCGACGACGTCGTGGGCGAGCGGACGCTCCTCGTCCAGCGACGCGAGCAGGAGCAGGTCCTCGACGAGGAGGCCCATGCGGCTGCCGGCCGCCTCGATGCGCTCCGCGGCGTGCCGCGCCTGCTCCGGGTCGCCGGCCGCGCCGCGCCGCATGAGCTCGGCGTAGCCCCGGACCGCGGCGAGCGGCGTGCGCAGCTCGTGGCCGGCGTCGGAGACGAACCGGCGCAGCCGCTCCTCGGTGTCGGCGCGCGTCTTGAGCGAGCTCTCGACGTGGTCGAGCATGGCGTTGACCGCGAGACCGACCTGGCCGACCTCGGTCGTGGGGATGGGGTCGTGCACACGCGCCGGGATGTCGACGTCGCCGCGCTCGAGCGGGAGCCGGGCCACCTCGCTCGCCGTCTCGGCGACCTCCTTGAGCGGGCGGAGCGACCGCCGGACGAACCAGGTGGCGACGATCCCCGCGAAGATGAGCGCCAGGACGACGGCGATGACCTCGACGAGCAGCAGCCGCGCGGCGACCGCGTCGGCCTTGGACAGCGGCGTCGCGGCGACGAGCGTGCCGTCCGAGGTGCCCGCGTTGACCGGGATCGCGACCGCCCGGCTCGGGCCCAGCGTGGACAGCGTGACGGAGACGGCCGCGGCCTCCCGGCCCGTCGGAACCGCCTGCAGCGCGGCGGCGTCGGCGGCGGAGAGCTGGGTGGGGGTCGGCGCGCCCGGGATGCTCGGGGTGAGCGGTGCGGCGGCACCGTCGGCCGTGACGAGGTAGACCGTGGCGCCGCTCGAGCTCCAGGCCTGCACGGCCTCGTTGACGCTGCCGCGGTCGTTGATGTCGGAGAACACGTGGGACTTGGCCTGTTCGAGACTCGCGTCGATGCCCTGGATCGTCCAGGCGCGCAGCGAGTAGTACGTCGCGCCCGCCACCACCACGAGCGTGACGGCCATGACGGAGAGCAGGCCGAGGACGAGCCGGCGACGCAGCGGCATCGCGGCCCAGTCGGCACTCAGTCGTTCACGCACCCGCGTCCCCGGGTCGAGGGGCTCTCAGCACGTAGCCCACGCCACGCACGGTGTGGATCAGCGGCTCGTGGTCGGCGTCGACCTTCCGGCGCAGGTAGCCGACGTACTGCTCGACGATGTTGCTGCGCCCGGCGAAGTCGTAGTGCCACACGCGGTCGAGGATCTGCGCCTTGCTCACGACGGTGCGGGCGTTCTGCATGAGGAACCGCAGCAGGTCGAACTCGGTCGGCGTGAGGTCGATGAGCTCGCCGGCTCGGTGCACCTCGCGGGTGAGCTCGTCGAGGGTGAGGTCAGCGACGCGCAGCACGGCACCCTGCTCGTCGAGCCGGCCGGTGCGGCGCAGCACGGCCTGCAGCCGGGCGAGCAGCTCCTCGAGGCTGAACGGCTTGGCGATGTAGTCGTCAGCGCCCGCCCGCAGCCCGGCGATGCGGTCGCGGGTGTCGCCGCGGGCGGTGAGGAACACCGCGGGCAGGTCGGGGTGCTCGGCGCGGAGCCGGGCGAGCAGGCGTACGCCGTCGTCGCCGGGAAGCATCATGTCGAGCACGGCGATGTCGGGGCGCAGCTCGCGCGCGACGCGCACCGCCTCGTCGGCGTCGCCGGCCGTGGCCGTGCGGCAGCCGTCGAACCGGAGCGCCGTCGACACGAGGTCGGCGAGGTCCGGCTCGTCGTCGACCACGAGCACCCGGACCGGCGGCACTCCGTCGCCGGACCGCAGGTAGCTCTGCGGGAGGTCCGTGTCCTGGGTCTTGGTCATGCTCATGGCTCCAGTCCCCTTGCTGAGTCGTCGAACGCGGGTCCCCAGGCCGTGGCCGTGTCGCCCTCGACGACGTATGCGGACCATCCTGGCAGGGCGGTGAACCACGTGGCACCGGAGACCCCGGTCACCACGAGGGCGGTGGCGTACGCGTCGGCGAGCGCGCCGTCCGGTCCGACCACGGTGGCCTGGCGGGCACCGCGTGCCGGGCCGCCGGTGAGCGGGTCGAGCACGTGCTCGCCGCGCTGGCTCGTGCCCGACGTCGCGATCGCGCCGTCGAGCACGTCGACCACGGCCACGACGGCCGTGGAGTCGTCCGGGTGGGCGATGCCGATGGGCCAGCCGCGGGTGGCCCCGCCGGCCGTGCCGCGGCAGGCCAGGTCGCCCGCGGCGTCCACCGAGAAGCTGCGCAGGCCGTGCTGGTGCAGGATCTGCGCGCAGCGGTCCGCCGCCCAGCCCTTGACCAGCCCGCTCGGGTCGAAGCCGCCGCGGGCCTGCCACGGGTCGAACGCGCCGTGGGTGGCGTGGCGGGCCTCGAGGCAGCGGTCGATCACCTCGGCCACGTCGTCGGCGACGAGGTGCGTGCCCCCGGCGCGCAGGCGGGAGACCACGCTGTCGGCCCGGAACGTCGAGAACACGGCGTCGATGCGGTGCAGCTCGGCCCGGACGGACTCCCACGCGGCGTCGACGGCGGTGTCTGTCGTGTCCGCGTCCCGGACGTCGAGCGAGACGACCGTCCCCCACACGTGCTCCACCCGCGTGCGCAGCGGGCCGGGGAGCAGGGTCGCGGTCACGCGGCGTGCCCGGCCGAGAGCAGCGCCGCCTTGAGCGACTCGACGAACCCGTAGGACGTGTACGACGCGCCCGAGACGCCGGAGATCTGCGAGCTCTGGGCGGCGAGCGCCTGCCGCACGAGCATCGGGAAGGCCTGCTGGGAGATGCGGGCGCTGTGGCCGTCGTTCTGCGGCAGCGCGAGGGCCTGGATGTCCACGATGCGCCCGCCCTCGAGCGTGGCCTGCACCTGGACGGTGCCGTAGCCGACGTCGACGGTCGAGCCGGCGATGGTGGTGGCGGCTGTCGAGCGCGACGACGTCGAGCCCGACGACGTGGACCGCGACGACGTGGACCGCGACGACGTGGACCGCGACGACGTGGACCCGGAGGCGCCCGCCGGCGCGGTGGCGGCAGCGGGGGCCGCGGCGGTGGCACGCGTCGTGGTCGTGCCCGCGGCGACGGAGGCCACTTCCGGGTTGAGCGCGAGGACCGCGGCGACGCCCGCGACCGTGCCGGTGCCGACGACGAGGGCGCGCTTCATCTGACCCCCCTCCCCGAGCCGACCGCGTAGGTGTCGGGCGACTGGAACGAGAACGCCTCGTGGTGGATCCGGTGGCCCGGGATGCCGAGGACGTGGGCCGCCTCGCGCACGGCCGCGATGAAGTCCTCGGGCCCGCACACGTAGAGGTCCGCGACCTGGATGTCGGGCACGAGCTGGAGCAGGGTGCGCGCGTCGATGGGGTAGTCGCGGCGGTTGCCGACGAGGTAGCGCACGCGCACGTTCGACCGGGTCGCGGCGATCTGGTCGAGCTCCGCGCGCAGGATGAGCGCGGACATCTTCGGCGAGCGGAACAGGACGTCGGTGCGGACCGACGGCGGCAGGTCGTCGAGCACCGCGCGGATCGGCGTCACGCCCACCCCGCCGGCGAGCAGGACGACGCGCTCGCCGTGCCGCGCGTCGGCGGTGAAGACGCCGTACGGGCCCTCCGCCACGACCCGCGTGCCGGGGCGCAGGCGGGCCAGCGCACGGCTGTGGTCGCCGAGGTCCTTGACGGTGATGCGCAGGTAGCTCGGGTCGGCCCCGGCCGACAGCGAGTAGGGGTGGGACTGCCACCACATCTGCGGGGTGAGGAAGCGCCAGCCGAAGAACTGCCCGCCGCGCACGGCGAGCGCCTCGAGGTCGCGCCCCTTGATCCAGACGCTCACCGTGTCCTTCGACTCGCGGACGACCGCGTGCACGCGCAGGTCGTGGCGCAGCGAGCGCGCGACCGGCAGGCCGACGCGGAAGGCGAGGAGGGCGCCGAAGGTCACGACGTAGAGCGCCAGCCAGATCCAGCGGGCCCACGCGTGGGTGACGAACTGCTGGCCGTGCAGGACCTGGTGCATGTACGCGAGCGCGATGGCGAGGTAGAGGTAGAGGTGCGTGACCCACCACGTCTCGTACCGCATCCGCCGCCGCGCCACCCGCCACGACGTCAGCCCGGCCATGACCATCAGCCCGAAGCCGGCGAAGGCGGGCAGCACCCAGGCGTACGTCGTGAGGAAGGTCGTGCCCTCCTCGAGCAACGACACCGACTCGCTCATGGCGTAGCCGACGGTCACGAGGGCGACGTGGGCCGCGATGAGCACGATGACGGCGGGCCCGAGGCGTCGGTGGTAGGTGACCATCCGGTCGAGGCCGACCGAGCGCTCGAGCGCCGGGATGCGGGCGACGAGGACGATCACCAGCAGGGCGCCGTACGTGCCGAGCAGCGCGCACCAGCGGCTGAGCTCGATGACGAGGGCACCGGCTCCGGTGAGCGGGCTGCGGGTGGCGAGCTGGATGCCGACGACGAGGCCGAGGCCGAGCCCGGCGAGCCACAGCGCCACGAGCGGGGCGCGGTCGTAGGCGTCCGGCGCGGCGGCGAGGCCCTTCCTGGGACGCAGCACGTCCTGGCTGCGCCGGGTGGCGGTGCCGCTGCTCATGAGCCCACCATCGCGGTGGAACCTGTGAGGCAGGTGTGAGCGCGGCGACGGGTGCCTGTGAGTCCCCAGCACGCCGGGGGACGTGCTCGCGGCCGGGTGTCGCCCGGCGCGAGGGGGTTCGGCTGTCGTCGGGCGCGCCGTGGCCTAGGGTCGACGGGTGATCACTCGCGTCGGCAACCGATGGGTCGTCCTCGGCGTCACCGTCGTGCTGCTCGGCTCGCTCGTCGTCGCCGTCTTCGTCGGGACCCGCTGGTTCTGACCTCCGCCCGGCCCGCTCGTCCCGGACGGCACGCCCGTTGCACACGCTTAGTAGTGAATTGATCACTCAGCGTGTCGTCGGTGTGACGTCTGGTGCGGAGGGGACGCACGGGACTATCGTGATCGGCGGATCGCGAGGTCCGGATCGCTGCGAGGCCGCTGGGGAAGGCGTCCCTCGAGCAGGAGGTCCGGAGATGGCCGATCACCGCGGCGCGCCCGGCGCGCCCCACGGCGCACGGGTGCAGACCCGGGGCGTCGTCTTCGTGCATTCCTGCCCACGGGCGCTCGCCGCCCACGTGGAGTGGGCCCTGGCCGACGTCCTCGGACAGCCGGTGTCGCTCGACTGGGCCGCCCAGCCGGTCACCCCCGGCACGGTGCGCGCCGAGGTGTCCTGGACCGGCGCGGCCGGGACCGCGGCCCGCGTCGTGTCCACCCTGCACGGCTGGGGCCGGCTGCGCTTCGAGGTCACCGAGGAGGCGACGGCGGGCACCGAGGGCGAGCGCTACTCGGTCACCCCGTCGCTCGGCGTCTACCGGGCCGTCATCGGGGTGCACGGTGACATCCAGGTGCCCGAGGAGCGGCTGCGCGGTGCGATCGCGCGCGCGGCGCTGTCCGGCTCCCTGCTCGAGGACGAGGTCGCCGTGCTGCTCGGTGCCCCCTGGGACGCCGAGCTCGAGCCCTTCCGCTACGCCGGCGAGGGCGCCGCCGTGCGCTGGCTCCACCAGGTGGTGTCCTGACCGGTACGCCTCCTACGACCCCTCCTCCCTGAGGGATCCGTCGGCCCCCGACCGTCCGCGGTCGGGGGCCGACGCGCGTGCGCGTCCCCGCCGGTGCACCGATGAAGGAGCTACCCAAGCACGTCGATGCGGACGTCGTGCCCGCGATCGGAATCCCTATCCTCGGCGGATGGCCGACCATCCCCAGGTCCAACGCGTCTCGACCTACGGAATCGCCCGCGATGGCGAGGCGGTGCTGATGGTTCGCATCGCAGGCTTCGGCGGAGGCGACGTCGGGAAGTGGATGTTGCCGGGCGGAGGCCTGGACCACGGGGAGACCCCGGAGCACGCGGTGGTACGCGAGTTCGCCGAGGAGACGGGCTACCGAGTGGCCGTCGATCGACTGCTGGAGGTCGGCTCGGACCACCGCACGCTCGCCAACGGCACCGACTACCACGGGATCTTCGTGCTCTACGACGTCACGGTGCTGGGCGGTGAGTCTCGGGCGGAGGTCGCCGGGAGCACGGACGGGGTCGGCTGGGTCCATCGGGCGGATCTGCGCGACCAGCCGATGCTCGACTCCGTCCGCGGGATGTTGGATCGCTGGCTCTGAACCCCGAGCGGTGCCCCGTCTCGATTCCTGTCCGTCGACAGCGTCCGGCGGCCATCGCGCGGGCCGCGACCTCGGAGCGGCGACCGGAGCCACGCCGCGGCCGGTCTCGCCGTCCGGCTCGGGCCGTGGCGGTGATCTGGTGCACGTGGTCGTCGATGAGGGCGGCCGTGTCGTCGGGTCGTCGGTGGGTGGTGTCGACGACGAGCGCGGCGGCGCCCGTGGGCCGGAAGAACTGGGTCCCCGCGATGAACTCGCGGGCACGCTCGGGGTCGGAGAGCTTGCGGCGTACGACGCGGTCCTCCGACGCCACCCGCCGCAGCTGCTCCTCGAGCTCGCACTCGAGCAGCACCGGAACGAACACCGACCCTCGGGCCCGTGCGATCGCCTCGATCCGCTCGAACCACGCCTCGTAGCCGACCTCGAGCGCGTTGGTGAGCACGTAGCTCCTGTCACGCGGGGCGATCTCGCCAGAGCGTCGAGGACGGCGGACCGGATCACGTCGACGTAGCCCCAGACCTCGGGTCGGAGGCGCTCGCTGCCGTCCCAGGCGAAGAGCGACATGATCGGCAGATTGATCCGATGGTTGTCGAGCACGATGGCGCCGGTGCGCGCGGACAGCGCCTCGGCGACCGTTCGCTTGCCCACACCCGGGCTGCCGAGCAGGTAGACCAGGCTCGTGGCCGCGGACATCCCCTGCACGGCGTAGCCCTTCACCGTTGCATCGTGCCGGTTCACGCCGCCGTTGGCGAGGGCGATCAGGCAGTCCGCCGTGGCTGGTCGATCTTGCTCGGCAGGCCTCTGCCCGGGCACGGCGCAGTCGGTCGACGGATCCGGTCCAGGCTTCTGCCACGGCTGGCCCACACGCGTCGGCAAGCGCCCGTGTGACCTCCCGATACCGCGCCGGGTACGTGGGGGTTGTCGGACTCGGCAGCGAGCTCTCGACGGGCGGAGCGGTCCCACCCGCGCTCATTGCCCGTCGGCCCCGGGAGAAGCGAGATCAGGAACAGCTGCGCTGCCGTCAACGGACGTCGAATCCGAACTGATCCTCGAACGGCGAGGTGCCGTCGACCACGAAGTCTGCGGACTCCACCGGTGCCATCTCTTCGATGTAGCGCGCCTCTCGAGGCTGCCACACCGTCTCCCACGCGAGGCGCGCCCGTTCTCCGAGAGCGGCGTCCTCCCTCGCCAGCCCGCGCTCCAGACAGAGCAAGGGTGGTGCATCGACCCAGATCGCGATGTCCCAGGGGACATCGAGCGACATGCTGAGCCAGCGCTCGATCACGAGCCCCCTCGTGATGGTGAGCACCTGCTCACCGCTCACGCGCCGGTTGGGGAAATCGAAGGGTCTCAGCGGGATGTCGCGATCTCCGACGCGCACCCGACTCAGGACGTCGGAATCGAACCTCGCCTCGTTGAAGCGGCCCCAGGTGACGGGCCCGTCGTGGGGCTCGAAGTAGTCGTCGCCATGTACCACGGTGAGGCCCTCGAGATGCACGGCCAGGAACTCGGCCAGCGTGGTCTTCCCCGAAGCGCCTCGGCCGTCCACGCAGATGGTCGGGTACGCGCCGTTCCTGGGGCTCGACAGGCGCAGTGCCTCCTCCAGCCGAATCACCGGCCCATCATGCCTTGGGCCCGGGCGATGCCTGGCCGGACATCTCCCGCCGTGGGGTGGGCGGGACCGTCGGTGTGTCCCGTGGGAGGCCCGGTGCGACCAGCCCCAGGACAACCATGCAGGCGGGGCCGGCTGGTGGTGCTGTTCCGCTGGCGGGACGGAGCGGGGACGGGGTCCAGCACCGAGCCCCGTCCCCGCTCCGGGTCATTCCGGCGCGGATGCGCCGCTGGTGCGGCCTAGAGCGGGATGTTGCCGTGGTCGCCGCGGACGTCCGGGTCGGCCGCGAGCGCCTCGGCGAGCGCGATCGCGAGCGCGGATCGCGTGCGGGCAGGGTCCACGACCTCGTCGACCACGCCGATCGCCACGGCCTTCTCGACGCCGCCGGCGATGCGCGAGTGCTCCTCGGCGAGCTCGAGCTCGACCTCGGCCCGGGCATCCTCGGGGATGTCGGCAAGCTTGCGGCGGTGCAGGATGCGTACGGCGGCGACCGCGCCCATGACCGCGATCTCGGCGTCGGGCCAGGCGATGACGCGGGTGGCGCCGAGCGAGCGCGAGTTCATCGCGATGTACGCTCCGCCGAACGCCTTGCGGGTGACGACGGTGACGCGGGGGACGCTCGCCTCGGCGAACGCGTGCAGCAGCTTCGCGCCACGACGTACGACGCCGTCCCACTCCTGCCCGACACCGGGGAGGTAGCCGGGGACGTCGACGACGACGACGAGCGGCAGGCCGAACGCGTCGCACATGCGGACGAAGCGGGAGGCCTTCTCGGCGCTCGTGGCGTCGAGGCAGCCACCGAGGCGCAGCGGGTTGTTCGCGACGACGCCGACGGCCCGGCCGCCGAGGCGGCCCAGGGTCGTGACGACGTTGGGCGCCCACTTGCCGTGCAGCTCGAGCGCCGAGCCCTCGTCGAGGATGGCGGCGATGAGCGGGTGGACGTCGTAGGCCCGCTTGCGGTTCTCGGGGAGCAGCGCCGCGAGGTCGGAGTCGGTCACGGAACCGGCGTCGAGCGTGCCGTGCGTGCCGAGCAGCGACGCGAGCCGCGCGCCGTCGTCGAGCGCGGCGCGCTCGGTGGCCGAGATGACGTGCACGACGCCGCTGCGTCGGCCGTGCGGCTCGGGGCCGCCGAGGCGCAGCATGTCGACGTCCTCGCCGGTGACCGAGCGGACCACGTCCGGTCCGGTGACGAAGATCCGGCCCTCGGGCCCGAGGACGACGACGTCGGTGAGCGCAGGGCCGTACGCCGCACCGCCGGCGGCCGGGCCGAGCACGACCGAGATCTGCGGGATCCGGCCCGACACGCGGGTCATGATCGCGAAGACCTCGCCGACCGCGTGCAGGCTCTCGACGCCCTCGCGCAGGCGTGCGCCGCCGGAGTGCCACAGGCCGACGACGGGAACGCCGTCGGCGATCGCGCGGCGGTAGGCCACCATGATCGCCTGGCACCCGGCGATGCCCATGGCCCCGCCCTGGACGGTCGGGTCGGTGCAGAAGACGACGACCGGAGTCCCGTGCGCGGTGCCGACCGCGGCGATCACGCCGCTGTCGTCGACGTCGGTGATGAGCTCCATCGTGCCGTCGTCGAGGAACGCCGGCATGCGGACGAGCGGGTGGCGCGGGTCGAGGTCGCGGACCTCGACGGCGTCGGTGGCCACGGCGGTCATCAGGCGCTCCGGAAGACGAGGGCGACGTTGTGGCCGCCGAACCCGAACGAGTTGTTGAGGACGACGGCGTCACCGCCGCGCAGCGCACGCGCCTCGCCGTGGACGACGTCGAGTCCGATCTCGTCGTCGGGATCCTCGAGGTTGGCCGTCACGGGCGCGACGCGGTGGTGCAGCGCGAGCACCGCGGCGACGGACTCGACCGCGCCGGCACCCCCGAGCAGGTGGCCGGTCATCGACTTCGTGCCGCTGACCGCGACACCGTCGGTGGCCGAGCCGAGGACGGCCCGGATGGCCGTGGCCTCCGCGACGTCGCCCTGCGGGGTGGAGGTCGCGTGCGCGTTGACGTGGATGACGTCGGACGGGGCCGCGCCGGCGGACGCGAGCGCCTCGGCGATCGCCCGCTTCGCGCCGCGACCCTCCGGGTCGGGCTGCGCGATGTGGTGGCCGTCGGCGGTGAGGCCGACGCCCGCGACCTCGGCGTAGACCCGCGCACCGCGCGCGGCGGCGTGCTCCTCGGACTCGAGCACGAGGCAGCCGGCGCCCTCGCCCATGACGAAGCCGTCGCGGCCCTTGTCGTAGGGCCGGCTCGCGCGCTCGGGCTCGTCGTTGCGGGTGGACAGGGCGCGCATCGCGGCGAAGGACGCGACGGTGATCGGGTGGATGCAGGCCTCGGTGCCGCCGGCGACGACCACGTCGGCGCGGCCGCTGCGGATCATCTCGAGGCCGTAGGCGACGGCCTCGGCACCCGACGCGCAGGCGCTGACCGGGGTGTGGATGCCTGCCTTCGCGCCGAGGTCCAGGCCGACCCACGCGGCGGAGCCGTTGGGCATGAGCATGGGGACGGACATCGGCGAGACGCGCGTCCAGCCGCGGGTGTTGAGGATCTCGTTCTGCTCCAGCAGCGAGACGATGCCGCCGATGCCGGTGGCCACCACGACGCCGAGCCGCTCCGGGTCGACCTCGGGTGCGCCGGCGTCGGCCCACGCCTCGCGCGAGGCGACGAGCGCGAGCTGCTGGCAGCGGTCGAGGCGGCGCGCCTCGGCGCGCTCGAGCACCTCGGTGGGCTCGACGGCCACCTGGCCGGCGAAGCGCACGGGCAGGTCGGCGTAGCGCTCGTCCTCGATGAGCCGGATGCCGGAACGGCCGATGAGCAGGCCCTCCCACGTGGAGGCGACGTCCCCGCCGACGGGCGTGGTGGCCCCCAGGCCCGTGACGACGACGCGCCGCTGCGAGGTGGTCATGCGATGGCTCCTTGCGAAAGTCGAGGTGGCTGCGCGGGTGGCGCCCCGATCGGGACGCCACCCGGCACGATCGTCAGGCCTGGGCCTTCTCGATGTAGGCGACGGCGTCGCCGACGGTCTTGAGGTTCTTGACCTCGCCGTCGGGGATGCTCACGCCGAACTTGTCCTCGCACGCCATGACCACCTCGACCATCGACAGCGAGTCGATGTCGAGGTCGTCGATGAACGCCTTGTCGGCGGTGATGTCGGCCACGGGGGTACCGGCGACCTCGTTCACGATGGCGGCGAGGCCCTCGAGGATCTCCTGGGACACGTTCACTCCTTGCGATGCTGGTTCGGTGCTGGACGGGGTCGTGCTGGGTCGTGCACCCGGAGCCGGTACGGCGCGGGGGTCCTAGGGGAGCTCCACCACCTGGGCGGCGTACGCGAGACCGGCGCCGAAGCCGACGAGCAGCGCGAGCCCGCCGCTCGGCAGGTCCGTGGACTGGAGCAGGGCGTCGAGCGCGAGCGGGACCGAGGCGGCCGACGTGTTGCCGGTGGTCGCGATGTCGCGGGCGACGACGACGTGCTCGGGGAGTTTGAGCGCGCGCACCATCGCGTCGGTGATGCGCATGTTCGCCTGGTGCGGCACGAACGCGACGAGGTCGTCCGACGTGATGCCCGCGGCCTCGAGCGCTTCGGTGCAGACCTTCGAGATCTCGCCGACGGCCCAGCGGAAGACCTGCTGGCCCTTCATGGTGAGCACGGGGTACTGCTCGGCAGGCTCGTCGCGGTACTCGATCCAGGACTGCGTCATCGTGATCGCATCCTTCTGCGAGCCGTCGGCGCCCCACACGACCGGTCCGATGCCCGGGTGGTCGGACGGACCGACGACGACGGCGCCGGCGCCGTCGGCGAAGATGAACGCCGCGCCGCGATCGGTGGGCGACACGAAGTCGGTGAGCTTCTCCACGCCGATGACGAGGACATGCTCCGCCGTACCCGTCCGCACGATCGTGTCGGCGAGGCCGAGGCCGTAGCAGAAGCCGGCGCAGGCGGCGCCGATGTCGAGCGCGCCGGCCTTGCGGGTGCCGAGCCGGTCGGAGACCTCGGCAGCGGCGGACGGCGTCTGGTACGGGTGGGTCACGGTGGCGAGCAGGACCATCCCGATGGCCTCGGGCGCCACGCCGGCGTTGGCCAGCGCCTTGCCCGCGGCGGCGACGGCCATGTCCACGACCGACTCGTCGTACGCGGCGAAGCGGCGCTCGATGATGCCGGTGCGCTCGCGGATCCACTCGTCGGAGGAGTCGATGCGCGCGGCGATCTCGTCGTTGGCGACGACCCGGCTCGGGCGGTAGGAGCCGACCGACATGATCCGGCTGCCGGGGCGTGTGGCCGGCAGCCGCAGGGCGGCGGTCACGCGGACGCCGCCTCGGGGTGCAGGCGCACGATCGGCTGGCCGGGGGAGACCGGGTCGCCGTCCTCGACGAGCCACTCGACGACCGTGCCGCCGTGCAGTGCGAGCACCGGCTGCTCGTCGCGGAGGTTGACCACGGAGCCGACCGGCGCGCCCGGCACGAGCCGGTCGCCGATCTCGGAGCTGACGGCGAGCCTGAAGATGCCCTTGGCGGGCGCGACCAGGAGGCGCCAGGTGGGGGCCTGCGACATGGCGGTCTGCGTCGCGTGCCGCTCGATGAGGTCCCACGCGGCGGGCAGGTCGTCGGGGGTGGACAGTGCGAGCGTCTCGACCCCCGGCAGCGCCCGCTTGGCGAGGCCGGCGAGCGTGCCCGCCGGAGGGAGCTCGAGGACGGCGGTGACGCCCATCTCGGCCATCGTCGCCATGCAGAGGTCCCAGCGCACCGGGTTGCTCACCTGGGTGACGAGGCGGGTGACCACCTCGCGCCCGCTGTGCACGACCGTGCCGTCGGCGTTGCTGATCACCGGAAGTCGCGCGCTGTGCATGTAGATCGAGCGCGCGTGCCGGGCGAGGACGGCGACGGCGGGCGCCATGTGCTGCGTGTGGAACGCACCGGCGACCTGGAGTGGTCGCAGGCGCGCCTTCTCCGGCGGGTCGGCGGCGAACGCGGCGAGCTGCTCGAGCGTGCCCGCGACGACGATCTGCCCGGCGCCGTTCTCGTTGGCGGCGGTGAGCCCGTGCGCCTCGGCCTTCGCGACGACCTCGTCTCGGTCGCCGCCGAGCACGGCGGTCATGCCGGTGGGGGTGATCGCGGCGGCCTCGGCCATGGCCTTGCCGCGCTCGCGGACGAAGACCATCGCCTGCTCGGCGGTGATGACGCCGGCGCCGACCGCGGCGGTGATCTCGCCGACGCTGTGGCCCGCGCCCGCGGCGACCTTGGCGTACGCGTCCGACGGGTGCGGGAACAGGCTCAGCAGCGAGACGAGCCCCGCGCCCACGAGCAGCGGCTGGGCCACGGCGGTGTCGCGGATCGTGTCCGCGTCGCTCCGCGTGCCGTGCTCGACCAGGTCGATGCCGGCGACGGTCGACAGCCAGCGGAGGCGGTCCTCGAAACCGGGCACCTCCAGCCAGGGCGTGAGGAAGCCGGGGGTCTGGGAGCCCTGACCGGGCGCGACGACGACGAGCACGGGTCCAGCGTGTCGAAGCCGTGACCCGCACGCGCTCACGACCCGGCCAACGTCAGGGGTCGATCTTTGGAGGTTTCCTACAACGAGGGGGCGTCGTCGGCGAGCCGCCCGAGGGCCAGGGCCAGCCGGAGCGACCAGGCGTCGCGCGGGACGGTCGGGGTGAGGCCCGTGACGTCCGCCACTCGGCGCAGCCGGTAGCGCACGGTGTTGGGGTGGACGAACAGCTCGCGCGCCGCGCCCTCGAGCGACCCGGTGCGCTCGAGGTACGCCGCGAGCGTCTCCACCAGGGTCGGGTCCTCGGCGACGAGCCGGAGGTAGACGTCGTCGACGAGCCGGCCGATGGCCTCGGCGTCGCCGTCGAGGGCGCGTTCGGGCAGCAGGTCGGCGGCGAGCACGGGCCGCGGCGCGTCGGGCCACGCGACCGCCGCCCGGAACCCGGCGAGCGACTCGCGCGAGCTGCGCGACGCCTCGGACAGGCTCGGCACGAGCGATCCCACCACGACGGGACCCGCGGCGAACTGGCTCACGATCGCGCGCGCCGCGCGCTCGGCGTCCGTGGCGTTCCCGAGGACGACGACGAGCCGCTGGGCCTGCACGCCCGTGAGGGCGTCGAGCCGGTGGTGCCGGGCGGACCGCTTGACCGCCTCGGCGATCGTCTCGGGGTCGCCGGTCGGCGCGTGCCCGGTCACCACGCACACGCCGGTGACGTTTCCCCAGCCGAGCGCCGCCCCGCGCGAGACGACCCCGTCGTCGACGTCGTCCCGGAGCAGGGCGTCGAGGACGAGAGACTCGAGTCGAGCGTCCCACGCGCCGCGGGCCTCGGCGGCCCGCGCGTAGACCTCGGCGGCGGCGAACGCGATCTCGCGGGAGTACAGCAGCAGCCCCTCGCGCAGCCAGGCGCTGTCCTCGGGACCGGCGAGCTCCTCGACGTGCTCCTCCGCGACCGAGATCGTGGTGCGCACGAGGTCGACGGTCTGCTGCAGCGACACCGCCCGGACCAGCTCGCGCGGCGCCGTGCCGAAGACGTCGGCGGTGATGGCCTGCGCGCCCTCGGGGTCGCGGAACCACTGGACGAACGCGGCGATGCCCGCCTGGGCGACGAGGTTGACCCAGGAGCGGTCCTCGGCCGACATCGCGGCGTACCAGGGCAGCCGGGACTCCATCCGCGCCGAGGTCTCGGTGGCGAGGCGTCCGGTCGCGCGCTCGAGGCGGCGCACCGTGGCGGCTCGCTGACGGCTGGTCACGCCTGGCAGCCTAGGGGAAGCCGGGTGGTCGTCGAGCTCGCGCCGTTGGCGGAATACCACAACCCGGCGTATAGCTGAATCGTCAACTACTCGGGACGGAGCCCGCTCGTGAAGCACACCCCCGCCCCGGCGGTGGACCTGCGTCGCGCCGCCGACCGGTTCAACACCACGCTCGGCCGATCTCACTGAAGGTGGCCCTGGTTGCCTAGAGCGCAACAAACGCCGCCCTCATGACCCCCCAGCGGTACGGCGGACAGGCGCGCCATGAGGGCGGCGAATGGCGCTCTCTAAGCAACCAGGGCCACCCTCAGTGACAACGACCCGGTCCTTCGGGACCGGGTCGTTGTCACCTGGCTGGGGTCAGCCGGCGCCCTCGGTGTTGCCGGCGTCGGCGGCCGAGGGGTCGGTGAGCTGGTAGCGCTCGATCGCCTCGGCGACCTGCTCCCGCGGCAGCTCACCGCGCTCGGCGAGCGACGCCAGCGTGCGGACCGTGATGCTCTGCGCGTCGACCAGGAAGTGCCGCCGCAGCGCGCCGCGGGTGTCGGACATGCCCCAGCCGTCGGTGCCGAGCGTCGCATAGTCCGACGGCACCCACGAGCGGATGACGTCCTGCAGCTCGCGCATGTAGTCCGAGACGCCGACGACGGGCCCGGGACGCCCGGCGAGGCGCTCGGTGACGTACGCCGTCCGCCTCTCGCCGGTCGGGTGCAGCAGGTTGTGCCGGTCGACCTCGAGGCCGTCGCGGCGCAGCTCGGTCCAGGACGTGACGGACCAGACGTCGGCGTGCACGCCCCAGTCCTCCCGCAGCAGCCGCTGCGCCTCGAGCGCCCACGGCACCGCGACACCGGACGCGAGGACCTGCGCGCGCGGGCCCTCGCCGTCGCCGGCCGCCGACAGCAGGTGCATGCCGCGCAGGATGCCGTCGACGTCGACGTCCTCCGGCTCGGCCGGCTGGACGTACGGCTCGTTGTACATCGTCAGGTAGTAGAAGACGTTCTCCGGGTCCTCGCCGTACATCCGGCGCAGGCCGTCCTTGACGATGTGGCCGAGCTCGTAGCCGTACGCCGCGTCGTAGGCGACGACGGCGGGGTTCGTCATCGCGAGCACCGGCGAGTGGCCGTCCTCGTGCTGGAGCCCCTCGCCGTTGAGCGT
Source organism: Actinomycetes bacterium (assembly GCA_021784035.1). GTDB lineage: Bacteria > Actinomycetota > Actinomycetes > S36-B12 > CAIYMF01 > Longivirga. Next base: position 8,444 of record JAJXTD010000009.1, on the reverse strand, counting down.
CGTACGACCCGCCGTGGCGCCGAGCACGAAGCCGCGCGCCATCTGGTCCATGGCGGCCCAGAAGCCGTCACCGGTGCGCTGGAACCCGAACATCGAGTAGAAGATGTAGATCGGGATCATCGGCTCGCCGTGCGTGGCGTACGACGACCCGACTGCGGTGAACGACGCGACGGAGCCGGCCTCGTTGATGCCCTCGTGCAGCAGCTGACCGCTCGTCGACTCCTTGTAGGCGAGGACGAGGTCGCGGTCGACCGAGGTGTAGGTCTGGCCGTGCGGCGAGTAGATCTTCGCTGTCGGGAACAGGCTGTCCATGCCGAAGGTGCGGGCCTCGTCCGGGATGATCGGCACGATGCGCCGGCCGATCTCCGGGTCACGCATGAGGTCCTTGAGCATCCGCACGAACGCCATCGTCGTGGCGATCTGCTGCTTGCCCGAGCCGCGCCGGACGGCGTCGTACGCCGTGTCGCCGGGCAGGACCAGCGGCTTGTTCACCACGCGCCGCGACGGCACGCCGCCGCCGAGCGCCCGCCGTCGCTCGAGCATGTACTGCGTGTGCTCGTGGTCCATGCCGGGGTGGTAGTACGGCGGGAGCTTCTCGTCGAGCTCGGAGTCCGGGATCGGGATCTGCAGCGTGTCCCGGAACGACTTGAGGTCCTCGAGGGTCAGCTTCTTCATCTGGTGCGTGGCGTTGCGACCCTCGAAGTGACTGCCGAGCGTCCAGCCCTTGATCGTCTTCGCGAGGATGACGGTCGGTTGGCCCTTGTGCTCGGTGGCCGCGAGGTAGGCGGCGTACAGCTTGCGGTAGTCGTGGCCGCCGCGGCGCAGCGACCACACCTCCTCGTCGGTCCAGTCCTCGACCATCTTCCGCGTGCGCGGGTCGCGGCCGAAGAAGTGCTCCCGGACGTACGCCCCGCTCTCGGCCTTGTAGGTCTGGAAGTCGCCGTCGGGCGTGCGGTTCATCAGGTTGACGAGCGCGCCGTCGGTGTCCTTGGCGAGCAGCTCGTCCCACCGGCGACCCCAGACCACCTTGATGACGTTCCACCCGGCACCTCGGAACATCGACTCGAGCTCCTGGATGATCTTGCCGTTGCCGCGCACCGGGCCGTCGAGCCGCTGCAGGTTGCAGTTGACGACGAACGTGAGGTTGTCCAGCTCCTCGCGGGCGGCGAGGCCGAGCGCACCGAGGCTCTCCACCTCGTCCATCTCGCCGTCGCCGAGGAACGCCCACACGCGCTGGTCGCTCGTGTCCTTGATCCCGCGGCCGTGCAGGTAGCGGTTGAACCGCGCCTGGTAGATCGCGTTGAGCGGGCCGAGGCCCATCGAGACCGTCGGGAACTCCCAGAAGCTCGGCATGAGCCGCGGGTGCGGGTACGACGACAGGCCGCCGCCCGGGTGCGAGAGCTCCTGGCGGAAGCCGTCGAGCTGGTCGGCGGTGAGCCGGCCCTCGAGGAAGGCGCGGGCATACATGCCCGGCGAGCCGTGGCCCTGGAAGTAGATCTGGTCACCGCCGCCGGGGTGGTCCTTGCCGCGGAAGAAGTGGTTGAAGCCGACCTCGTAGAGCGAGGCGGTGGAGGCGTACGTCGAGATGTGACCGCCGACGCCGACGCCGGGCCGCTGCGCGCGGTGCACCATGATCGCCGCGTTCCAGCGGGCGTACTGGCGGACGCGGTGCTCGATCTCCTCGTCGCCGGGGAACCAGGGCTCGCGCTCCGGCGGGATCGTGTTGATGTAGTCGGTGCTCCGCAGGCTCGGCACGCCGACGTTCTGCTCGGCGGCCCTCCGCAGCAGCGACAGCATGATGTAGCGAGCGCGGTACGGGCCGGCGTGGGCGACGAGCGCGTCGAAGGAGTCGAGCCACTCGCCGGTCTCGTCGGGATCGACGTCGACGTACTGCGTGGGGAGGCCGCCGGCCAGCAGGGGCTCGCGGTCGCGTCCGGGTGCCACGGGGGGATCCAACTCCTCGGGTCGCAAGGGTGCGGCGCGCGGCGTCCCCGGGTCACGGGGGCGTCACGGGCACCATCCTGCCGGTTACCCGCGAGTTCCACCGCACCGCCCGCGTGCGCGGTCCCGACCTGGGCGGGCCGGGGGTCCGGCGCGGCCCGATCCGTGGCGCTGTGCGGCGTGTGACGTGCGCGACGCGCACCCCTCGAAGCGCGCGGGTGCTTGCGCCAGGTGCTCGCGGTCGGCTGGACTACGCCCATCCCCTCGGGGTGGGAGGGCCGGCGCCGCCGGCCCGAGAGGAATCGGAGGCCGTCGTGACCGCGACCGCGGACAACGCGGAGGTCCAGCGCAGCCTGGCCAGCAAGCTCGGCATCACCGCCGGCCAGGTCGTGCAGGAGATCGGCTACGACGACGACTGCGACGCGGACCTGCGGGCCGGCGTCGTCGCGGTCGCAGGCTCCGAGCTGGTGGACGACGACTACGACGACGTCGTGGACGTCGTCCTGCTGTGGTGGCGGGACGAGGACGGCGACCTGGTGGACGCGCTCGTCGACGCGATCGGGATCCTCGCCGACCAGGGCGTCGTGTGGCTGCTGACCCCGAAGCCCGGCCGCGACGGCCATGTCGAGTCCGCCGAGATCTCCGACGCTGCCCCCACCGCGGGCCTGCAGTCGACGAGCACGATCTCCGCCTCGCGCGACTGGCAGGGCACTCGCCTCGTCGCCCCTCGAGCCGTCCGCCGCTGACGCCCCCCGCCCGCCCGCTCTTCCGGGTGAAGGTGCCCTGAGCTGCGCTAGAAGCAGCCGTGATTCCCTCCACATACCGGACGGCCAGTCCACACGCGCGAGCTGGGGAGCGAGAGCTGCGTCTTGCGCAGTCGGGGGCACATTCACGGCGAACGACGGGGCGCGCGGCGAACGGCGTATGGCGAACGGTCCCTCAGCGGCGGGGGAGCGGGAGGCGCCGCCAGGCTCCGGCGAGGACGCTCGTCGCGCGGATCGCCCCGACGAGGGCGGCGCGGCCGGGGATCCCCGGCACCTGCTCGACGACGGGTGCGAGCGCCAGCAGCCCCGCCAGGTCGTGCACGGCGACCTCGCGACGGCGGATCGCCGTGGGGATGTCGGCGCGCCCCGACGTGATGTCCAGGATGAGCCGCGCCGAGCCCTCCGCGGACGGTCCGGCCGCGTCCGGCAGGTCGCCGTCGAGGCTCTCGGCGTCGAGCAGCGCGGTGCGCCAGGCACCGCCCGTCGCTCCCGTCGCGACGACGCGGCCCGGCGTGATCGCAGCGATCGAGGCGGTGAGCCCCTGGCGCGCGGCGAGTGCGCCGATCGTGTCGACGAGGCCCAGCAGGCCGTTGTCCAGCAGCACCTCGGGCACGCGGGCGCCGGCCCGCTCGAGGTCGAGCGCGGACGTCGCGAGCGGGTACGTCGCGGCGTGCAGGAACGTGACGACCGGCAGCGTCCCCAGCATCGAGGCCACCGGTGCCCCGCCGAGCTCGTCGACGTCGGGGCCGAACAGGAACGACTCCATGTCCTCGCCCTGGCGCCGCAGCGCCTCGCGGATGGCGGTGTCGGACTCGTGCCGGTGCGCCGAGCGCACGGCGTCGACGAGCGCTCCCTGGTCGTGGTCCCCGACGACGCCGCGTCGTGCCTCCTCGAGGAGAGCGGGCAGCGGACGGTTGTCGTCCCACGCCCCGAGCGGGATGACGACCTCGCGCGCCGTGAGGCCCTTGGCCCGCGAGACCGCGTCGAGGTCGACGTCGTCGACCATCGCGCCGAACAGCGCCCACGACTGCGCGACGGACGCGGCGAGTCGCTCCGGGTCCGACGTCGCCAGGCCGCGCTCGCCCGGGCTCGGGATGAGGGCCGGCGGGAGCTGTGTCACGATCGCATCCTGCCCTGGCCGGGCGTCGCCGCGACGCCGGACACCGCGAGAGGACACGTGCATGACGGTCGAGGTCGGCCACGAGGCCCCGGACTTCGAGCTGCGCAACCAGTTCGGCGAGCCCGTGCGGCTCTCGTCGTTCCGCGGCCGGAAGAACGTCATGCTGGTCTTCTTCCCGAAGGCGTTCACCCCGACCTGCACCGGCGAGCTCGGCGCGATCCGCGACGAGCGGCTCGCGCTCGAGGACGACGACACGGTGGTGCTCGGCGTCTCCTGCGACAGCGAGGCGACCCTCAAGGTCTACGCCGAGCAGGAGAACTACGAGTTCGCGCTGCTGAGCGACTTCTGGCCGCACGGCGCGGTGGCAGCCCGGTACGGCGTGTTCCTCGAGGACCGGGGGTTCCCGCGGCGAGGCACGTTCGTCATCGACAAGCGCGGTGTCGTGCGCTGGTCGGTCGTGAACAGCCCGGCCGACGCGCGCCGTACGTCGGACTACCGCGACGCCCTCTCGGCCCTCTGACCGGCACGCGCACGAGGATTTCCGACACCGTGGGCTGCCATCGCTGCCGTCGACGCCAGGTCGACCCGGAGTCGGGTCCCTCGACGTGGCGCCGCGCCGTCGTGGGCGGGGACCAGGTGCTCATCTGCCCCGACTGCCAGGTGGAGGGGTGGACCGACGGGCTGGACCGCTGCCGGACGTGCGGCTCGACCGTGCTCGTGAAGCAGCTCGGCGAGGTGGTGTGCCGTGCCTGCGGCGCGACCGATGCGACTGCGGGCGGTACGCGGGACCCCGGGTCCACCGGGCCGACGTCGTCGGACGCGGCGCGGGACGCGCTGGCCGACGACGTGGCCGCCGCGCTGGACCGGGTGCTGCGCGGCGACGCCGACGCGGGCTGACCCGGGCGCGACCGGCTCCCGGATGCGGGACGGCGCGACCGGACGCAGGATGCAGGGACGGCCACGTCGCCGGCGGCCCGAGACCCCGGCGACGTGACCGGCTCGCTCCCGACGTGTGCCGGGCTGATGCGTGACCTACGGCGGGGTCGTGCGCGACGTGCGCTGGACTGTGCGCGACGTGGTCCGGCGTGTGCGCGACGTGCGCCGGCGTGTGCGCGACGTGCGCCGGCGTGTGCGCGACGTGCGCCGGCGTGTGCGCGACGTGCGCCGGGTTCGTGGCCACGTGCGCGTCCGGGGTACCCTCGCGGCTCGGCACATGGTGTCGTCCGGGCGTATAGCTCAGCTGGTCAGAGCACCTGCCTTACAAGCAGGTGGTCGGGGGTTCGAGTCCCTCTGCGCCCACGTCATGAACCGCGCCGCGGCTCAGCTTCAGGCCGAGCCGGTGGGCGAGCGGTCAGCCGCGGCGGCGGCGGGGCTTGCGGTCGCGGACCGAGAGGACGGCGCCGTCGCGGGCGACGACGACGGTGAGTGAGCCGCGCCGCAGCCGCATCCGGCCGTTCCCGGCCGGGTCCGGCTCGATCTCCTGCGGGTCGGCGATGACGGTACGGATGTCGTCGTCCGTGACACCGTCGGCCGCCGCCGCGGCGGTGGCGCCCTTGGTCATGCGCAGCGGCGCGGCACCGTCGGAGTCGGGGACGTCGGGGTGCGGCTGGGGGTGCGCCTCGAGTGCGGCGACCTCGGCCTCGAAGTCGGCCGCGGCCTCCTCGTCGCTGACCTCGCGGACGGGCGGGCCCTGGAACGGCAGTGCAAATGCGGAGCTCATGCGTGTCCTTGCCTTCGGCGCGCGATCCCGTCGGCGCGCGGCCGTGATGTGGCCGAGGCGTGTCATACGCCGCTCGGCGGTCGGGCACCGGTCGGGAGTTCGACTCCGGTGTCGGTACCACTGTAGGGGGTCGGGGACCCTGCGGCCGCCTTCACGGTCGAGTGGCACGTCGCGGGGCGGTCTCGGGCGGTTTCGGCGAGGTCGACTCCTACTGGCTCGGAGCCTGAGTCGGTAGGACAGTGGGACGATGCCCTGACATGGCGGAGGCCCCGCGGTCATCGACGTCGCGAGGCCTTCGTCATTCCCCGGGTCGATCCGACTCGCCCTACCGTCACCCCTTACGGACTGCGTATCGGGCAGGTGCGGCGACCTCCGGTGGGGGTCCGGGGCGGGCACCCCATCTCTCCCAACTCGAGTGTGCGCCACCAGATCTCGGCTCGCCATCCCGGGCGCCGAACCGTCCGGTATCGGTGCGCCCCTAGGGTGTCGTGCCGCGGCCTCGGCCACGACCGCCGCACGTCGAGGAGGAGAGGTCCCCACCGGTGTCCACGCAGCTGGAGCGCCCGACCGTGGCGCCGGACCTGGTCATCGCCGACGCCCGGGTACGCCGCCCCGGAGGCCGGTGGTCGACGGGGATCGCCGTCACGGGCGACCGGATCTCCGCGCTCGGCACCACGGCGGACGTGCTCGCCCTCGCCGGGCCGCGCACCCGTGTCGTCCGGGCACCCGGCGGCCTCGTGCTGCCCGGGTTCCAGGACGGGCACGTGCACGCGCCGTTCGCCGGCCGCAACCGGCTCCGCGTCTGGCTCAACGACCTGCTCGGCCGCGACGCCTACCTCGACGCCGTCGCGGGGTACGCCGCGGCGCACCCGCACGAGCCGTGGATCGTCGGTGGCGGCTGGGCGATGGAGTGCTTCCCGGGGGGACTGCCGCGCAAGGAGGACCTCGACGCGGTCGTCCCGGACCGTCCGGTGTTCCTGTTCAACAAGGACGTCCACGGCGCGTGGGTGAACAGCCGCGCGCTGGAGCTCGGCGGGATCACCGACCGCACCCCCGACCCGTCCGACGGGCGGATCGAGCGCGACCCGGACGGCGCCGCGACCGGCTGCCTGCACGAGGGTGCGGCGTACTCCTTCAACGACCGGGTCGTGCCCGTGCCGCAGCAGCGGGAGTGGGAGGCCTCGATCCTCGAGGCGCAGGCGCACCTGCACGCGCTCGGGATCACCGGCTGGCAGGACGCGTGGGTGACACCGGCGACGCTCGAGGCGTACCGCTCGCTGGCCGCCGACGGCCGGCTGACGGCCCGGGTGGTCGGTGCGCTGTGGTGGGACCGGCACCGCGGCCTCGAGCAGATCGCCGACGTGCAGGCGCAGCGTGAGCGGGCGTCGGGCGCGGCGGTCGCGGCCGGCTCCGGGGTCGCGGGCTTCTTCCCGACCACCGTGAAGATCATGACCGACGGCGTGCTCGAGAACTACACGGGCGCGCTGCTCGAGCCCTACTGCGACGGCTGCGGCGGTCACACGGACAACCACGGCCTGTCCTACGTCGACCGGGACCTCCTCGCGGCCGCGGTCACCGAGCTGGACGCCCTCGGCTTCCAGGTGCACCTGCACGCGATCGGCGACCGCGCGGTGCGCGACTCGCTCGACGCGGTCGAGGCGGCGCGGTCGGTGAACGGTGCGAACGACCTCCGGCACCACATCGCGCACGTCCAGGTCGTTCAGCCGGAGGACGTCCCGAGGTTCGCCGAGCTGGACGTCGTCGCGAACTGCCAGGCGTACTGGGCGAAGTCGGACCCGCAGATGGAGGAGCTCACCGTGCCGTTCCTCGGTCGCGAGCGTGTCGACCTGCAGTACCCGTTCGAGGGGATCCGTGCGGCAGGGGCACGCCTGGCCATGGGCAGCGACTGGTCGGTGACGACGGCGGACCCGCTCGAGCAGCTCGAGGTCGCCGTGACGCGGGCCGAGCGAGACGGGGCGCCGTTCCTCCCCGAGCAGCGGCTCGACCTCGACGTCGCGGTCGACGCGTTCACCGCGGGATCGGCGTACGTCAACCACGACGACGACGGCGGCGCGATCGCGGTCGGGATGCGCGCGGACCTCGCGGTGCTCGACGTCGACGTCTTCGCCGACGGCTACGTCTCGAACGGGCGGGCGCCGATCGCCGACGCCTCCGTCGTCCTCACCGTCGCCTCCGGCCGCGTCGTCCACGAGTCCAGCTGACCGCTCACGTCCCTGCCTCGTTCGCGTCGGCTCGCTTCCGGCGCGGTGACGAGTGCTGGCTACCGGCCCGTGGACGGTCGGCCTCGGCCGCGTCAGCGCGCTTCCGACGTGGCGAACGGCGCTGGCTACCGTCCGTGGACCGTCGGCTTCGGTGACGTCAGCGCGCTTCCGACGTGGTGAAGGGCGCTGGCTACCGTCCGTGGACGGTCGGCGTCGGTCGGGTCGGCGCGCGCACGGCGGGGTCGCCGGCAGCCGCGGTCGTGTCGTCACTCGGCGTGGTCGCGGATCGCGGAAAGTAGTTGTGCACAGCGGGGTTTCGGGTCCTTGGACTGTCAGACCCCCTGCGTAGGTTCGTGGCATGAGCTCGACCACCGGCCTCCCGCCCCGGACCCCGGGTGCACTCCTCGCGGACGCGGTCGCGGACCTGACCGACGCGGTCGCGCGGCTCGCGGACCTGACCCGCGCGGGTGCCCTGGTCGAGGTGCCGGGTTCCGCGCTGGCCGGACTGACCGTGGCGATGCACCGGGCTGGTGACCGGCTCGCCGCGGTGTCGACGACGGCGACCGGGGTGGTGCACGGCTCCGGCGCGCTGGAGGTGGACGGGTTCGCCTCGACGAAGGCCTGGCTGCAAGGACCCTGCCGCACGTCCGAGACCGACGCGAAGGTCCTCCTCGCGT
>JAJXTD010000008.1 GCA_021784035.1 Actinomycetes bacterium | reverse complement strand
TCGGCGTCGACATCGTGCCGCCGCGCGAGGACATCGGCGGCGCCGAGTTCGTCCGCGCCGACATCCGCAACCCGATCATCGGCAAGGTGATCGCGGCGGCCGGCGTCGACACGGTCGTGCACATGGGTGTCCTGTCGACCCCCGTCCAGGCCGGCGGCCGGGTGTCGATGAAGGAGATCAACGTCATCGGCACCATGCAGCTGCTCGCCGCCTGCCAGAAGGCCGAAGGCGTCTCGCGGCTCGTGGTGAAGTCCACGTCGTCGATCTACGGCGCAGGCCCGAAGGACCCGGCGATGTTCGCCGAGGACACCGAGCCGCGCAGCCAGCCGCGCTCCGGGTGGGCCAAGGACTCCGTCGAGGTGGAGTCCTACGTGCGCGGCTTCGCCCGGCGACGCCCCGACGTCTCGGTCACGACGTTCCGCTTCGCGAACTTCCTCGGCCCCAGGTCGGACACACCGATGGCGGCGTACTTCAGCCTCCCGATCGTCCCCACGGTGCTCGGCCACGACGCCCGGCTGCAGTTCATCCACGAGGACGACGGCCTCGAGGCGATCCGACGGGCCGCTGTCCTCGACCACCCCGGCACGTACAACGTCGCCGGCGACGGGATCCTCATGCTGTCCCAGGCGCTGCGCATCGCCGGCAAGCCCGCCCTGCCGGTGCCGACACCCGCCGTCGGGATCGTCGGCAGCTGGTTCCGGCGGGCCGGGCTGGCCGACTTCTCGCCCGAGCAGATCAAGTTCCTCACCTACGGTCGCGGGCTCGACACCACCCGGCTGCGGGACAGGTTCGGATTCACGCCGTCGTACACGACGCGGGACGCGTTCGTGGAGTTCGTGCACGAGCGCGGGCTCGACCACGCGCTGCCCAAGCACCGCGCCGAGGCGATCGAGCGTGGCCTCGCGCACGCGCTCGGCTCGTCGACCCTGTCCGAGGCGCGGCTCGCCGCGCGACTGCGGGAGGAGGCACGCGGCCGTGCCTGACGCCACCGTCATCCCGATCGGCGGCGAGGACGGCGGCCGCAAGGCCGCCAGCCGCGCCGCGCGCGAGGCCGGGGCCACCGGACCGCGCCCGCACAAGCGGACCCCCCCGAGGCCGCCGGCCGCGGAGCCGGCCGTCGGGCACGAGCCCGAGGACGACGCCCACGACGTCGACGGTGCGCCCGCCCGTATCGACGCCACGCTGGCCGACTGGCTGGACTTCCTGCGCCGCCGGATCACCGGCGAGTACGAGATCGACGAGTTCGGCTTCGACGCCGAGCTGACCGACCGCGTCTACATGGCACCGATGCGCCCGCTGTACGAGCACTGGTTCCGGACCGAGACGCGGGGGATCGAGAACGTGCCGTCCGAGGGCGGCGCCCTCGTCGTGGCCAACCACTCCGGGACGATCGCGCTGGACGCCGTCATGACGCAGCTGGCGCTGCACGACCACCACCCCGCGCACCGCAACCTGCGCATGCTGGGTGCCGACCTCGTCTTCCAGGCGCCGTTCCTGGGCGAGATGGCGCGCAAGTCCGGGCACACGCTCGCGACGAACCCCGACGCGGAGCGGCTGTTGTCGAACGGCGAGGTCGTCGGCGTGTGGCCCGAGGGGTTCAAGGGCATCGGCAAGCCGTACTCGGAGCGCTACAAGCTGCAGCGGTTCGGCCGGGGCGGCTTCGTCGCGACGGCACTGCGCACGCGGACCCCGATCGTCCCCTGCGCGATCGTCGGGGCGGAGGAGATCTACCCCATCCTCGGCAACGCGAAGACGGTGGCGCGGCTGTTCGGCCTCCCGTACTTCCCGATCACCCCCACGTTCCCATGGCTCGGGCCGCTCGGCCTCGTGCCGCTGCCGAGCAAGTGGATCATCGAGTTCGGCGAGCCGATCCGCACCGACCACTACCCCGACGGCGCCGCCGACGACCCGATGCTCGTGTTCAACATCACCGACCAGGTGCGCGAGACGATCCAGCAGACCCTCTACCGCCTGCTGGTGCAGCGCCGCTCCGTCTTCCGGTGACGCCGGTGCGCCCGCGCATCTCGGTCTACATCGCGCACTCGGTCGACGGATACATCGCCGACGCCGAGGGCTCGCTCGACTGGCTGTTCTCCCGTGCGGGCACCGAGGACTACGGCTACGCCGACTTCATGGCCGGGGTCGACGGGCTCGCCATGGGGCGCGGCACCTGGGACTTCATCGCGGACGAGCCCGACCTCCCGTTCGAGGGCCGGCCGGTCTACGTCTTCACCGGCCGCGGGGCCGGGCAGCGCGCGGGCGTCACGTTCTGGGCGCGCACGCCGGCGCAGGCGGTGGCCGAGTGGGAGGCAGCCGGTCTCCGTCACGTCTACGTCGACGGCGGTCGGCTCATCAGCCAGTTCCTCGCCACCGGGCTCGTCGACGACCTCACGCTCACGGTCGTGCCCGTGCTCCTCGGCTCGGGGTCGCGGTTGTTCCACGAGATCCCCGCGGTCACCCCGCTGCGCCTCGTCTCGGCTACGCCGTATCCCCACGGGCTGGTGCAGCTGCGCTACGACCGCGGCTGAGGCGGCTAGCGATGGTGCTTCGCGGCGCCGATGCCGAGACCTATGCCGACGCCCAGCCCGGCGGCCGCCGCGACGGCGGCCGGCACGTAGTACCGCTGGTTCATCCGCGCACGGCGGTAGTCGTGGATCTCCCAGCCGACGGCGCGCGCGTGCTTGCGCAGCGCGCCATCGGGGTTGACCGCCACCGCGCGACCCACGAGCGAGAGCATCGGGACGTCGTTCGCCGAGTCGGAGTACGCCGTGCAGCGCACGAGGTCGAGGCCCTCGCGCTCGGCCAGCGCGCGGACCGCCTCCGCCTTCGCCTTGCCGTGCAGCGGCGCGCCGACGAGGCGGCCGGTGTAGACGCCGTTCTCGATCTCGCTCACCGTGCCCAGCGCCCCGGTGAGGCCGAGCCGGCGGGCGATGATCGACGCGAGCTCCACCGGCGTCGCGGTCACGAGCCACACCCGCTGCCCGCGGTCGAGATGTCCCTGCGCCAGGGCGAGGGTGCCGGGCCAGAGCTTGCGGGCCATGAGCTCGTCGAAGATCTCCTCGCCGAGGCTCACGACGTCCGCCACGCGCTTGCCCTTGACGAACGCCAGGCCGGCCTCGGTGGCCTGGGCCATGTCCTCGAGGTCCTCGGACCCGTTGATCACGAACTTGGCCTGCTTCCACGCGAAGTCGCCGACCTCGCGCACGGTGAAGAACTTGCGGCTGGCCAGGCCGCGGGCGAGGTGGAAGATGCTCGCGCCGCGCATGACCGTGTTGTCGACGTCGAAGAACGCGGCGCCGGTCAGGTCGGGCTCGACCAGGGCCGCGGGCGTCACGTCGGCCGCGGCGGCAGAGGCCTCGCCGGCGACCTGGGAGGCGCGCACGAGGCCGAGCCGGGGAGTCGCTGCCATGCCCGGGAGCCTAGCGAGCACGGCTGTGCCACGATCAGGACCGTGACCCGCTCCGGGGCGACCAACCTCGCCGACCTGCTCCACGCCACCGCCGCGGCGCGGCCGGACGACGTGGCCTTCGTCGACGCCGTCACCGCCCGCGAGACCACGTGGGCGACGCTCGACGCCTCCGTGGACGCCATGGCGGCGGGTCTGCGGCGGCACGGCCTGGAACGCGGCGACCGCGTCGCCCTCATGCTCGGTAACCGGATCGAGTTCGTCGCCGTGTACTTCGCCACGCTGCGTGCCGGGATGGTCGCGCTGCCGCTGAACACGGCGTACACCGCCCACGAGGTCGCCGACCTGCTCGCCCGGTCCGGGGCGCGGCTGCTCGTCGCCGACGAGTCCGTGGAGGAGGTGGCCGGCCTCGCGACCGCCGACGTGCCGACCGATCTCGTCGTCGTCGGCGACCGGGACTACCTCGCGATCGAGCGGGCCGGACACCGGGCCGACGCCCCGAGGCCCGACGCGGAGGAGTTCGACCCGGAGTCCCTCGCGGTCCTGCTGTTCACGTCCGGGACGAGCGGGCCGTCGCGCGGCGCGATGCTGAGCCACCGGGCGCTGCTCGCCAACATCGAGCAGCTGCGCGGGATCGACCCCGAGCCGGTGCAGCCCGACGATGTCGTGCTCGTCGTGCTCCCGCTGTTCCACGTCTACGCGCTCAACGCCGTGCTCGGCATGGCGGTGGCGACGGGCGCGCGCTCGGTCCTCGTGCCGAGGTTCTCGCCGACCCAGACCCTCGAGCTGGTCCGCACGTTCGAGGTCACGAACGTCCCCGCGGCGCCGCCGGTGTTCGTCGCCTGGTCCCACGTCCCCGACCTCGACCACCAGCTCGCCGGGGTGCGCACGCTGGTCTCCGGTGCCGCGCCGCTCGCGCCGTCGGTGTTCACCGCGTTCGCCGAGCTCGCGGGCCAGCCGGTGTGGGAGGGCTACGGGCTCACCGAGGCCGCCCCGGTCGTGTCCTCGACGATGGTCGGGCGACGGCCCAAGCCCGGTTGCGTCGGCTCGCCCCTGCCGGGCGTGGAGGTCCGGCTCGTCGACGAGGCCGGCGAGGACGCCGACGAGGACGACCCGGGCGAGATCTGGGTGCGCGGCGCCAACCTGTTCTCCGGCTACTGGCCGGACGGCTCCGACGGCCCCGACGCCGACGGCTGGTACGCCACGGGCGACGTGGCCTACCGCGACGAGGACGGCGACCTGCACCTCGTCGACCGCCGGCGCGACCTGATCATCGTGTCCGGGTTCAACGTCTACCCGTTCGAGATCGAGCAGGTCATCGCCTCGCACCCCGACGTCGCCGAGGTCGCGGTGGTGGGAATCCCGCACGAGCACACCGGGGAGGCGGTCAAGGCGTTCGTCGCGCCACTGCCCGGGCGGGCGGTCACGCGGGAGCAGATCGCGGCGCTGTGCGAGTCGCGGCTCGCCCGGTTCAAGTGCCCGACGGTCATCGAGCTCGTCGAGCGGCTGCCGCACTCCTCCACCGGCAAGATCGCCCGGGCCCGGCTGCGCGCGGGCGACGCGTGACCGCCCGGGTGACGCTCGTCGGCAAGCCGGACTGCCACCTGTGCGAGGCCGCCCGCGAGGTGATCGCCGCGGTGTGCGCCGAGACCGGCGACTCGTTCGTCGAGCGATCGATCCTCGACGACCCCGTCCTCGCCGACCGCTACTGGGAGCAGATCCCCGTCACGCTCGTCGACGGCGTGGAGCACGACTTCTGGCGAGTAGACCCCGCCCGCCTCAAGGCCGCCCTGACCCTCCCCCCGCCGGCGTAACCCCGCGCCGCTGTACGGCGAAGCGGGCGGCCCTACGGCGAAGCCGAGCGGGAGGCGCCGGAACTACGGCGAAGCGGAGCGGCCCGAGGTCGAGGACCGGCCCCGAAGGGGTCGTCCTCGACCGAGCGGGAGGCGCCGCAGGCGCCGACCAGGCCGGGCAGCGGAGCCGGCCCCGACGCGACCGCGCGCGAGCGCGGGCGCTTGGAGGGGCAGACAACCCGCGCCGACCAGGCCGGGCAGCGGAGCCGGCCCCGACGCGAGCGCCCGGAGGGCGCGAGCTTGGAGGGGCAGGAAGCACAGGCTACGGTGGCGTAACCACGAAGTAAGGGGACCCTTCATGACCGCCGTCGACGACCGTCTGTCCGCCGACCTCGTCCGCGAGCTCGAGCCGGTGGCCGCCCGCGAGCTCGAGCGGCACCTGTCGACGGCCAAGGAGTGGTTCCCGCACCAGTACGTGCCGTGGGGCCAGGGCCGCGACTTCGACGGCGAGTACGCCGGCGAGGCCTGGGCCGAGGAGCAGTCGCCGGTCGACGGGGTCGCCCGCACGGCCCTCGTGGTCAACCTGCTCACCGAGGACAACCTGCCGAGCTACCACCGCGCCCTGTCCGACGTCGTCGGCCGGGACAGCGCCTGGGGCGAGTGGGTGCACCGCTGGACGGCCGAGGAGGGCCGCCACGGCATCGCCATGCGCGACTACCTCACGGTGACCCGCTCGGTCGACCCGGTCGCCCTCGAGCGGGAGCGGATGGACCACATGGGCCGGGGCTTCGCCTCGAACGCCGAGCGCAACGTCCTCACGACGATGGCCTACGTCTCCTTCCAGGAGCTCGCGACGCGCATCTCGCACCGCAACACCGGGCGGCACACCGACGACCCCGGCTGCGACCGCCTGCTCGCCCGCATCGCGGCGGACGAGAACCTGCACATGCTCTTCTACCGCAACGTGATGCTGGCCGCGTTCGAGATCGACCCGGACGCCTCGATGGAGGCGGTGCTCGAGATCGCGGAGGACTTCGCGATGCCCGGCAACGAGGTCGAGGGGTTCACCCGCCGCTCGCTCACCATCGCGCTGGCCGGCATCTACGACCTGCGCATCCACCACGACGAGGTCCTCGCCCCGGTGCTGCGGGCCTGGAACGTGTGGGACCGGACGGACTTCGGACCCGCGGGCGAGGCCGCCCGGGAGCGGCTCGCGACGTTCATGGCCGGGTTGGACGCGACCGCGGCCCGGTTCGAGGACAAGCGCGCCGCCCGCGCGGCCCGCGCCGCCGCCCGCTGAGCCACGCCCGGCCCGCGCCGCGCGGGGGCCTCGTTGTGGGACATCTCTCGTTCCGACACCGGGGGTCCAGGACAGTGACCAGGGTCACGTCCCGTGCTGTCCGGAATGTGGAACGCGGATCCGCCGCGACTTTGTGCGTTCGTTCACAACTACCTACCCTGACGGAGCCGAGCATCCGATCCACGCGGTGCCGCGCGCCAGGGAAGCCGGGGTGAGGGTCGTGCCGCTGTCACCTCCGTCCGACGTGTCCCGGCGCGGCATCCCCGAGGCCACCGTGGCCCGGCTGCCCATCTACCACCGCGTGCTGAGCCACCTCGCCGAGCGGGGCGTGGCGACGGTGTCCAGCGAGGAGCTCGCGGCCGCGAGCGGCGTCACGAGCGCGAAGCTGCGCAAGGACCTGTCCCACCTCGGCTCCTACGGGACCCGCGGCGTCGGCTACGACACGGAGTACCTCGTCTACCAGATCGCCCGGGAGCTCGGCCTGACCCAGGACTGGCGCGTGGTCATCGTCGGCGTCGGCAACCTCGGGCACGCCCTGGCCAACTACGGCGGCTTCGCCTCGCGCGGCTTCCGCGTCGTCGGCCTCGTCGACGCCGACCCGCTCCGCGTCGGCGAGCGGATCCCGGCGGGACGGGACGGCGAGCTGATCGAGGTGCGCCCGCTCGTCGAGCTCGAGACCGTCGTACTCGACGGCGAGGCCAGCATCGGAGTCATCGCCACCCCCGCCTCGGCCGCCCAGGCGGTCTGCGACCGGCTCGTGTCGGCCGGCGTCACGAGCATCCTGAACTTCGCCCCCGCCGTCCTCTCCACCCCGGCCGGGGTCGACGTCCGCAAGGTCGACCTCGCCACGGAGCTGCAGATCCTCGCCTTCCACGAGCAACGCAAGCACCCGGAGGTGCGCGCATGACGCTCCTCGTGGTGGGGATCAGCCACCGCTCCGCACCGGTGGCGCTGCTCGACCGTCTCGCCCTCGTCGACGACGCCGCGGAGCGGCTGCAGGTCGACCTGCTCGGCTCCCCGCACGTGGCCGAGTCGCTCGTGCTCTCCACGTGCAACCGGGTCGAGATCTACGCCGAGGTGAGCAGGTTCCACGGCGGTGTCGTCGACGTCACCGAGTCGCTCGCCAAGGCCACCGGGGTGCCGCGCGACGAGCTGACACCTCACCTGTACGTGCGCTACGAGGACCGCGCGGTCCAGCACATGTTCGAGGTGGCGTCCGGGCTCGACTCGATGGTGGTCGGCGAGCAGCAGATCATCGGCCAGGTCCGGGGCGCGCTGCGGTCGGCGCAGGAGACGGCCACGGCCGGGCGCAGCATCAACGACCTCGCACAGGCCGCACTGCGCGTGGGCAAGCGAGTCCACCAGGACACCGGCATCGACCGCGCCGGCGCATCGGTCGTCAGCGTGGCGCTCCACATCGCGGCCGCCGACTTCGGCGGAACGCTCGACGGCGTCCGTGCCCTCGTGGTCGGCGCCGGTGCGATGAGCTCGCTCGCCGCCACGCAGCTGCAGCGCTCGGGCGTCACCGACATCGTGGTCGCGAACCGCACGTTCGCGCACGGAGCCCGGCTCGCCGCGCAGGTCGGGGGCACCGCGATCGAGCTCTCGACGCTGGCCGACGTGCTGCCCGACGTCGACGTCGTCGTGTCCTGCACCGGCTCGACCGGCCTCGTCCTCAGCGAGGCCGACGTCGTCGCGGCGCGGATGGGTGCCACCACGCCGCTCGTCGTCGTCGACCTGGCCCTGCCGCACGACACCGAGGAATCGATCGCCGACCTCGACGGAGTGCGCCGCATCGACCTCGCGTCGCTCGCCGAGGTCCCCGAGGCCAACGCGCCGGAGCGCGACGTCGAGCTGGCCCGGTCGATCGTCGCCGACGAGGTCCGGGCCCACCTGGCCGCGATGGCGGCGCTGCGCGTCGAGCCCATCGTCGTCTCGCTGCGGGCCCGCGCCGACCGCGTCGTCGAGGCCGAGCTGCAGCGGCTGCGCATGCGGCTGCCCGAGCTCGACGACACCGCCGCGGCCGAGCTCGCGCGCTCGCTGCGCCGCGCCGTGTCGACCCTGCTGCACACGCCGACCGTGCGGATGAAGGAGCTGGCGGCGGACCCGGACGGCGCCCGCTACGCCACCGCGCTGCACCGCCTCTTCGACCTCGACCCTGCGGCGATCGAGGCGCTCTCCGCAGCGGACGAGTCCGCCGCTCCGTCGGCCGACGCGCTGCCGTCGGACCCGTCGTACGACGAGCTCCTGGGGGGTCTCTCGTGACGATCCGGCTCGCGACCCGGGGCAGTCTCCTGGCGCGCACGCAGTCCGGCCACGTGGCCGAGGCGCTCCGCGGCCTCTCCGGGCTGCCGGTCGAGATCGTGGAGGTGCGCAGCCGCGGCGACGCCGACCAGCGCACCCCGCTGGCGTCCTTCGGCGGCGTCGGCGTGTTCGTCGCCGCCGTCCGCGAGGCGGTGCTGCGCGGCGACGCCGACGTCGCGGTGCACTCGCTCAAGGACCTTCCGACCGAGCCGGCCGCCGGCCTCGTCCTCGCCGCGATCCCGGCGCGCGAGGACCCGCGCGACGTGCTCGTGTCGCGCGCCGGCGCCACGGTCCTCACCCTGCCCCCGGGCGCCCGGGTCGGCACGGGCTCGCCGCGGCGCGCCGCCCAGCTGCTCGCCGTCCGCCCCGACCTCGACGTCGTCCCCGTGCGGGGCAACGTCGACACCCGACTGCGCACGGTCACCGACGGCACGCTCGACGCCGTCGTCCTCGCCCGCGCGGGGCTCGCCCGCCTCGACCGCCTCGACGCGGTGACCGAGGCCATCGACCCCGCCCTGATGCTGCCCGCCCCCGGCCAGGGGGCGCTGGCGGTCGAGTGCCGCGACGTCGACGTCGACGCCGCACTGCTCGACGCGCTCCGCTCGCTCGACGACGCCGCGACCCGCGCCGCCGTCACGGCGGAGCGCTCGCTCCTCGCCACCCTCGAGGCCGGTTGCTCGGCGCCCGTCGGCGCCTACGCCACCGTCACCGGGGACGGCGCGGGGATGCTCGTGCACCTGACCGGGACGGTCGTCAGCCTCGACGGCCGGACCCAGGTGCGGAAGTCCGTCACCGGCGCAGCCGGCGATGCGGTCGCGGTCGGGCGTGAGCTCGCACGGGACCTCCTCGCCTCGGGTGCTCCCGGTCTCAGTCCCGTGAGGGGAAGCGCATCATGAGCGCCGTCACCACCCGTGCCCGCAAGAAGCCGTTCGGCAGCGTCGCGTTCGTCGCGGTCGGCCCCGGCGACCCCGACCTGCTGACGCTGCGTGCCGCGGCCCTGCTGCGCGAGGCCGACGTCGTCGTCGCCGACGTCGACGTCGTGCCGCTCGCGCGCACGTTCGCCTCGGCCACCGCGGAGGTCCGGCCCGCCGTCGACGACGACGGGCTGCCGCTGAGCCACGCGGCACGCGCCAAGATCGTCGGCGACGCCGCCAAGGCCGGGCACGCCGTCGTACGTCTGCTCTCCGGCGACCCCCTCCTCGACGGCGCGCTGCAGACCGAGGCCGCGGCGCTCGCGAAGACCAAGATCCACTTCGACATCGCGCCGGGCGTCTCCACCCTCACCGGCGTGCCGGCCTACGCCGGCATCGCGCTGCTCGGTGGCAAGGCGCGCGAGGTGCGCGTCGTCGACGCCGACGACCCGGGCGTCGACTGGTCGCAGCACGCCGACCCGCGGGTGACCCTGGTCGTGCTCAACGGTGCGGACCGCGCCGTCGACGTCGCCCGGGCCCTCGTCGACGCCGGGCGCGCGCCCGGCACGCCCATCGCGATCACCCGCGGCGGTACGACGGTCGAGCAGCGCACGATCGCCTCGACGCTCGGCGACCTGCCGGCGGCGGTCAAGGCAGCCAAGCAGGCCGGGCCGGGCATGGTCGTCGTCGGCGAGACCGTCGCGACCCGCGACAAGCTGTCCTGGTTCGAGACCAAGCCGCTGTTCGGCTGGCGGGTGCTCGTGCCGCGCACCCGGGAGCAGGCGGGCGCGCTCTCCGAGCAGCTCACCCGCTTCGGCGCCGTCGGCGTCGAGGTCCCGACCATCTCGGTCGAGCCGCCGCGCACGCCGCAGCAGATGGAGCGCGCGATCACCGGGCTCGTGTCCGGCCGCTTCCAGTGGGTGGTGTTCACGAGCGTCAACGCCGTGCGGGCGGTTCGCGAGAAGTTCGACGAGTACGGCCTGGACGCCCGCGCGTTCGCCGGGCTGAAGGTGGGGGCCGTCGGTGAGCAGACCGCCGCGGCGCTCACGGCCTTCGGCGTCCGTCCCGACCTCGTCCCCAGCGGCGAGCAGAGCAGCGCCGGGCTGCTCGAGGACTTCCCCGAGTTCGACCCGGTCTTCGACCCGATCAACCGGGTCTTCCTGCCGCGCGCCGACATCGCGACGGACACGCTCGTCGCCGGGCTCGTCGACCTCGGCTGGGAGGTCGAGGACGTCACGGCCTACCGCACCGTGCGCGCGGCTCCGCCGGCGGCCGAGACCCGCGAGGCGATCAAGACCGGTGGGTTCGACGCCGTGCTGTTCACCTCGTCGAGCACCGTGCGCAACCTCGTCGGCATCGCCGGCAAGCCGCACGCGTCGACCGTGGTCGCCTGCATCGGACCGGCCACGGCCAAGACGGCCGAGGAACACGGCCTGCGGGTCGACGTCCTCGCCGAGACCCCGTCGGTCTCGGCGCTAGCCGAGGCCCTCGCGGCCCACGGCGACGCGCTGCGCCTCGCCGCCGCGGAGGCCGGCGAGTCGGTCTGGCGCCCGAGCAAGCGCCGCGGTGCCGCTCGGCGCAAGGCGACCTGAGATGGCCTTCCCGGTCGAGCGACCCCGACGGCTCCGGCGTACGCCGGCGCTGCGCCGGCTCGTGGCGGAGACCCGGCTGCACCCGGCGGCCCTCGTCCTCCCGCTCTTCCTGCGCGAGGGCCTCGACGAGCCGGCCCCGATCTCGTCGCTGCCCGGCGTCGTGCAGCACTCCCGCGAGTCGCTGCGCGCCGCGGCGCGCGAGGCGGTGGAGCTCGGTCTCGGCGGCGTGATGCTCTTCGGCGTCCCGGCCCACCGCGACGCCGTGGGCTCCGGCGCCACCGACCCCCGGGGCATCCTCAACGTCGGGATCGCCGACATCCGCGCCGAGGTCGGCGACGAGGTCGTCGTCATGGCCGACCTGTGCCTCGACGAGTTCACCGACCACGGCCACTGCGGCGTGCTCACCGGCACCGGCGAGGTCGACAACGACGCGACGCTCGAGCGCTACGCCGACATGGGGGTCGCGCTCGCGCACGCGGGCGCCGACGTCGTCGGCACGAGCGGCATGATGGACGGCCAGGTCGGCGTCGTCCGGGCGGCCCTCGACGCCGCGGACGCCCAGCACGTCGCTGTCCTGGCCTACGCCGCGAAGTACGCGTCCGCCGCCTTCGGCCCGTTCCGCGAGGCCGTCGACTCCCAGCTGCTCGGCGACCGGCGCGCCTACCAGCAGGACCCGGCCAACCGGCGCGAGTCGATGCGCGAGGTGCGCCTCGACGTCGAGGAGGGCGCCGACCTCGTCATGGTGAAGCCGGCTGGCAGCTACCTCGACGTGCTGCGCGAGGTCGCCGACGTCGTCGACGTCCCCGTCGCGGCCTACCAGGTGTCGGGGGAGTACGCCATGGTCGAGGCGGCCGCCGAGTTCGGCTGGATCGACCGCGACCGCATGGTGCTCGAGTCGATCACCTCGATCCACCGCGCCGGGGCCGACATCGTGCTCACCTACTGGGCGGCCGAGGTCGCCCGCTGGCTCGTGGAGGGGAAGGCATGACCTACGCCGACGCGGCACCGGAGTCGCAGGCCCTGTTCGGCCGCGCCCGGGCCGTCACGCCCGGCGGCGTCAACTCCCCGGTGCGCGCGTTCCTGTCGGTCGGTGGCACGCCGCGGTTCATGGCCTCGGGCAGCGGCCCGTACATCACCGACGCCGACGGCCGCGACTACCTCGACCTCGTGTGCTCGTGGGGTCCGATGATCCTCGGCCACGCGCACCCCGAGGTCGTCGAGGCCGTGCGCGCGGCCGCGACCCGTGGGTTCTCCTTCGGCACCCCGGGTGTCGGCGAGGTCCTGCTCGCGGAGGAGATCGTCGCGCGCGTCCCCGCGGTCGAGCAGGTGCGGCTGGTGAGCAGCGGCACGGAGGCGACGATGTCCGCGATCCGGCTCGCCCGCGGCGTCACGGGTCGGTCGAAGGTCGTCAAGTTCGCCGGCTGCTACCACGGCCACGTCGACTCGCTGCTCGCCGCGGCCGGCTCGGGGCTCGCGACGTTCGCGCTCCCGGACACCCCCGGAGTCACCGGTGCCCAGGCCCACGACACGATCGTGCTGCCCTACAACGACCTGTCCGCCGTCGAGGCCGCGTTCGGGGCGCACGGTGACGACATCGCCGTCGTCATCACGGAGGCCGCCGCGGCCAACATGGGTGTCGTCGGGCCGCACGACGGCTTCAACGCCGGGCTCGCGCGCATCGCGCACGCGCACGGCGCGCTCCTCGTCGTCGACGAGGTGATGACCGGGTTCCGCGTCGCCCGCGGCGGCTGGCTCGAGCTCGAGGCCCGCTCCGACGCGTCGTGGTCGCCCGACCTCGTGACGTTCGGCAAGGTCATGGGCGGCGGCCTGCCCGCCGCCGCGTTCGGGGGTCGTGCCGACGTCATGGCCCACCTCGCACCCGCCGGCCCCGTCTACCAGGCCGGCACGCTGGCCGGGAACCCGATCGCCGCCGCCTGCGGCCTCGCGACGCTGCGCCAGTGCACCCCCGAGCTCTACCCCCGCCTCGACGCCACCGCGGCGAAGGTCGGCCGGCTCGTGTCCGAGGCGCTCGCCGCCGAGGGCGTCACCCACACGCTGTCCACCGCGGGGAACCTGTTCTCGGTCTTCTTCCGCCCCGAGGTCCCGCGCGACTACGACGAGGCCCGCACCCAGGAGGCCTGGCGGTACGCCGCGTTCTTCCATGCGATGCTCGACCGGGGCGTCTACCTGCCGCCGAGCGCGTACGAGGCCTGGTTCGTCTCGGCCGCGCACGACGACACCGCGCTGGACCGGCTCGTCGACGCCCTGCCCGCCGCGGCGCGCGCGGCCGCGGCCGCGCACCCGGACATCGCGAAGGAGTACGCGTGAGGACGCGAACCGTCGTCCACCTGCTGCGCCACGGCGAGGTGTCGAACCCCACCGGCGTCCTCTACGGCCGCCTGCCCGGGTTCCGCCTCTCCGAGCTCGGCGAGCGGATGGCCGTCCGGGCGGCCGAGGCACTCGCCGACCGCGACGTCGCCGCCGTCATCTCCTCGCCGCTCGAGCGGGCGCAGCAGACCGCCGCGCCGGTGGCGGCCGGCCACGGTCTCCCGGTGTCGATCGACGACCGCATCATCGAGGCGGACAACGTCTTCGAGGGCCAGCGGGTCGGCGTCGGCGACGGGGTGCTCAAGCACCCGACGGCGTGGCGCCACCTGTGGAACCCGCTCACCCCGAGCTGGGGCGAGCCCTACCGCGAGGTGGCCGGCCGCATGCGCGCCGCCGTCGCGGCCGCCCGGTCCGCGGCGCGCGGGCACGAGGCCGTTCTCGTGAGCCACCAGCTCCCCATCTGGATCGCGCGCCTCGACGCGGAGAACCGGCGTTTCGTGCACGACCCGCGCAAGCGGCAGTGCGGCCTCGCCAGCCTCACGTCGCTCACCTTCGACGACAACACGCTCGTGGCCATCACCTACACCGAGCCGTCGGCCGACCTCGTGCGGCTGGCCGGCGCCTCGGCCCTGAAGGCGAAGGGAGCCTGAGCGGTGTGCCGGAGCCGCTCCGCGGCACCGGAACCCCGACCCCTCGCCGTACGTCCGCCCCTCGACAGCTCTCCCCCGGAGGACCCGCCGTGACCGCCCTGACCGCCCGCCGTGCCCGCGTCGCCGCGCTGGCGCTCGCGGCGCTGGCGCTCGCCGGCTGCGGCACGACGACCGGCACGGCCGACGGCTCGACCCGCTTCGTCGCCGGCGACGGCTCGACCGTCCTGCTCTCGCCCGACGAGCGCGCGCCCGCCCCGAAGGTGGCCGGGACCACGCTGGACGGCGCACGTCTCGACCTCGCGTCGCTGCGCGGCAAGGTCGTCGTCGTCAACTTCTGGGCCTCCTGGTGCGCGCCGTGCCGCGAGGAGGCGGGAGCGCTGCAGCAGGTCTACGACGAGACCCACGCGAAGGGCGTCGACTTCGTCGGGATCGTCTCCGGCGGCAAGGACTCGCTGGACAACGCGAAGGCGTTCACCCGCCGGTTCGACATCACCTACCCGTCGATGTTCGACCAGGACAACTCCCTCGTGCTCGCGTTCGCCGGGCAGCTGCCGCCGAGCGCCATCCCGACCACCCTCGTGCTCGACCGCGAGGGACGCGTCGCGGCCCGTGCGATCGACGCGGTCGACCGGTCGCGGCTGCTCGGCATGATCGAGCCCGTCCTCGCCGAGAAGGCCTGACATGAGCGCCGTCGACACCGTCACCACGGGCTCCCTGCTGCTCGCGGCGCCCATCGCGTTCGCCGCCGGCGTCGTGTCGTTCCTGTCGCCGTGCGTCCTGCCGCTCGTGCCCGGCTACCTCTCGTTCATCACCGGCCTCACCGGCGCGGAGCTCTCGGGCGAGCGGCCGGCGGCGACCCCGGCGCCCGGAGCCCCGGCCGCGGCGGGCGCGGTGCGCGTGGCCGACACCGAGACCCTCGTGCGCACCAAGGGGCGCGTGCTCCTCGGCTCGCTGCTGTTCGTGCTCGGCTTCACGTTCGTGTTCGTGTCCTACGGCGCGCTCTTCGGTGCCCTCGGGCAGGCGCTCGTGCAGTACCAGGCGACCATCACGAAGGTCCTCGGCCTGCTGGTCATCGTGCTCGGCCTGGCGTTCCTCGGGCTCGTCCCCGGGTTCCAGCGCGAGTTCCGCGTGCACAAGCTGCCGCAGATCGGGCTGTGGGGCGCCCCCATGCTCGGCGTGCTGTTCGGCCTCGGCTGGACCCCCTGCATCGGCCCGACGCTCGGCGCCGTCCAGACGCTCGCGTTCACCGAGGCGAGCGCCGCCCGCGGCGCGCTGCTGTCGTTCTTCTACTGCCTCGGCCTCGGCCTGCCGTTCGTCATCGTCGGGCTGCTGTTCCGCCGCGCGATGGGCACGATCGGCTGGGTCCGCAGCCACAGCCTGCTCGTCATGCGCATCGGCGGCGCGATGCTCGTCGCGATCGGCTTCCTGCTCATCACCGGGCTCTGGGACGACCTCACCATCGGACTGCGCTCCTGGGCGGGCGGCTTCGGGGTGTTCCTGTGACGGAGGTCCGCGACACCGCGCCGGAGACGGTCGACGCGCGGCAGAGCTTCTCCACCGCACCGGTCGAGACCGACCCGGCCGCACCCGTCGGCATCGGCGTCTCCGGCTGGCTGCGCTGGGTCTGGCGCACGCTCACGAGCATGCGCACCGCGCTGATCCTGCTCTTCCTGCTGGCGCTCGCCTCCGTGCCGGGGTCGCTGCTGCCGCAGCGCGGCACGAACCCGATCCGGGTCAACGACTACCTCGCGAACGACCCGGTCAAGGGCCGCATCCTCGACCGGCTGGGGTTCTTCGACGTCTTCTCCGCCCCCTGGTTCGCGGCCATCTACCTGCTGCTGTTCGTCTCGCTCGCGGGTTGCGTCCTGCCGCGGTCGTTGCAGCACTGGCGGATCCTGCGCTCCCGCCCCCCGGCCGCGCCGCGCAACCTCGGCCGGCTCCCCGAGCACCGTCGGGTCGAGCCCGCCCCGGGCACCTCCCCGCAGCAGTCGCTCGACGCCGCTGCCGCGTGGCTGCGCAAGGCCCGGTGGCGCGTCGACACCACCTCGTACGACGGCAGCACGGGCACGGTCGCCGCGGAGAAGGGCTACGCCCGCGAGACCGGCAACCTGGTCTTCCACCTCGCGCTGCTCGGCCTGCTCGTCGCCATCGCCTACGGCTCGCTGTTCGGCTTCAAGGGCACGGTGATCGTGCGCGAGGGGTCGTCCTTCGCCGACACCCGTGGGCAGTTCGACTCGTTCACGCCGGGCAAGGCCTACGACGACGCCACCCTCCCGCCGTTCGCGTTCACGCTCACGAAGTTCACCGCGGACTACCAGCGCGGCGGCCAGCAGAACGGGGCGGCGCGCGAGTTCTCCGCCGACGTCCGCGTCGTGAGCGAGCCGGGTGCCGCACCCACGACCCAGAACATCCAGGTCAACGACCCGCTCGTCGTCGGCGGCGTCAAGGTCTTCCTCGTCGGGCACGGCTACGCCCCGACGATCACGGTCCGCGACGCGAAGGGCGAGGTCGTCTTCCGCGACTCGGTCGTGTTCCTCCCGCAGGACGGCAACTTCACCTCGACCGGGGTCGTGAAGGCCCCCGACACCGTGCCGCAGCTCGGCCTCCAGGGCTTCTTCCTGCCGACCGCGGCCGTCGACAGCACGCTCGGCCCGCACTCGACGTTCCCCGCCGCGGACGACCCGGCCGTCTTCCTGTCGGCGTGGACCGGGGACCTCGGCCTGGACTCCGGGCGGCCGCAGTCGGTCTACAAGCTCGACACCACACGCATGACCCGCCTCGGCATCGACGCCCTGCGCCCCGGCGAGTCCTGGACCCTCCCCGGCGGCCACGGCACGGTCACCCTCGACGGCTACATCCAGTGGGCCTCGTTCACCGTGGCGAGCGATCCGGGCAAGGAGCTGGCGCTGCTCGCCGCCGTCGCCGCGATCACGGGGCTGGCGCTGTCGCTGCTCGTCCGCCGCCGCCGGGTGTGGGTCCGCGTGTCCGCGGAACCGGGGGGCGTTACCGTTGTCGACGTCGCGGGCCTGACCCGGTCCGAGCACGCCAGCGTGGCCGAGGATGTCGACGCCCTGGCGGCGGCCATCGGTACGACCACCAGCACGAGGACGACCGCGCCCGAGGGCGCAGAGGAGAACCGGTGACGGTCAACGAGACGCTGGCGACGTACAGCAACTACCTCGTGTACGGCGCCATGGCCGCCTACACGATCGCGATGATCGCGTTCGCGGTCGGCTTCGCGGCCCTGCGTGGCCGCGACCTGGTCCCCGTGGCCGCCGCGCCGGCGGAGCAGGGCGTCGGCGGCGTCGCGGTCGCGACGAAGGTCGAGATCGCCGTGGGCGGCCCGGACGACGGGGCGCTGCCGCCCGGTCGCCGCGCCGGCAACATCGGCATGTCGCTCACCTGGCTCGGCACGCTCCTGCTCGGGGTCGGCGTGCTGCTGCGTGGCCTGTCGGTGCAGCGTGCGCCGTGGGGCAACATGTGCGAGTTCTCCACCGCGTCCGCGTTCGCCGTCGCCGCCACGTTCCTCGTGATCTCGCTGCGCCGTGACGTGCGCTGGCTCGGCGTCTTCGTCGTGACACCGGTGCTGCTCACGCTCGGTGCGGCGATGACGTTCCTCTACACCGACGCCGAGCAGCTCGTCCCCGCGCTCAAGTCCTACTGGCTCGTGATCCACGTCTCCGCGGCGATGATCTGCGGGGGTGCCTTCGCGGTCGGCGCCGCGGTGACGCTGCTGTTCCTCGTGGCCGACGCGGGGGAGCGCCGCGCGCGGCTGGGCCGGCCCTACCGCCTCGACTGGCTGGCCCGCCGCCTGCCCGAGTCGCCCCGGCTCGACGCGATGGCCTACCGGATCCACGCGTTCATGTTCCCGCTGTGGACGTTCGCGATCGTCGCCGGCGCGATCTGGGCGGAGAACGCCTGGGGCCGCTACTGGGGCTGGGACCCGAAGGAGACCTGGGCGTTCATCACCTGGGTCGCCTACGCCGCCTACCTCCACGCCCGCGCGACCGTGGGCTGGAAGGGCCGCAAGGCCGCGATCATCGCGCTCGTCGCGTTCGGATGCTTCCTGTTCAACTACTTCGGCGTGAACATCCTCATCACCGGCCTGCACTCCTACGCCGGCGTCTGACGACGTCGGCGCCGCCCACCGGCGGCGCACTTCCCGAGTCCGACGTACTCTCATGGTGTCGGTCGGCAACGGGAGGTGACGGGCATGGCGAGGTTCCTGCTCTACGCGGTCCCCGTCGTCGTGACGCTGTACGCGTTCATCGACTGCCTGCTCATCCCCGGAGCCCTGACGCGCGCGCTGCCCAAGTGGGTCTGGCTGGTCGTCATCGTGCTGGTCCCGTTCCTCGGCGCGGTGGCGTGGCTGCTCGCCGGCCGGCCGGCCCGGGAGCCCTCGGGGGTGCCGGGCGGCTCCGTCGCCCGGGTCCTGCCCCGCCGCTCGCGCGCGCCGGTCGCGCCCGACGACGACCCGACGTTCCTGCGCAAGCTCGCCGACGACGAGTGGTCGCGCAAGATGCGTGACCGCCGCGATCGCCGCGACCGCCGGGAGGGTCCGACGGCCGCCGAGGGCCGCGACCCGGAGAGCGCCGAGGACGGGCACTGACCCGCTCCGCCGCGGGGGGCCGTGCCCCCGGCGCCCGCGGGCGCGACGTACCGTGGTGCGCGTGACCGATCCCGCCAGCAGCCCCGAGCCGGCCGAGCCGGCCGCACCCGACGCCGCCGCGGTCGACGCCCCCGAGGCCGGTGCCGGCCCGCTCGCCCGCCAGCACCCGGTGGTCGTCTACACGCTGCTGCGCCTCGCGATGCTCGCGGCGGTCGGGACCGTGCTCTACCTGGTGGGGCTGCGCGGCGTGTGGCTGCTGCTGTTCGCGTTCCTGGTCTCGGGCGTGGTCTCGGCGTTCGCGCTGACCCGCCCGCGCGAGGGGGCCGTGCTCGGCATCACGACGGCGGTCAAGGGCGTCAACGCCCGGATCGACGCCACCGCCCGGGCCGAGGACGACGACCTCGACGACCTGGACGACCTCGGCGATCCGCCGCCGGCCCGGGCCGGCGACGACGCCGCCCCGCCCTCCCGCTGAGGACGCGGCTACCCGACGAGGGCCGCCACGACGAGGCCGAGGCCGAGGGAGACGGAGTAGCCGAGCAGCAGTCTCCCGGTGCCGGCGAGCACCCGGACGAGTTCGCGGCCGACGGCGCCCGAGCGCACGACGCGGATCGGCCGCACGGCCAGGGGCAGCGACGCGAGCGCCACGAGCGCCCAGGGCACCCCGCCGGCAGCGACGGCCAGCACGACGACGTACGGCGTCGCGACCGTGACGGCGTACGCCGTACGCGTCCCGCGGTCGCCGAGGCGGACGGCGAGCGTGTGCTTGCCCGCCACGGTGTCGGTGGGGATGTCGCGCAGGTTGTTCGCGAGCAGGATCGCGACCGACAGCGCGCCGCAGGCGACGCCGCCGGCCACCGCGAGCCACGTGACCTGCAGGGTCTGGACGTACGCCGACCCCACGACCGCGACGGGCCCGAAGAACACGAACACGAACAGCTCGCCGAGCCCGGCGTAGCCGTAGGGCCGCGGCCCGCCGGTGTAGAGCCAGGCCGCGACGATGGCCGCGAGGCCGACGAGCACGAGCCACCACGCCTGCGTGACGAGCACGAGGACGAGGCCGGCGAGCGCGGCGACACCGAAGGACGCGAACGCGGCGAGCTTGACCTGCCGCGGTGCGGCGAGGCCCTGGCCGACGAGGCGCACCGGGCCGACCCGGGCGTCGTCGGTGCCGCGGATGCCGTCGCTGTAGTCGTTGGCGTAGTTGACCCCGACCTGCAGCGCGAGGGCGACGACGAGCGCGAGCAGCGCGCGCACGGCCAGTGCGCCGTAGGTCAGGCTGGCGTGGTCGGCGACCAGCTCGGGGATCTGCCCGACGCCGAGCTGCGTCCCGAACACGCCGCTGGCGGGGACGGGGCCCGGGTCCGCGACGAGCGGGGAGTAGGCGAACCAGCCGTGGGACCGCAGCACGTCGGCGAGGGAGTAGTACGCCACGGCCGTGCCCACGAGCACCGGCGCGACCGCCGCCGGCAGCGTCCGCGGCCGCGCGCCCTGCACCCACTGCCCGACGGTCGCCACAACGCCCGAGTCTGTCAGGCCGGGCCGGATCCGCATGACGGTGCCCCGCCGGCGTCGATGGACGGGCCGCAGGGGAGCGGGACGCACCTGCGGCCCCCCGCTGGAGCCGGGCGCGCCTCAGCCGAGCCGGCGCAGCGACTCGCGGTCGGGCTTGCCGTTGGGGAGGTGGGGGATCGCGTCCAGCCGCACCCAGGTGCGGGGTACGGCGGCTCGGCCGAGACGGTCGGCCACCAGCGCGGCCAGCGCCGCGTCGGTCGCCACCTCGCCGCCGTCGGCCGGGTCCACGACGTACGCCGTCAGCCGGTGGCCCCACTCGTCGTCGGGTGCGGCGAGCACGCACGCGTCGCGGTTGACCGACAGGAGCAGGTCCTCGACGGCCTGCACGGCGACGTTGACGCCGCCGACCTGCACGACGTCGTCGAGCCGGCCGAGCACCTCGACCACGCCGTCGGTCACGCGGCCGAGGTCGCCCGTCAGGTGCGCGCCGTCGACGAACGTGGCGCGGGTGAGCCCGTCGTCGCCGAGGTAGCCGCGCGCGATCGTCGGGCCGGTGAGGGCGAGGCGCCCGACGCCCCGCTCGTCGGGGTCCAGGACGCGTACGCCGACCCCGTCGAGCGGACGGCCGTCGTACACCGCCCCACCGCAGGTCTCGGTCATGCCGTACGTCGTGACGGCGGCCACGTGGTGCTCGCGCAGCCGGGCCAGCAGCGCCGGTGGCGTTCGTGCCCCGCCGAGCAGCACGGCCTCGTACGCCCGCAGCGCGGCGAGACCTGCCTCGTCGGCGAGGAGCCGCGCGGCCTGGGCCGGCACGATCGAGGTGTACGCCGGCAGCGACGGGTCGAGGCGCCACGTGAGGTCGGCGAACTCGCGCGGGTCGAAGCGGCCGGCACCGCCGACCGACGCGAGCACGAGCGGCTCGACCTCGGCGACGAGCGAGCGCACGAGGACCTGCAGCCCGCCGACCCCCGTCACGGGCAGCGCCAGCAGCCAGGCCCCGGGGCCGCCGAGCCGGGCGTACGTCGCGCGGGCGGAGGCCAGGAGCGCCGCGGCGGGGAGCTGCACGCCTCGGGGCCGGCCGGTGGACCCGCTCGTCGCGAGGACGACGGCGACGTCGGCAGCGACCGTCCTGGCCCCCTCGCCGCGACCGCCGCCGACGACGGCGTCGCGGGCACGCGCGGCGGCGGTGTCGTCCCCCGCGGGCGCGACACCGAGCGCGGGCCCGGCACCGGCGAGGGCGTCGGGAAGCGAAGCGAGGAGGGTGGCCGCCCCGGCTAGCCCGGGCACGACCTCGAGGAGCCGCACGGGGCGGCCGGCGCCCCGCGGCGCCCCGCCGTCCCCGTCCTGCCCGCTCACGTCCCGCAGCCTAGGCTGGCCGATGAGCGCGCCCCACCCCGCGCGGCGCGAGCCCGCGCCGCCGGCCGGGCCGGTCCGGACGGAGGACGCCGATGGACCCGCGCACCCGTCACCCGCTCCCGACGCGCGCGGTGCGGTCATGACGACCCGGCCCGGGCCGGGCCCGTCCCCCTCGGGGGACCCGCGCGCCGAGGACGACGCCGCACGACGCCCGCCGACGGACCCCGCGAGCGGCGGGTCGGCCGCCGCGCCGGACGAGCCGGCGCCCACGCTGCTCCAGCGGGCCAAGGCGCTGTGGTGCGCGTTCGTGTCGGGTCTCGGATGAGCGTCGACGACGCGGTCCCGTTCGCCCTCCCGCTGTCCCGCCGCTTCCGCGGCACCGAGCTGCGCGAGGGGGTGCTGCTGCGGGTCGGCGGGACGTGGGGCGAGTGGGCGCCCTTCCCGGAGTACGACGACACCACGGCCGCCCGCTGGCTCGAGGGGGCGCTCGAGGCGGCCCGGGACGACTGGCCCGCACCGCGCCGCGACAGCGTCGAGGTCAACGCGATCGTCCCGGCGCTCGACCCCGGGACGGTCACGCGGCTCGTCGTCGACGCCGTCACGGCCGACGGCTGCACGACGGTGAAGGTCAAGGTCGGCGAGCGCGGCCAGGCGTTCGCCGAGGACGTCGCCCGGGTGGCCGCCGTGCGCGCCGCGCTCGACGACTGCGGGGCGGCGGGTGGCCGCGTGCGCGTCGACGTCAACGGCGCCTGGACGGTCGACGAGGCAGCCGTCCGGCTGGCCGTGCTCGACGACATCGCCGAGGGCCTCGAGTACGCCGAGCAGCCGTGCGCGACGCTCGAGGACATGGCGGCGCTGCGGGGCCGCACCGAGGTGCGCCTCGCCGTCGACGAGGGCGTGCGCCTCGCCGCGGACGCCGCCGGCGACCTCGCCGACCGCGTGCGCGCGGCGGCCGACGTCCTCGTGCTCAAGGCCGTCCCGATGGGCGGCGTACGCCGCTCGCTCGCCGTGGCGGAGGCGGTGGGGCTCCCCGTGACGGTCAGCGGCGCGCTCGACTCGACCGTGGGGCTCTCGGCCGGCCTCGCGCTCGCCGCCGCGCTGCCGGACGCGCCGTACGCCTGCGGCTTCGGTACGGGGCGGCTGCTCGCGGCCGACCTGACCGGGCAGACGGCCCTGCCGCGGGACGGCAGACTGTCGGTCGTGCGCCACGCCCCCGATCCGACGCGGCTGTCCGAGGCCCGGTCCCGCGTCGACGGGTCGCGGGCCCGGTGGTGGCTCGACCGGCTCGGCCGGTGCCTCGACGTGCTGGGGGAGCGGTCGTGAACCCGTCCACCGCGATGGCCCGGGTCCTCGTCGACGAGCTCGTGGCCAACGGTGTCACCGAGGTCGTGCTCGCGCCCGGCAGCCGGAGCGCGGCGCTGGCCATCGCCCTGGCCGACGCGGACGCGCGCGGCGACCTGCGCCTGCACGTCCGTATCGACGAGCGCAGCGCCGGCTTCCTCGCGCTCGGCCTCGCGAAGGTCGCCCGCGAGCCGGTGGCCGTCGTCGTCACGAGCGGCACGGCCGTCGCGAACCTCGCGCCGGCGGTCGTCGAGGCGTCCTACGCCGACGTGCCGGTCATCGTCGTCACCGCCGACCGCCCCGCCGAGCTGCGCGACACAGGGGCCAGCCAGACGATCGACCAGGCGCGGTTCTTCGGCAGCGGCGTGCGGTGGTCGCACGAGGTCGCGGTCGCGGAGCCGCGCGCGGGCCAGGTCCGCTACTGGCGCTCGGTCGTCGCCCGGGCCGTGGCGGTCGCCACCGAGGTGGCCGACTCGGGCCCGGTGCACCTCAACGTCGCGTTCCGCGAGCCGCTCGTGCCCGACGCCGACGAGACCTGGGTCGAGCCGCTCGGTCTCGCCCCGCTGGGAACCGAGCCGGCCGAGCGCGTGCCGGTCGCGGTGGACGCCCGCCTCGGCATGGCGGCGGCGCAGCCGCTCGACGAGATCCTCGCGCTGCTCTCCGGCCCGGAGACCGACCTCGACCACGTCGTCCCGACCCGTGGGGTCGTCGTGGTCGGCGACGTGGCCGACGTCGAGACCAGCGACGCCGCGATCGCGCTCGCGGAGGCGTGCGGCTGGCCGCTGCTCAGCGAGCCGAGCGGCAACGCGCGGTCCGGCGACACCGCGCTCGCCCACGGGCCGCTGCTGCTCGCCGACGACGCGTTCGCCGCCGCGCACCGGCCCGAGATCGTCGTGTGCGTGGGCACCCCCGGCCTGTCGCGGTCGGTGCTGCGGATGGTCCGCGAGGCGCCGTTGGTGGTGGTGGCCGACGAGCGCGCCGCCGTCCGCCGCCCGGACCCGACCCGCAATGCCACCCTGTTCGTGTCCGTCGTGCCCGAGCCACCGGGGGCCTACGAGGACTACGACGACGCCTGGCTCGACTCGTGGCTCGCCGCCGACGCCCGCGCCGCGGCCGCGGTGTCCAAGCGGCTCGACGACGCCGCGGGCCTCACCGGCCCCGACGTCGCCCGCACGCTCTGGGACGTGCTCGACTCCAGCGCCCTGCTGCTCGCCGCGGCGTCGTGGCCGGTCCGGCACCTCGAGGCGTTCGCCCGCGTGCGCGAGTCCGAGGACGCGCCGTACGTCGTCGGCAACCGCGGCACCTCGGGCATCGACGGGCTCGTCTCGACGGCGTGGGGCGCGGCGCTCGCGCACCAGTCGACGCGCACCGCGGTCAGCGTCGACGACGAGGGCGGCGCCGAGGTCATCAGCGTCACGGGCGGCACGGCGTACGCACTGCTCGGCGACCTCGCGTTCCTGCACGACCACAACGGCCTGCTCGTCGGCGACGACGAGCCGCGCCCGGACCTCGTGATCGTCGTCGTCGACAACGACGGCGGCGGGATCTTCGGGCAGCTCGAGCAGGCGGGCACCGAGCACTTCGAGCGGGTCTTCGGCACCCCGCTCGGTCTCGACCTCGCGGCCGTGGCGCGGGCCGCGGCCGTCGACGACGTCACCGTCGTCGACGACGTCACCGGCCTCGTCCACGCGCTCGACGAGGCGACGGCGCGGGGGAGCGTGCGCGTCATCGTCGCGAAGGTCGGCGACCGCGGGGCGGAGGCGGCGCTGCTGCGCGACGTCCAGGCCGACGTCTCCGCCGCGCTGGCCGACCTCGCCGCCGACGCCGCCCCCGAGGCCTGAGGGCTCGAGTTACACCTCGGACCGACCGGTTCACCGGGTCGAACATGTCGGTCCGAGGTGTAACTCGCGTGGCGTTGACCTGCGTCCGGACGGGACCCTACGTTGGCGAGGGGCGCGTCCGGTGCGCCCGAAGGACACAGGGGGACCCATGTCGTCGCGCCGCGCACGTCGGATCACCGCGCTCGTCTCCACGATCGGCCTGTGCGCCGCCACGGGAGTGGCCGCGGGCGCGACCCCGGTGCAGGCGGCGCCGGAGGCGGCCGGCCAGGACGTCGCGGCGACCGTCTTCTTCCCCAACCCGGTGCAGTCGACCGGCGACGAGACCCTGACCGACCGCAAGGACACGGACTACGCCGCGCTCGCGCCCGCCTACCACCAGGTCACGCTCACCGACCTCGACGGCAGCGGGACGCTGTCCGGACGGTACGTGCGGGTCAGGAGCGAGACCGGGACGGCGGTCGCGGTGACGGGCCCGTCGCTGCCGGCGTACCACCGCGACGCCGACCAGTTCGAGCAGGTGATGGGCTACTACTGGGTGACAACCGCGCAGCACTACCTGCAGAGCCTCGGCTTCGGCAGCGCCTTGCCTGCGGTGAACGACCGGCAGATCGAGCTGCGGATCAACCAGTACGGCGGCGACAACTCGTTCTTCCGCGACACCAAGGCCGACATCACGCTGGGCAAGGGCGGCGTCGACGACGCCGAGGACGGCGAGGTGATCGTCCACGAGTACGGCCACTCGGTGCAGGACTCGCAGGTCCCCGGCTTCGGCACGAACCTGCAGTCCGGCTCGATCGGCGAGGGCTTCAGCGACTACCTCGCCGTGGCGGTGAGCGAGTGGGCCGCCGGGTCCGGCGCGCTCGGCGACCCGGCGTGCGTCGCCGACTGGGACTCGACGTCGTACACGAGGACGACGCCGCACTGCCTGCGCCGCCTCGACGGCACGAAGGTCTACCCCGCCGACGCCGTGGGCGAGGTGCACGCCGACGGCGAGATCTGGTCGAGCGCCCTGTGGGCGATCCGGGGCGCGCTCGGTGACACGAGGGCGAGCCGCGTGATCATCGACGCGCAGTTCGGCTTCACCGCAGACACCACGTTCGCCGCGGCCGCCCAGACCACCGTCGACACCGCCCGGCGCCTGTACAACGCAGGGGTGGCGAACACCGTGCGCCAGGCCTTCACCCAGCGCGGCCTCCTGCCCTGACCCGGCCCAGCCGCGAGTTACACCTCGGACCGACCGGTCCACCCGGGCGAACAGGTCGGTAAGACGTGTAACTCGCGATCCGTGCCGGGACGGTCCGGCTCAGTCCGGCTCGAGGGCGTCGCGCATCGCGACGAGCTTGGCCTGCGTCTCGGCGAGCTCGGCGTCGGCGTCCGAGCCGGAGACGAGGCCGCAGCCGGCGTAGAGCCGCAGCCGGTCCTCGGCCTCGACCGACCCGCAGCGCAGGGCGATGCCGAACTCGCCGTCGCCGCGGGAGTCGACCCAGCCGACCGGGCCGGCGTAGCGGCCGCGGTCCATGCCCTCGAGCTCGCGGATCACCGCGAGGGCGCGCTCGGTCGGGGTGCCGCACACCGCCGCGGTCGGGTGCAGCGACGCCGCGAGAGCGAGCACCGGAGCGCCGTCGGCGAGTACGCCGGACACGTCGGTGGCCAGGTGCTGGACGTTGGCGAGGCGCAGCAGCCGCGGCGTGGCCGGGACGTCGAGGTCGGTGCAGTGGGCGGCCAGCGCCAGGGCGACGGACTGGACGGCGTACTCGTGCTCGGCGTGGTCCTTCGCCGAGTCGAGCAGCGCCGAGGCCAGCGAGGCGTCCGACGACGCGTCCGACGAGCGGCGCATGGTGCCGGCGAGGACGCGGGAGGTGACCGTGTCGCCGATCCGGCGCACGAGCATCTCCGGCGTCGCGCCGAGCAGCCCGTCGACGGAGAACGTCCAGCACGACGGGTACCGCGCGGCGAGGTGGGTGAGCAGGTAGCGCGTGTCGACAGGTGCGTCGGTCGTGACCACGACGTCGCGCGCGAGGACCACCTTGTCCAGCTCGCCGTCGTCGATCCGCCGGACGGCCTCGCGGACGGCGGCCTGCCAGTCGGTCACCGGCAGCGAGCCCTCCGAGTAGGCGACGCCACGGGGCGCCTCGGGGACGGCCGTCGGGTGGCCGAGGGCGGCCACCGTCTCCTCGACCGCGAGCCGGGCCTCGCGCGGGCTCCCGGCGACGACGGTCAGCCAGGTGACGCCGTCACGGCGCCCGACCACGACCGAGGGGACGACGGCGACGGACCTGCCCGGGGTCGGGTCGAACGCGAACGACGCGAACGCGACCGGGCCCGTGCCGGGTACGCCGACCTCGTCGACGACGTCGGCGTCGGCCAGGTAGCGGGCCCACCAGCGCTGGGCGCGGGAGAAGCGCTCCGCGCCACCGAACTCGGCGCGCGTGGCCTCGCCCCAGCCCACGAGACCGCTGTCCGCCCCGACCTCGTCGGTGCTCACCCACGACGTCGACGCGACGCCACGGGGCAGGAGCGACAGCAGCGGCCGGTGGGACAGGTGCTCGGGCAGGGCGACCGTCCGGACCGTCGCCGGAGGCGCGGGCGCGGCGACGAGCGCGGTGGACACCCGACCAGGCTAGGGGCAGGTGGTCGGCTCGGCAGCCCGACGGGAGCCCGACGTGGCGAACGTCTCCCCGGTCCGACGGCGTCCGGGGGCGGCGCCGGACCGGAGGGGAGGGGCAGGAGCGGGGCCAACCCGGTGCCGGGCATCCCGGGAGCGGGGGTAGGGTAGGAGCGCCTTCGTGAAGGTTTTCACAAGCGCACGCGCGCGCCGTCCGGACCCCGAGGATCCTTCAGCCGTGACCACGACACCACCACCGGCGTACGACGCCGACGTCATCGTCGTCGGCGCCGGCCCTGCCGGGTCCGCGACTGCCTTCCACCTCGCCCAGCGCGGGCTCGACGTCCTCGTCCTGGAGAAGACCGCCTTCCCGCGGGAGAAGGTCTGCGGCGACGGCCTCACCCCGCGCGCGGTGAAGCAGCTCGTCGAGATGGGCATCGACACCGGCCCCGAGGCGGGCTGGGCCCGCAACGTCGGGCTGCGGATCATCGGCGGCGGCCACCGGCTGGAGATGCGCTGGCCGGACCTGGCCACGTTCCCCGACTACGGCCTCACCCGCACCCGCAAGGACTTCGACGAGATCCTCGCCCGCCAGGCCGAGAAGGCCGGCGCGCGGCTGCTCGAGCGCACCAACGTGACCGGCCCGGTCCGCGACGAGCGCTCCGGCCGGATCGTCGGGGTCACCGCGCGGACCGCCGACGCCGACGGCACGAAGCACGGCGAGGTCACCTACCGCGCCCCGCTCGTGGTCGCGGCCGACGGCAACTCCAGCCGGCTGTCCGTCGCCGCCGGCCGCGAACGGCTGGAGAACCGCCCGATGGGCGTCGCGGTCCGCACCTACTACCGCAGCGAGGCCTTCACGCACGACGAGTGGCTGGAGAGCCACCTCGAGCTGTGGGACGGCGACAAGCTTCTCCCCGGCTACGGCTGGATCTTCGGCCTCGGCGACGGCACGGTGAACGTCGGCCTCGGGATCCTCGACTCGAGCCCGGCCTTCGGGAAGGTCGACTACAAGGCGCTCATGCAGCGCTGGGTCGACCGGGCCGACGCCTCCTACGGGTTCTCCGAGGAGTCCCGGGTCGAGCCGATCCGGGGCGCGGCGCTGCCCATGGCGTTCAACCGCAAGCCGCACTATGCCGACGGCCTGCTGCTCGTCGGTGACTCGGCCGGCATGGTCAACCCGTTCAACGGGGAGGGCATCGCCTACGCGATGGAGTCCGGTGCGCTCGCCGCCGACGTCATGGCCCAGGCGCTGCGCCGCCCGACGGCCGACTCCCGGGAGAAGGCGCTCGCCGACTACCCGCGCCTGCTCAAGCAGGAGTACGGCGGCTACTACACGATGGGCCGCGTCTTCGTGAAGCTCATCGGGAACCCCGAGATCATGCGGCTCGCCACGCAGAAGGGCCTGTCCCGGCCCCTGCTCATGAAGCTGACCATGACGACCCTGTCGAACCTCCGGGACCCGCGCGGCGGCGACTGGACCGACCGGATCGTCAACGCCCTGGCGAAGGTGGCGCCCGCTGCCTGAACCGGGGCGGGAGCACCACCCGCCACCACTACTTCACGAGTCCGGCACGACTAGGATCGCGACGGTCTCACCGACGGAAGGGGCACCGACATGGGCCAGGTCTACCTGCCGATCCTGGTCCTCGGCATCCTCGGGGCCGCCTTCGGTGCGTTCTCGGTCGCCGCGCCGACGTTCCTGGGTCCCCGTCGCTACAACCGGGCCAAGCTCGACGCGTACGAGTGCGGCATCGAGCCGACCCCGCAGCCGATGGGCGGCGGCAGGTTCCCGATCAAGTACTACCTGACGGCGATGCTGTTCATCGTGTTCGACATCGAGATCGTGTTCCTCTACCCGTTCGCGGTCGCGTTCGACCAGCTGCGGCTGTTCGGTCTCGTCGAGATGGTGCTGTTCATCGTCACCGTGCTCGTGGTCTACGGCTATGTCTGGCGACGGGGTGGGCTGGAGTGGGACTGAGCCCACGGACGAACGCCGCGCAGCGACCACCCGTAGACGGACTGGAGGGCTAGACCCATGGGACTCGAGGAGAGCCTCCCCAGCGGCGTGCTGCTGACGACCGTCGAGAAGCTCGCGGGCGCCGCCCGGTCGCACTCGATGTGGCCCGCGACGTTCGGGCTGGCCTGCTGCTCGATCGAGATGATGTCGACCGGCGCGGGCCGCTTCGACCTCGCCCGCTTCGGCATGGAGGTCTTCCGCCCCTCGCCGCGACAGGCCGACCTCATGATCGTGGCCGGCCGGCTCAGCCAGAAGATGGCACCGGTGCTGCGCCAGATCTACGACCAGATGCCCGAGCCCAAGTGGGTGCTCGCCATGGGCGTCTGTGCGTCGAGCGGCGGCATGTTCAACAACTACGCGATCGTCCAGGGTGTCGACCACATCGTGCCTGTCGACATCTACCTCCCCGGCTGCCCGCCGCGCCCCGAGATGCTCCTCGACGCGATCCTCAAGCTGCACGAGCAGGTCCAGGCGACCAAGCTCGGCGTCAACCGCCAGAACGAGATCACCGAGCTCGAGGCGGCGGCCCTCGTGGCGGAGCCGACCTCGGCGATGAAGGGCCTGCTGCGGTGAGCGACTCCCCCGAGACCCCAGGCGCCGACGCGGCTCTCGACGTCGTCCCTGCCGGCGCCCCGACCCTGCCCGTCGTCGACGTGCGCACCGGCATGTTCGGGGTGTCCGGCGCCGGCGACACGTCCGGCTACGGCGGCCTGGTCCGCACGATCGAGCTGCCCGCGCCGTCGGTCCGCCCGTTCGGCGGGTGGTTCGACGAGGTCGCGGACGAGCTCGACCTCGCGCTGCAGGAGGACGGCCTGTCCCTGGACGTCGCGGTCGAGGCGGTCGTCGTCGACCGTGGCGAGATCACGTTCCACGTGCGTGCGGAGCACCTGCTCGCGTTCGTCCGTCGCCTGCGTGACGAGCCGGCGCTGCGGTTCGAGGTCTGCACCGGCGTCTCCGGCGTCCACTACCCCCACCAGGCCGGCCGCGAGCTGCACGCCGTCTGGCACTTCCTGTCGGTCACGCACAACCGCCGCGTGCGCGTGGAGGTCTCGGCGCCCGACGCGCACCCGCACGTGCCGAGCATCGTCTCGGTCTACCCGGCCGACGACTGGCACGAGCGCGAGACGTTCGACATGTTCGGCATCGTCTTCGACGGACACCCCGGTCTGACCCGCATCCTCATGCCGGACGACTGGGCGGGGCACCCGCAGCGCAAGGACTACCCGCTGGGCGGAGTCCCGGTCGAGTACAAGGGCGCGACGATCCCGCCGCCCGACGAGCGGAGGTCGTACTCATGAACGAGGTCACCTACGAGGCCGACTACGACGAGGGCGGTCCGGCCGGCGGCCCGTCACCGGCCGACGCGTACGCCGGCGCCTACGACACCACCGAGGGCCGCGTCTACACCGTCGTCGGCGGCGACTGGGACAGCGTGCTCGCGGCCCCGGAGGGGGAGAAGGAACGCGTCGTCGTCAACATGGGCCCGCAGCACCCGTCGACCCACGGCGTGCTCCGGCTCATCCTCGAGCTGCAGGGCGAGACCGTCACGGAGGCCCGCTGCGGCATCGGCTACCTGCACACCGGCATCGAGAAGAACCTCGAGTACCGCACCTGGACGCAGGCCGTCGCCTACGTCACGCGGATGGACTACCTCGCGCCGATCGCGAACGAGGCGGCCTACTGCCTCGGCGTCGAGAAGCTGCTCGGCATCGTCGACGACGTGCCGCCGCGTGCCCAGCTCATGCGGATCATCACCCTCGAGCTCAACCGCATCTCCTCGCACCTCGTGGCCGTGGCCACGGGCGGCATGGAGATGGGCGCCCTCACCGCGATGACCAACGGCTTCCGCGACCGCGAGCTCGTGCTCGACATGCTCGAGATGATCACCGGCCTGCGGATGAACCACGCGTACATCCGCCCCGGGGGCGTCGCGCAGGACATGCCCGAGGGCGGCGCCGACCGGATCCGCGCGGTGCTGCGCCAGCTGCCCAAGCAGCTCGACGGCGTGCCGCAGATGCTCGTGGACAACGGCGTCTGGAAGGACCGCACCTCGGGCATCGGCTACCTCGACCTCGCCGGGTGCATGGCCCTGGGCATCACCGGCCCGGTGCTGCGCTCGGCCGGCCTGCCGCACGACCTGCGCAAGTCCCAGCCGTACTTCGGCTACGAGAAGTTCGACTTCGACGTGCCCACCACCGACACCTGCGACGTCTACGGCCGGTTCCTCATCCGCCTCGAGGAGATCAACCAGTCGATGCGCATCCTCGAGCAGGCCCTCGACATGCTCGAGCCCGGCCCGGTGATGGTCGCGGACAAGAAGATCGCCTGGCCCGCGCAGCTGTCCATCGGCGCCGACGGCCAGGGCAACTCCCTCGAGCACATCCGCCACATCATGGGCGAGTCGATGGAGGCGCTGATCCACCACTTCAAGCTGGTCACCGAGGGGTTCCACGTCCCCGCCGGCCAGGTCTACGCCGCTATCGAGGCGCCCCGCGGCGAGGTGGGCGTGCACATCGTCAGCGACGGGGGCACCCGCCCCTACCGCGTGCACTTCCGCGACCCGTCGTTCAACAACCTGCAGGCCACCGCGGCGATGTGCGAGGGCGGCCAGGTCGCCGACGTCGTCGGCGCCATCGCCTCGATCGACCCCGTCCTGGGCGGGGTCGACCGGTGATGGGCAGACGGCACGAGCGGATCATGGGCCGTTAGGCCCGCGACACACGAGACGAGCGAGAGAGACGACATGGCACTGACGGAGC